>CADBXH010000059.1 GCA_902798605.1 uncultured Ruminococcus sp. | reverse complement strand
TCGTGAGCTATCATGCATATACCTCCTCAATCTTGCTAACTGCGTCCTTGACGATAACGAGCTTCTCTGCGTTGAGAATGTCGTAAACATTCAGGGTGTTGACCTGAGCTGTCTTTGCGCCGGGAATGTTGTTAGCGGATTTGATTACCTTTGTGTCAGCGGTGTCAAGAACGATGAGAGGCTTCTTTTCTGCCTCGATAGCCTTGAGCATCGCGACGATAGTTTTTGTCTTGAACTCGTCAAGAGCGATTGAATCTACAACGATGATGTTGTCTTCCTGAGCCTTAACGGAGAAGGCTGACTTCATAGCAAGTCTTCTTACCTTCTTGTTGACGGTGAATTTGTAGCTGCGGGGCTTGGGAGCGAATACTACGCCGCCGTGTGTCCACTGGGGTGATCTTGTTGAACCCTGTCTTGCGCGGCCTGTGCCCTTTTGTCTCCAGGGCTTTTTGCCGCCGCCGGAAACCTCTGCTCTTGTAAGAGCGGACTGTGTGCCCTGACGCTGTGCTGCGAGGTAGTTGACTACCATCTGGTGCATTACTGTCGCGTTAGGCTCAATACCGAATACGGACTCTGCAAGCTCGATAGTACCTACGT
The DNA here is from genome assembly GCA_902798605.1 of uncultured Ruminococcus sp. The sequence goes on along the minus strand of CADBXH010000059.1, from coordinate 10,700 downwards.
TCTTGCCTTCCATATCTACTACTGATAAACTTGGCATTTATAATCCCCCTTCCTTTAAGCCTTTACGGAATCTTTGATTACAACGATTCCTTTGTTTGGACCGGGAACAGCGCCCTTTACAGCGATGAGGTTGTTTTCTGCGTCAACCTTAACGACTGTGAGGTTCTGAACTGTTACCTGCTCTGCGCCGAGGTGGCCTGCCATTCTCTTGCCCTTCCATACTCTTGAGGGTGAGGAGCAGGCACCGATCGAACCGCCGTGACGAACGCAGGGGCCTGTACCATGGGTCTCTTTAAGACGGTGGAAATTCCATCTCTTGATTACGCCCGCTGTACCTTTACCCTTGCTCTTGCCGGTTACGTCGATCTTGTCGCCGGGGGTGAATACGTCTGCCTTTACAAGGTCGCCTACGTTGTAAGCGTCTGTGTCGGCAAAACGGAACTCTTTGAGAGTTTTCTTGGGTGCTACGCCTGACTTATCAAAGAAACCCTGCATAGGCTTGTTTACCTTGTTGGGCTTTAAGTCGCCGAATCCGAGCTGTACGGATGCGTAGCCGTCGTTTTCAACTGTCTTTTTGGCTGTGACCACGCAAGGGCCTGCCTCAACAACAGTTACGGGAACTACTCTTCCCTTTTCATCGAAAATCTGTGTCATACCGATTTTCTTACCGATGATTGCTTTTTGCATTGAAATGTATCCTCCTTTTAGGTTATTGGTTGGCTGTGCCAACATTTACCCTGTCTGCTTGTAGGTTGGTATCTTACTCTTAAGCCTTTAATGACAATTATAACTTAATTTCGATATCAACACCGGCAGGGAGCTCTAAGCTCATAAGAGCTTCGACTGTCTTGTTTGACGGTCTTAAAATGTCGATAAGACGCTTGTGAGTTCTGATCTCGAACTGCTCGCGGCTATCCTTGTACTTATGAACAGCACGAAGAATAGTAACGATCTGCTTCTCTGTCGGGAGAGGTACGGGGCCTGATACCCTTGCGCCTGTGCGCTTGGCTGTTGCCACGATTCTCTCTGCGCTCTGATCAACCAGCTGGTGATCATAACCCTTTAATCTTATCCTGATTTTTTCCTTGACTGCCATTATCGTCGCCTCCTTAAAATTTTGGTAGCGTAAGCTGTTGCAAACGCTGTCTTGTAGGCGGGCGTTTCGCTTTCAAATCGACGTGAAAGTTTTTGAAACTCTGCCGGGTGTTTCGTCACCCCGCATTAAAAAACCCGTTTAACCATTCAGTTAACCGGGAAACGTCCTGAAAGCATTTGAGCATAGCATAGGCATAGCAACCCTTTAATGCCGCAGTTATACTCAGTGTTTCGTTGTAATACTAATATTCATCAGTATTTTCGCCCGGTTTAAAATCGGACATACTCCACGGAAAAACCGGCTTAAAAAGCCGCAACCTCCCGCTTCATCGCATATCTTGTGCAGTCACGCAAGCTATATTATAACTTATATATGGCTTTTTTTCAAGTTTTTGGGCGTTTTTTTAAAAATTCTTCGCATAGAACTTTCACAAACATTTAAGCAAAAATTTGTTTAAATTGCTGTTTGCCAAACGAGTAATAATGGGTTATAATCTATATATAGATTATAATAGGGTATTAGGCATATATCTTGGGTTTTTATAGAGGATGGTGCTGTATGGTTCACATTTATTACGGCGACGGAAAAGGCAAAACGACCGCGGCGACAGGCCTTGCCGCAAGGGCTGCGGGCAATAATATGCGCGTTATGTTTGTGCAGTTTTTAAAAACCGACGGCTCGGGCGAGCGGCTTTCGCTCGAAAAGCTGGACACCGTAACGCTCACTCCCTGTCCGCACGAGCTGAAATTCACGTTTGAGATGGACGAGCAGGAAAAGCAGCAGGCAACTGCCCTGTTCAGAAACCTGTTTGAAAGAAGCGTCGCGGCAGCGCTGTCACAAAGATACGATATGATAATCCTTGACGAGATCTTTGACGCGATAAACGTTGGAATGGTGAGCGAAGGCGAGGTTTTTGAATTTATCGCGAACGCACCGTCAAGTATGGAGATAGTTCTGACCGGACACGAGCCCGGCGAGAGGTTTATTGAAACCGCCGATTATGTCACCGAGCTCAAAAAGATAAAACACCCTTATGACAAGGGCGTCAGCGGCAGGATCGGAATAGAATTCTAAATATACTAAAACAAAAAGCAGCTGTCATTTCTGTGAAACGACTCACAGTATGACAGCTGTTTTGTTTACTATTTGTTAATTTGCCAATGCTTCCTTAATGCTTTCAGCTACGATCTTCAAGCCCTTCATAAGCAGATCGTCTTCGATAACGAGCGGAGGCATTATTTTGAATACCGCACCGTCTCTGCCGGCACATTCGCAGATAACTTGCTTGTCGAAGCATTTTTCGATAACGACCTCCGAGAGCTCGGGATCGATCTTTCCGAAGTCGATACCCCAGATGAGTCCCATTCCGCGAAGCTCAAGGCGGGAATCAAGAGGAAGTATCTCTTTTTCGATAAAGCTCTTTACAAGCTCGCCCTTGCGGCGGGTCTCGGCTTCAACATTGTTTTCAAGCAGCCAGTCAAAAGACGCCTTGCCTGCTATAAACGAGAGCTGGTTGCCCCTGAATGTACCGTTGTGCTCGGCAGGCTTCCAGATATCGAGCTCGGATTTGAGCAAAACGATCGCAAGCGGCATACCCAGACCGCCGATCGACTTTGACATTACGACCATATCGGGCACGATTCCCGCGCGCTCAAACGAGAAGAAGCTTCCGCAACGGCAGCAGCCGACCTGGATATCGTCAACTATCATAAGAATATCGTTTTTGTCGCAGAACTCACGGACGTCGCGGAGGAACTCATCGCTGAACGGGCGGATACCGCCCTCGGCCTGGAGGGTCTCCATAACTACCGCAGCGGGCTTTTCTACGCCCGAGTGGTCGTCGTCGATAAGAGTCTGCATATACTTGATAACGTCAAGTCCCTCGAACATATAGGGAGCTGGAATGTGGGTCACATCGCAGAGAGTCGCGCCCGCGCCGCCTCTGGCGTACATTTCCGAAGTAAGCGAAAGCGCGCCGAGAGTCATCCCGTGGAAGCAGCCCATAAAGGCAAAGATATTGCTTCTGCCCTTGTTCTTGCGAGCAAGCTTCAGCGCCGCCTCTACCGCGTTTGTACCGGTAGGTCCGCAGAACTGGATCTTATAGTTGAGTCCGCGGGGCTCGATGATCTTTTTCTCGAGAGTTTCAATAAACTCGCGCTTGGGAACGGTGTACATATCGAGGGCATGGATGATGCCGTCGGTAGAGAGATAATCAACCATTTTCTGCTTTATGTACTCGTTGTTGTGGCCGTAGTTGACCGCGCCCGCCCCGCAGAAGAAGTCAATATAATCATTTCCGTCTTCGTCGGAGAGCACAGCTCCCTTGGCGTTTGTAAATACCTTTGGGAAGTGTCTGCAATATGAGCGAACGGCTGATTCGTAGTTTTCAAATGTGCTTGTATTCATTGATCTATCCCTTCCTCCAAAAATTATTGATTAACATATATTCTGTATTCTTTCTGTTATCCCCTATGAAGTTTTCACATAATACTTCAAATATCCCGAAAGCTCTCCCTGAACTATCGCTTCTATCTGTTCGGGATCATCGGGCAGCATTATCATAAGCTTTTCGCCTGATTTTAACACATACCCGTCGTGTCCGTCAATACCTCTCAGCTTTTTGATCAGCTCGGGCTCGCTTTCAGCGGCGGCGTTTGAGATAACCTTGACCGCGTTGCGGTTGTCGGCAAAATCAAGTCCGCCGATCAAAAACGTTACTTTGCATAAGTCAAAAGCCTCTATCAATTTTGAACCCAGAGCGTCGTTCTTTGTTGCGAATGATGATCCCGAATGGCTAAGCTGATTTGCCGAAAGGCACTTTATCAACGTCCGCTCACACATTGAGGTTTTTTGAGCGGAGTAGAAAACTATTCTATATTCCACCTTGCACCTCCTAACGCTGAGCGTACTCCGGTTTAAGCTGAGGCTCAAATACCGGCGCTATGGTCATATCTGTCTGAACACAGTTGAATTCGAGTCCCCATTTCTTAAACACATAGTCATAGTATTTATCGCTTGGCTTCTTCGGATTTGCCGGCGGTTTTGCCGCCTTTCCGTCGAGTACCTTCTGGGTCGAGATCAATGATCCGTCATAATTTATGAACTTGACCGTATGATATACGACCAGATCCGTGGTTGGCGGCGGTGGCGAGGTGGTTTCGGCATCCTTTGGTTTTTCTGTAGTCGGCGGTGCGGTCGTCGCTCCGCTGACAGATACCTTTTGCTGCTTAAAGTCATACTTGCCGTCGTACCAGTTGATCTGCTTAGCCTCATAGGCTGTGCAGAAGTCCGTGACCTTTGGACGTTCGCCGCCCCTTGAATTGTAGTAAACCTCCGGCCAAACCGCGTTATCGTTCAGCGATGCCTTGCTGACGTCGACCTTGGCGCTTTCGCCGATCCTTACTCTTCTTGCCACGATAACGGTTCTGAAGTTAGTAAACTCATAAGAGCAGGTCGAGAGAGTGATGAGCTCGTCATCCTCATTGACATTAACGGGGCAGTTGATCATCGAACGAACTCGGACGTTATAGACATAGTTCATAAAGTCCTTTTCGTTCTGGAAGTTGCCTATCATATAGTTAAAGAATTCGCCTTGGCTCGAGAGGGTATTCGTTTTGAATACCGAAATTATTTTATACGTTCCCGGAGCCTTCGGTGTATCAAACCTTATCGTCGGCTGTTCCTTGTAGAAGTCAAGGTTGCCCGAGGTTCCGCCGTAGTTCATCAGCTCGCCGAACATTGAACCGTCGTTCATATGATGGCCGTGCATAATGACGTTTTTGCTATCCGTTCCCTGAGTGCAGCGATAATCAAGGAAAATCGTGCCGTAGGAATCGTACTCTTTTTTGTAGTTATGGTTAAGATAGAACTGGCCCGACCTGTCGTCTCCCTTGTGCCAAAGCACGGGATAGTCGATTTGGGTATCTTTGATCTGGATCCAGCCTACGATCTCGTCGTTGATAGCCTTTAGCTTTTCCCAGTCTATGCCGTCTTTGTCAACATCGGGAGCGTGGGGATCTTTGTTGCCGCCGTGAGCTATGCTCTGGATCTCGCCGTTGAGCTGGGCGTTGCGCAGGCTGAGGTAAACCATATTGTAGAAAAGCAGACCCAATGCCGCTAAAAACACAAGGAAAGCGGCGATTACAACGCATTTTCTGCCGACTTCTTTTTTGGAATCTCCCCTGCGAGGGATATATCGGTCAACAAAACCGGTTTTTGGAGGAGTATAATCCTCTTCGATGAAACCGTCGGGAAAATCGTTTGCGGAGTTTTCAAACACCTCAGTCGTTCTGACAGCCGCCAGCGCAGCGATCTCGGCAAAGTCATTGTCCGTCAGCTCAGCCTTGGGAACAGCCGCGACACGGATCCCCTTGTAAATGAAACAATAGCCCTTATATCCGTTGCCAAAGTCACCGAGCGAGAACACCTTTGCCTTTTTGCGGGAAAGTGTGTATTCCTTTTCGAGCTCTTCAAGCTTTTCTTTTTCGAGCTTCTTTTTTCGTGCCTCGGCAAACGCCTTGTTGCGCTTCTTCCAGTAATCCTTTGGAACAGGCTCCGACTCGGCGCGCTCGGCTGTTACGACCGTCTCTACAAAATATTTTTTGAACGACGTACTGTCCTTTGTACGCAGAGCGTTGGCAATAATAACGATATCGGGCTTTTCTTCGCCGCCGGCAAGGTTATTGAGCGTTGAGTTGATCGTAACGGGATTCATCAAAGTCTTGTGTACGGTGTTTAACGAATAACCGTATTTATCAAGCTTCTGTTTCAGCTCGTCCGCACGCGTGGTCAAAACGTCGGTTTCTTTCTTTTTATTTACCGAAATGATTTCAATAAACACGCAGGTCCGTCCTTTCGTGTAATTGTTATATGTTATGAAATATACGTGGTTTTCAGGTTTTGAAGCGCTTCTTCGATCAGCGGCTCAAAACCGGCTTTCTCCTGAGCCTCTTTTACAAACTTGAGCACGGGCTTTGTGCGCGGGTGCTTTGGTGTAAAGACTGTGCAGCAGTCCTCATAGGGCTCGATGGAAGTTTGATAAGTATCTATCTTGTAGGAGATGTCAATGATCTCCTGTTTATCCATACCGATCAGCGGTCTGAATACAACCATATCGGCGGCTTCGTCAGTACAGCCGAGCGCTCCTATAGTCTGGCTTGCGACCTGACCGAGGCTTTCGCCCGTGATAAGCGCCTGGCACTCGTTTTGCTCGGCTATCCTCTGCGCGATCTGAAGCATAAGCCTGCGCATTATGATAGTGAACAGCTCCTCGGGGCAGTCGTCCCTGAGCTTTTCCTGGAGCTTTGTGAACGGCACGGTGTACATCTTCATCGCGCCGGAGTACTTGGCGACCTTTTGCAGCAGCCTTACTACCTTGTCCTCGGCTCTTTGGCTGGTGTACGGCGGGCTCGCAAAGTGTATGGCGGTCAGCTTTATACCGCGCTTTGCCATCATATAAGCCGCAACGGGTGAATCTATCCCGCCGCTGATTAGTATCGCCGCCTTGCCGCCTGTGCCGACGGGGATACCGCCCGCGCCCCTTATCGCGTTGGTGTGGATGCACGCTCCGAAGTCGCGGATCTCAACATACACGGTGACATCGGGGTCATGGACGTCGACCTTTAGGTGCGGGAAGTTTTGGAGAATCACTCCGCCCGCCTCACGGCAGATCTCGGGGCTTTTGTACGGGAACTTTTTGTCGCTCCGCTTTGCCTCTACCTTGAAGGTCTTGGCGGCTTTGAGCTCCTTGGCTAAGTATTCGGGAGCGGTTTTGAGCACCGATTCAAGCGTTTTTTCGTCGCAGATAGCTGCGCGTGAATAGCTCACTATTCCGAATATCCTGCCGACCCTGTCGCAAGCCTCGTCCAAATCTATGTCCTCGCTCAGCGGTCTTACGCAGACTGTCGACTGCGCCGAGGTGATCTCGAACTTGCCGAGCGGACTAAGTGTATTTTTTATATTCTTTTTAAGTACGTCCTCAAACTGGCGGCGGTTAAGTCCTTTAAGAACTATCTCGCCGTCCTTGAGCAAAATGATCTCTTTCATATTCTTCCCTATCTGTGCGCGAGTACCTTTAAGCCGAGCTCGATCCCCTCGCACAACGCGTCGATATCTTCTTTATTATTGTGCTTAGAAAAGCTTATTCTCAGCGCGGAATCGGCTCTCTGCTTATTGTAGCCCATAGCGCTCAAAACGTGGCTGGGCTTGCCCTTTGCGCAGGCGCTGCCCGAGCTTATGTACACTTCACGCTCCTCGAGGAAGTGGAGCATAGTTTCGCTGCGCACCCTGCCTGCGGTGATGTTGAGCACATACGGCAGAGCGTCCTGCGGCGAATTTATTAGCACGCCGTCGATCTTCGCGAGTTTTTCCTTTGTGTAACTGTTTAGATCGGATACCGCCTCATAATTACCCTGAATATCGAATTCCTCACACGCCGTGCCGAATGCCGCGATAAGCGGAAGCGGTTCTGTGCCGGGGCGTAGCTTTTTTTCCTGCTCGCCGCCGTACCGGCGCGGAACAAGGCGAACTCCTCTTTTGATATATATCGCTCCCACGCCCTTGGGCGCGAAAACCTTGTGGCCGCTGACGCTTATCAAATCCGCGCCGAGCTTTTTTGCCTTTATCTCGAGCTTGCCGAACGCCTGAACAGCGTCGGTATGGCAGATTATCTGCGGGTTCTTTGCGCGAGCCTGCTCAAAGATCTCATCAACGGGCATTATCGCCCCGGTCTCGTTGTTGACATACATTACCGAAACGAGTACTGTGCTGCCGTCGATTTGTTCGGCGACATCCTCGGGGTGGATCTTCCCGTCCTCGCGCGGGGAGATGTACTTTACATCCCAGCCGTTTTGCTCAAGGTGCTTTGCAACCTCAATAACGCTGCTGTGCTCGACCGAAGATACTACGATCCTCTTGCCCGATCGTTTTTTTGCCTCTGCCGCGCCGAACAACGCGAGGTTGTTTGCCTCGGTACCGCCGCTCGTGAAGAATATCTCTTCCTCCTGAGCGCCGAGCTTTGATGCGATGACGCGGCGGGCGTGCTCAAGCTCCTTTTCAGCCTCGATACCCTTTGTGTGAAGCGATGAGGGATTGCCGTAGATTTCGGTCATTACCTTTAACGCTTTTTCAGCCGCCGCCGCGGACACCGCAGTGGTCGCGCTGTTGTCAAGATAGTGCTCCAAACCCTTCTCCCCCATTGTAAATAGTTATATTTATACTATTATACTACATTCCTTAAAAAAAATAAAGTGATAAATTCAACATAATTAAAGAAAATTCAGACAAAATAAGTGTATATCAATTATCATTGGGTGATACTATGGTTACAAATAAAGAATATGATAAAATTGTGAAGAGAAATTCACCGAAATCTAAAACTTATGTGAATTGTTTAAAAGCTTTTATGATCGGCGGTGGTATTTGCGCTCTCGGGCAGGGGCTTTTGGAGTTATTTATGTTTTGGGGAGCAGATATGGACAATGCGAAAACTCTTGTTTCGGTCTCGCTGATCTTCCTCGGCGTGCTTGTCACCGCGCTGGGTTTTTACGACAAAATCGCCAAGCACGCGGGCGCGGGTACGCTCGTGCCGATCACGGGCTTTGCAAACGCAATGAGCTCACCTGCGATAGAGTTCAAAACCGAGGGCTTTGTCACGGGCTTGGGCGCAAAAATGTTCATAATAGCGGGACCGGTAATAGTCTACGGCGTATCGGCTTCGATTATCTACGGGATAGTTCTGTGGGTACTGCATTTGTTTGGGATAACGCTGTTTTGAGCGAAAGAAAAACGCTTCCGATCAAAAATCGGGAGCGTTTACTTTTTATCTGTACGATTTAAAAGATAATCTATTGAAGTATCAAAATAATCAGCCATTTTTATTAATATATCCGTAGGAATATCTCGCAATCCAAGCTCATAGTTACTGTATGCTTGCTGTGTGCAGGATAAAGCGCTTGCTACCTCGCTCTGTGATTTATCCATATCCTCCCTCAAGTCTCTTATTCTCCTATACATAACACCACCATTTTTATTATACACACAACAATTTGTGGTATTGACTTTTACAACAAATTGTTGTAAAATATAGGAACGATATTACATAAATTGTGCAAAATATGATTTAAGGGTAAATCGTTTTTTAATATTTTAACACGGAAAGGAAAATAATATGAAAAGCAAAAAACTATTATTAATTCTATTCTTATTTGTTTTTATTCTTTGTTCTTGTCAGACAACTCCGATTGATGAGTTTGATATTGAATTAGAAGACGGTAACGCAACAATATCGGGTTATCACGGCTCCAGCTTAGATATAATTATTCCTTCTCATACGGAAAATCGACAAATCAAGAAAATTGGGAAAAAAGCTTTTAAGGATTATGACTTAAAAACATTAACTATTTCAGAGGGTATAACAACAATTGGTAAGTCTGCTTTTTCTAATTGTAAACAATTAGAATCTGTTAAACTTCCCAACACACTCGAAACTATATCAGACGATGCATTTATTAATTGTGATAGTCTTAAAGAAATACATATTCCGGAAAACGTAAAAAATATTTCTGAACACTCAATTGGGTATGAGCTAACTTGGACTGATGATTATTATAGTAATTCTTATTATAAAGACACAGATAAAAATAAGGATTTTCCCTCTTCTATAAAAATTTATGGAAAATCAGGCTCAACAGCTGAAGAATACGCAAAAAAGAATGACTTTACTTTTATTAGTGAATAAAAATAAAGTTATCGCAAATATTGTTTTGATTCTCGGGCGGACACACGGGTCCGCCCCTACGATCTCTTTGAAAACGGGACGATATAGGATAGCTCGCCCCCTCCGTCACGCCGCTTTGGCGGCGCGCCACCTCCCCCGCACGCGGGGGAGGCTTTAAATTCTTTAAAACAACAAGCCGCTTCACTCCAAATCGGAGCGAAGCGACCCTTCACTGTTAGTTGTTAATCGTTAATTGTTAATTAAGAAATCGCTCTTACTCTGATAACGCCTTCAGTGTTTTTGATAGCGTCTAAATCGTAATCGCCTGCTACGTCAAAGATCGTGTAAGCGTAGTCGCCGCGGCTCTTGCTGAGCATATTCTCAACATTGCCCTTGATCTCGCCCAATACTGTCTTAACCATCTCGGGAACATTCTTGTGGATAACGCAGATACGGGTAGTGCCTGCTGTGCGGGGCAGTGAGATCGCGGGGAAGTTGACCGAGTTGACGATGTTACCGTTCTCGATATACTCCTTGACCTGGTTGCACGCCATAACAGCGCAGTTGTCCTCGCTCTCGGGAGTAGAAGCGCCGAGGTGGGGCAGTACGATAACGTTCTCCTCGCCGAGGATAGTATCGTTACCGAAGTCTGTTACATACTTTGAAACCTTGCCGCTCTTGAGAGCCTCGAGAACAGCGTCTGTGTTTACAAGACCGTCACGGCTGTAGTTGAGGATGCGAACGCCGTCCTTCATCTTGGCGATCATATCAGCGTCAACCATATCCTTTGTATCGGGTGTGAGCGGAACGTGGATTGTGAGGTAATCGCAGTTTGTCATAACCTCTTCGCCGCTCTTTAAGAGCTTGATGTGGGGATTGAGCTTCAAC
>CADBXH010000058.1 GCA_902798605.1 uncultured Ruminococcus sp. | reverse complement strand
CTCGTTGAGCATAATATTACTCAATAGCGGCGATAGATTGCCGCCCTGCGGTGTGCCGACTTTTGTTGATTCGTATTTGCCGCGTACCATTACCCCCGCTTTCAGATACTTCCTTATCAGCGATTCCGTATCTCCGTCGTGAATAACGCGTCCGACATAACTCATCAGCTTGTCCTGCGGTACGTTGTCGAAGAACTTTTCAAGGTCGATATCTACTATCCATGTACAGTCCTCGTTGAAATATTCGAGCAGCTTTATGATTGCCTGTTCACAGCTTCGTTTCGGTCTAAATCCATAGCTGTGGTCACTGAATAGCGGCTCAAATATCGGGCTTAGCACCTGTGTGATTGCCTGTTCTATTGTTCTGTCGACAACTGTGGGAATTCCGAGTTTGCGTATTCCGCCGTTTGGCTTTGGGATTTCTATCCTCAGCACGGGCTGCGGTCTGTACTTCCTTTCTCGGATTTGCTGTTTGATACTCTCCCAATTTCTTGACATGTATTCGTCAAGCTCTTGTACTGTCACGCCGTCAACTCCGCCTGCGCCTTTATTTGCGTAAACTCGCTTCTTGGCACGTTTGATGTTTTCGTCGCTGAGTATCTTTTCAAGCATTTCTGACATACTTCCGTCTTTCTCCTTTCCGCTTCTCCGCGTATCCAGTTACGTTGCGCGGGTTACCCTCATATACGTTTCGGGAGTACCGCTTGTCAGGGTCAATGCGAAGAACATACATTACGATTGACGTCTTGAATTGTTCGGTCCTTCCCGAAATACTCTTTCCTCGTCTACCTGCCTGATTTACACATTAAGGTTACGGTTACCTTTTGGACTTCGTTGCCGTTTGCCAACTTATCCGCTTAATGCGCCTTCGTATCAGGTTTCTGTTCGTCAGGCTACGATTTCGCTATCCCTTCTTCTCGCCTGCACCTCACGATACAAACCTTGGGAGTCGCTTTTGAGTTCGTCGGTAACTACGCCTCGGTGGACTTTCACCACAGAGCATTGATATGCCCGTCATACAAACACCCGCCTGCTCACGAGATATGAACAGGCGGATAATCTTTGCATCGTTGCAGTTATGCAAAAATCAAAATCAATACCGAGTTATCGGTCACAAGGTTCCGTTGGATATTTTCATTTTTCTGCCCTCAACCTCCAGCAAGCCCTCATTCTGCATTCTGCCGAGCTCTCGTGAGAGGGCGCTGCGGTTTACGCCGAGGTATTCGGCAAGGGCGGTTTGCGTAAACGGGATTTTGACATAGCCGTTTTTATCCTTTGGGAGTGAGGCGAGGTAGATGTAGATGCGGTCGCGCAGGCTTTTCTGGCTGAGAATCCTCACCTTTTGGTTAAGGATAAGATTCTTTTTCGCAAGGCTTTTGATCAGATTCTCAGCGAGTAGCGTTCTGATCGGCGAGCTGTCCGCAACCGTATAGATCATCTCTAAATCAATCAACAAAACGATACTGTCCTCAACAGCCCTGACTTGTACGGGGCTGTTTTTTGCGCCGTTGATAACCAGTGCCTCGCCGAACAGATAGCCGTCTGAAAACGTGTGCATAGTGATCTGGTCGAAATTCTCGTTTTGGAATGAGCTTTCGATCCTGCCCTTCAGCAGCAGACCCGCGCTTGTCATTTTGCCGCCGAGCTTGACGATAAAACTGTCCTTCCTGATCTTCTTGATTCGCCCGTTCAAGAGCCTGATCGCGTCGGCAAGCTGCTCCTCCCCTATTCCGTCAAACAGATAACATTTGCGGATGGAGTATAGATAATCCTGATTCGTAATCATACAAACACCTCAAAATAAGAATATCATAAAAGTGTTGCTGTGGCAACAGCTATTTTGCCGTTTTTAACTTAAAATATAGACAATGATAAAAACGGGAGGCGTTTACAATCGCCGAAGTGCTCAAGGAAAGATTCGGCGATAAGAATCCCGATGTAAAGGTGATGTGAGATGAAAGAAATTACAGGTAAAGTATTCAGTATCGCCGCCGACAATCAGCCTGTGGCGGGCTGTACGATCTCAAAGGAAGTTTATTCCGACGAACAAAACTACATATCCTATTTCTCGCTCGCGAATGACACCGACATCAGCGCGGAGATTTACGACTATCATAAGCTGCTGATCCTCCACGAAGGAGAGTTGCAGGTCTATACCGACAGTGAGGAACGGAGCGTAAACGAAGGCGAAGCGATCCTCACGCCGACCGACAACCCCGTCGGAATGAGGACGAATACAAAAGCGATCTATACAGAAATATCCATAAGGAGGCACACGATGAACAACGCAGTAAAAGCAGGAGAGGTTTTCAAATTATCGGAGCTGATTCCGTATCAGGAGGGCAAGATCATAAATATGGACGTCGCCCACAACGAAAAGATGAAATTCGTCATTATGAGCTTTGACGAGGGCACGGGACTTGCCGAGCACGCCGCTCCCGGTGAAGCGCTGATTTTCGCTCTCGACGGCGAGGGCATTATCGGCTACGAGGGCGAAGCTCATCCGATCAAGGCGGGCGAAAACTTCAAGTTCGCCGCAGGCGGCAAGCATTGGGTCAAGGCAAACGGCAGATTCAAAATGGCATTATTACTGACATTGGGGTGATTGCAGTGCTGAGAAAGATAATCAAAATTGACGAGGAAAAATGTAACGGCTGCGGCGCTTGTGCCAACGCTTGTCACGAGGGCGCGATCGAAATGGTGAACGGCAAGGCAAAGCTGACGCGCGAGGATTTCTGCGACGGCTTCGGCGATTGTTTACCGAACTGTCCGACAGGAGCGATCACCTTTGAGGAGCGTGAGGCTCCCGAATACGATGAAAAGGCGGTAAAAGCCGCACAGGAGGAAAAGAAAATGCACGAACATCATCAGGGCTGTCCCGGCTCGCGGACAATGCAATTCGATACAAATAACACACCGGAAGCACCGGCTTATGTCGGTGAGCCTGTATCCCGCTTGCAGCAGTGGCCTGTTCAAATCAAGCTGCTCCCGACAAAGGCTCCGTTCTATGACGGCGCAAAGCTGCTCATCGCCGCCGACTGCACCGCCTACGCATACGCCAATATGCACGAGGAGTTTATGAAGAGCAAGATCACGCTGATCGGCTGTCCAAAGCTTGATATGGTGGACTACACCGATAAGCTGACCGAGATCATCAAGAATAATGATATCAAGAGCGTAACGGTCGTTCGTATGGAAGTCCCCTGCTGCGGCGGATTGCAGAGAGCCGCAGAAAACGCGCTCAAAAACAGCGGAAAATTCATTCCGTGGCAGGTCGTGACCATCTCGCGCGACGGAAGGATCATAGACTGATTTATAGTAAAGCAGGGCGGTGAAATAAACAGCTCCGTGAAAATCAGACAATAGAAAAACAGCACCTCCTATGGCAGAATAAAGATACCATAGGAGGTTATTTTTATGAGCAGAAAATATCGACAAATAAGTGAATATGAAACAGAAATCATCAGTATGGTAAATCAATGACTAATATTGAGAGAAATTGGTAATAGACCGGGATTTACACATCAACAAATGCGGGATTTTAAAACGAGATATAACAAACCCGGATACTTTGCAACAAACACAACAATACACTGTTGACAACCAAAGTATGATATTTTATGATAAGTATGTAAAGTATAACAAAACACACTTACCGAAGGGAGTCGGAATATGGGTAAAACCGAAGGGAAATATGCATGGACGGTCACCGTCGGCACAAAGGGGCAGATCGTTCTGCCAAAGGAAGCAAGAGATGTATTTGATATACACCCTGGCGACACGCTGATCATTCTCGGCGACAAGGAGCAAGGGATGGCGATCCCGCCGAAAAGTCAGTTTTCATCATTTTTCGGCAGGATCTTCGGCAAAAAGTAAGGAGTGATTTATATGCCTAACGTATTTGGGATCCCGCTGATCGGATTCATTCAGATGGTTCTCGGAACCATAATTTTGGTTTTTCTTTTGATCAAGTTTCTAACCCGTCCGAAAAAGAACAAAAAGGGCGAGTACATTATCAATGACGTACACATCATTGTCGGCGACGGTACTGAAAAAGAGCATCAGTATGTCTACATCAATGACGGTAAGATCGCAGAAATCTCCGACCTGCCTATTCAAAAAAAGAATGTGCAGCTAATCGACGGCGAGGGCAAAACACTTATGCCCGGTTTGATCGACAGCCACATACACATACAGGGCGGCTTTAAATGCCACAGCGAAGAAGAAAGCGATGTTTTTCTCAACGAAGAAATGCCGCGTATTTTCTCAGAGGGAGTTCTTCCCTACGGTATCACTACCATTAAAGACCTCGACGCACCGAAGCACTTTATATACAAGCTCCGCGATAAGCTGAGATCGGGTGAGATCACCGGCCCCGAGCTGCTGATCGTCGGTCCGAACTTCACCTCCCCCGACGGTCATCCCGCCAACACGCTGGGCTCAAACAGCGAGTGGGCGAGAAATGAAATGGCGATCACCGTAACCAAACCCGAAGAAGTTTCCGCAGGTATCAAAGAACTGAAGGAAGCCGGCGTTGACTTTTTGAAGTTCACCTATCAGGGCGGCGATTTCTGGTATTTTGACAATAAGATACAGATCCAAAAAATCGATAAAGAGCTGATGAAACAGATCATACGCGAGGGTAAAGAAAACGGGCTGAAATCCACCGCGCACGTTTTCTATTACGACGATGTACGCGAACTGCTGGAAGCCGGTATTTACGGTATTGAGCACGGTATTCTTGACCGCGATATCGAACCGGACGATCCGATCATCGCGCTTTGGAAAAGATCGGGCGCGCACTTTGTGCCGACCGTCAACGCTATGACCTATGAAAAAGAGCCGACCAGAATGACTCACAGCGTCCACAATCTCAAGGTGATTTATGACGCCGGCATCCCGATAGCGATGGGTACCGACAATATGTTTGAAACTATGGCGGGCAACGTGGAGCATAAGGAGCTCGAGTATTATGTGGAAGCCGGACTGACGCCGATGCAGGCGATCGTGCTCGCGACCAAAAACGGCGCCGAGCACCTCGACATAGCCGACAGAAAGGGACAGGTCAAGGTTGGTATGGAAGCCGATCTTATCCTGCTCGATAAAAACCCCGCAGAGAATATCTCCAACATTTCTTCTATTGACCGCGTATTCCGAAAGGGCGAGATCGTTTACTCACAAAAGACTATCCAGTCCTATGATATTCCCGATTTCGCGTTCCCCGAGAACCTTGAAACAGCGGAATATTTTAACTCCGACACCAACGAAAACCGCATAGTTAATGTTGAGCGTTTCGAGAGCGAGGGCATTATTACACAGACGATCCTGCGTGACGGAAAGCCATGGGCACAGGAGGAGTTCACGGTCGAAAAGAACCTGTCGGCGGTCAAGTGGCATTATTCACGCCCGTCCGACAACAGCGAGCTCGATTCCTACAGAGAAAACGGCACGATTTATCTCAAGGGCACATTTAAGGGCAAGAAGCAGGAAAAGACCTATACAATCGGCGAGGGCCTGTGGTATCAAATGATGGATATGAGTATGCCGGCGTTCGCTGCCTCAAAGCTCGATGAGCTCCTCTTTTATCCGATCGGTACCGGCGATAACCGCGGCGCTATGTCGCTCGGCGAGTTCGCGGCGAAGAAAAACGGCGACGAGGAAGTTACCGTTAACGGCAAGAGCTATTCCTGCACCAAGGTCAGTCTTGTGCTTACAATGTTCTCTTGGGCTTGGACGGGACTGTTCTGGTATGATAAAGAAACAAATATGCTTATCCAAAGCGGCGTTAAAAGGGGAAATAAAGAAAAAATAACCCAGACGCTCAAGGAATTCAAATACAAATAAAAAAACCTTTATCATCTATAGCGAAACATTTCGCATAACCGTGTTTGCAAAATGAACTTACCGATAATCAAAAAGATAGGGACACCCGTGTGGGTGTCCCGTTTTGTAATTATGTGCGTTAATTCCAAGCACCGGGCGGTGCCGGACTATCGGCGCCGTTTGAGTCAAGAGCACTAATATCAAAGTATGCGTTGTTTCTGTCGGGCGAGGAGGTCGTGATAACATCTTCTTCGTCAAATTCCGTTATTGTCAATACGGTTCTATTATATTCCTGTTTCATTATCAACCCTCCTGTTCCGGCGCTACCGCGTTATAGCTGGTGTAACAGCCTCCCAGTGTGTTGGAATTACCGCGGTATTCGCTGTATGCCACGCGCTCAAGGCCGTTTGCGTCTGTATATTTTATGTACGGACGCGCAAGCACGTTTTTGTCATAACCTGTTCCGTTCTCGTAGGTGATAACGAGGGTGTAAAGCAAATAACCGCTGAATTCCCTGTGATCCTGCGGGACAATGCCATCGCTTGCGTTAGTTTCCTGTGAAGTACAGTTGACGTTCGTAGCAAAGCCGAAATAATCCTGAGGTTTTTCTTTGTCATATGTGGAAGTGTTTTTTCCGTTAGCTGTTCTGCTTACATATTGCAGTTTATCACCGTTGTTTTGATGGGCTGTGATCCAATCTGCCCTTGTCGCGGCGACATAGCCGTATTCGATATTGTTATCGCCGTCTTGGAGTGCTTTTATCTCGTTGACAACATCCGTACTGAGCGAGGTCATAAAGCGCAAGCCGCCGGGCTTTCTTATACCATCGAAGTTTGTATCATTGATAGCCCCGCGCACCTGTACGCCTGTAAGGTCAAAGCCGCCGTATGCGGTTTCTCCCTCGGGAAGGTTATATTCATCCCGCGAATCCTTTGCTACATCCTTGACCTCGATCCAGTGAGCATAGATATCACGTCCCGCTTCATATATATCGGTACCGAAATCTACGGGATTTTCGTCATTATCGTTCGCCTTATCGTAATACCAGCCCTTGAAGATATAGGGGCAGCTGTTTTTCGCTGTGGGTTTGATTTCGGGGATCGTATAGAATTCGTCAATGGTTTCGCCGACCGTTACCGGCTTACCTGTCGCCGCTGTCACACACGATGTAAAGATATCGTTGCCGTTATATTTATCTTTTGCTATAGTTCTGTTGTTGATGTGGTAATCAACCGTGGTTTTGCGGACAAGACGGACTTCGTTAGTGTAGTCGGTTGTCACGGTATCGTATTGGATGTCGACATCTTCCGAGCTTTTAACGAGCTCTGTTTTTGATACTGTTTGTCCTATATCATTAAACCCGTACTCTGTTTCATCTTCATCAATAGGTTCATCAAGTACAACCGTTTCCTCTGTATAATCATCGGAAAACACAGCATTGTCAAGAGTTCCGCCTAAGAACACCAACGCAAAGTGTCCCTCGTCAACGTACTGATGATAAGAAACACCGGCAAACAGCGTATTACTGCCAACATAAACATAGACATTATAACCGTAAGGATAAACCTCAATAGAACTTCCCGACACAGGGTCATAATAATGATCTTTGTCTGTTTCCTGATATTCTTCCTTATACCTTGTAGTTAGCTCGTTGTAAAGCTCGGTAGTATTGGAAGCTCTTCCGCCTTCGGAAAAAGTAGTTTTAGCTACAACATCAACCAACGTTCCTCTCGCCGCCTGAGAACCAGTGGAACGTGAAACAGCGTTATATGTTCTTGCTGTATATGTATATGTCCTTCCGACTTCAACTTGTTCTGTCTTTTTATCACCAAAATCAACCATCCAACTCTCGTGGTCTGATGTAAATGCGTTCGCGGGAATCAATGAAGCATTATTCGCTTTGTAACCATTGGTAAGACGTTCGGTTGAAACAGCATCGGGTGCGGTATCTTCTTTGCCGTCATCCCAAAGGGTTGGGTCGGAAAGACCGATCTGTGAGCCTGTTAAGTCGCCGTCAACCGTAACAGGTTTATCTAAACTTAAAACATTAAGGTTATTATCCTTACCGTTATAAGTATTATACTGAATCACATTCGCGCCTGAAAGTCGAATCTCCGACTCAGCGTCATAATAAACGCCCGCGCCTCGAGCTCCTGAGGTGTTGTCGGTAATTGTTGTGTCTTTAATTTTTGTATATCCGACTTGACCATAACCGGAGTTAAGGAAAGCCGCTATACCGCCGCCGTTGGAGGAAGCATTATTGCCTGTGATCGTACATCCGTCAATGTCAAGATGAGTATAATAACGTAAATTCTCAATACCGGCGCCGGTTTTAGCTGTATTGTTTGTGATCTCGGCGTTGTGGATCTGAGCTTCACTTCTTACCATAGTAACAAGCACACCGCCGCCCGCGCCGGTAGCTTTGTTAGAGGAGATCTCGCCTCCGTTAATAAATAATCCGGGATTTGGTTCTTCTCCGCTTTCGGGAGGATCAAGAGCAAAGGCCGAGGCGTAAGCGGTGTAGAATCCGGAGGCAAATACGCCCGCACCGCTTTCGGCTTTGTTGCCGGTGATAGTACCGCCATTGATCGTAACTACACTCCGGGGGTTGCCTATGCCGTATATGGCGGGCAGATTCGGCACGACCGAAGGGCTCGCTATGATGAACTGCATCAAGACCTATTATAAATACGGCGATGACCCGTCTCACTTTCCTCAAAAATATCTTGATACCTTGTGTACTAACGCGGGGTTTTTCCCAAATGACAAGTCTGAGGCTTGGAAATGGTGCAAAATGGAAATTGAAGCCAGCAAATACGTTGACCTGCTCGGCATAATGTATTTTGTCAACGAAAGCTGGATCTGTCAAAACCTTTGTTCGCGGGCGATCCTTACCCCAAACGGCGCGCTTGGTTCAGCAAGGGATCATTGGACACACGTTTTAGAGGGCAAAAAGGTGCTTGTTGTCCATCCGTTTACCGATACAATAACAAAACAATATACTGAAAAAAGAGAAAAAATATTCCCCGAGTTCAATACCCTGCCTGAGTTCGACCTAAAATGCGTGAAGGCTGTGCAGACTATAGCAGACGCTCAGGACAGCCGCTTTAAGACTTGGTTTGAGGCGATCGACTATATGACGGACGAGATCGCCAAGCAGGATTTTGACGTACGTCTGCTCGGCTGCGGCGCATACGGTTTTCAGCTCGCTTCACGCGTAAAGCAGATGGGAAAGATCGCCGTACATATGGGCGGATGTCTGCAGACGATGTTCGGAATACGCGGCTCGCGCTGGGATAAAAAGTACTCATACTGGTACAACGACGCGTGGGTAACACCCTCCGAAGCCGAAAAACCCGAGGGCTTTGAAAAAATCGAGGGCGGCTGCTACTGGTAAGCAACAGCAATGTGACATCGGTCGCGGCGGCGACACCGCGACCCGTCTAATAAAAAAACCGTTTATCGAAAAAGTTATTCTTACGGTGTGAAATAAAGCAGTATTTTTGTTATATTTCTTTATTCGCATTAAAAACAAGATCGGAGCCGTTTTTTTGCTCCGATCAAATTTATTTATTGAAATTTTTCAGGTTTTATAGTAATATAATAGTAATTGAATATCCGCCCATGGCGCAGCTGGATAACGCAACGGATTCCGATTCCGGAGATCGGGGGTTCAAATCCCTTTGGGCGGGCCAAAATTTATGGGGTGCTCCAAAGAGCACCCCATAAATTTTAGTCCGCTAAGTATCCAAAGGGATTTGAAGGCAAGCGTGCCGAAGGCAAAAACAGTCCGGTGGACTGTTTTTAGCGAGAGCGATAATCTGCATCTGCCACTAACACACGCCGCAGTCAGCGAGCTGAAACTTTTCTCACGCACAAACATACTTTGGGCGGGCCAAAAAATAACGGGTACCCAAAACGGGTACCCGTTCAGTATGTAGAAAAACCGATACATTAAGTGGAACGATTTAATTGCTTGTCTAATCGCCCCTTGAGTTTTAACCTAATGAGCCCTATTCCGGCGGCAAGGAATAATCCGCCGATCATCAGCGGAAATAATATATATCCTATGATTCCTGAACTCTTCCTTTCCGTGACAAGTCCCGGGTTGTCGGCATAGTAATTGATCGTCACTTCATCCTCGAGCTTATACTTGCCTTTGTTTGCGATAACCGCACGGTAGGGCTTGCCGTCAACCGAATATCGGACAACCGTATCGCCCTTCCAAGTATCATTTTTTCCTCCGCAACGGAAACCAAAATCGCTTTTGTCGATACCGTTTCTCCGCCCATATCGTTCCTCGACCGTGCTTCAACCGAGGCGTTAATGACTATATTAAGGCAAATCGCGGCACAGAAAACAAAAATAAAAAAGAATACAGGAATGAGCACTTTTGGTGATTTGTTCGTGTTTCTGTATACTATCGGCAAAACAATGATAAACACACCTATCGCGATGATAAAGATACCGAACATCAAAATGGTAAAACCGATTGTTTTTTGATTATTTTTATTTTCGGTTAATTCTATAAAATCAGACGGAGACTCCGGGTCGACCTCAAGCTCAAACTTTTCTCCTTGATACCCTTTGTGATATGCCTGCCTGTAATTCTTTCCGTTGTAGGTGTATTCCATGATCGGCATCGCGTTATTTCCCTCTACCGCAATTTCGGTAATTTCACCCTGAACACGCTCTCCGCTTTGCACGGACGCATCATTTGACAAAGAACCGGCCAAACCTGTTATTATCACAAAAGTACCTATTACGGATAAAATTATCGCAATGATTTTTCTAACCATTTATTTTCTCCTCATAAATATATTACGGTTTAATGCAGATTCACAAGCCTGTTTTGCGTTAATCCGACAACTCTTCCCAGATCTCATACTGCTTTTCAAGCTCGGAGTTTAGTAGGTCAGCCCTCCACTGCCAACAAGGCGGTTTAATAAAGCCGGAAAACTTATATTTTGCTTTCTTCTTTCTTTGGAAGCTCGGATTTAAAAATATAATCCTTGGCAATAAGAACAGCAATAAGGCTTATTAAAAGAATAAAACCGATAAATAGTGAATGTATGATGATATTGGCATTGACTACGAGTAAAGCGTGCCCTTCTGAAAAATGTAATTGGGGGACTATGCTTGAAAAAATATTAACCGATATTATACATATAATAAGAGAGGCAGTAAGGGCGCCAATAAATAAAAGAACGCCAACTTTTCTGTTTTCTGACATCATGGCAAGCGCGGTACATAGAATAAAGGCAATCAAAAGGAAAATAAAAAATAAAATCGTATTCCATGTGTTCGCAAAAGGAGCAACTTTAAGGATCTCCTCCTTGCCCTCTTCTGTTACTGAGCCGAATGTTCCAAAAAGAAATCTAAAGCCATTAAACAAATGGCATATTATTGCAATAAACGCAAACACTTTTAACATTTTTATTGTACCCGGATGTGATTCTGCATTATTATCTTCCGGCACGGATATGTCCTTCTCAACAGTTATTCCAGTATCGTTTTTATTTTCACTCATAATATTTCCTCCTTGAAGTATTTTTTGTCCATGCTTTTTTATGTATAGATTTACTTAATCCGAGAGTTCTTCCCAAATCTCATACTGCTTTTCGAGCTCTGAATTGAGCTGTTCAAGCTCGTTTGTCAGCTCGAGCAGTTTTTCGTAATCGCTCGCGACCTCTTCGGTGGCAAGGAGCGATTCAGTCTTTGCGATCTCGGAATCGAGGCGTTCGATCTCCGCCTCGGTTTTTTTCAGCTTAGTCTGCCTTTTGCGCTCCTCGCTGGCGCGCTGTTTTTTGAGGAAGTACTCGTTGACGGGCTTTTGCTTTTCCTTTTGACCGTCGGAGCTCTTGCTTTGTTCCTCAGTCTTTACGTGCTCGTGGTAGTAATCGTAATCGCCGAGGTATTCCTTTACGCCGTTTTTGTCGAGCGTTAGTATCCGGTCGGACAGTTTGTTGATAAAGTAGCGGTCATGGCTGATTATCAAAAGCGTTCCGCCGTATTCGAGCAAGGTGTTTTCAAGTTCCTCGCGCGACGCCGCGTCGAGGTGATTTGTCGGCTCGTCAAGGAGCAAAAAGTTGCTGCCTTGGAGCATAAGCTTTAGCAGAGATACCCTTGCGCGCTCGCCGCCGCTCATTTTTGAAAGCGGCTTAAAAACTTCTTCTCCCTTGAACAAAAACGCCGCCAACGCCGAGCGCACCTCGGTCTGCGTCAAATTCGGGAACCTGTCCCAGACCTCATCTATCGCGGTTTTGTTAAGGTCAAGGTTTTGCTGCATCTGGTCAAAATAGCCGGGCATTACGTTGGTGCCGTACTCAAACTCTCCGCTGTCCTGCGGTGTTTTGCCGGTCAATATCCTAAAGAGAGTGGTTTTTCCGCAGCCGTTTTCTCCGAGGATGAACACGCGCTCACCCTTGCGGATATGTATGTTGACGTCGCGGAAAAGCAGCTTTTCGCCAAATGATTTTTCGAGCCCGCGGCACATCAGTACATCGTTGCCGCTCTCGAACTTCGGCTCAAAGCGCATACGCAT
>CADBXH010000057.1 GCA_902798605.1 uncultured Ruminococcus sp. | reverse complement strand
TGACGAATATTATGAAGTGATTATTTCCGACGACGGCGTCGGCTTTGACACCGAGCAAAAGAAGGACGACGGACGTTCACACGTCGGAATGGAAAACACCCGCAAAAGATTAAAAGATTTGTGCAGCGCTGATGTTATAATCACCAGCGTTGTAGGAGAAGGAACCGTTGCCACGGTAATGTTACCAAAGGAGGAACAAAACAATGAAAATACTGTGCGTTGACGACGAACCCCTGATGCTGCAAATGCTTGAACTGTCTATACAGGAAGCAAAACCCGACGCCGAGGTCTTTGCGTTTGAAGATCAGGATGAGCTGCTTGAGGAGGCAAAAAAGGGCGACTGCGATATCGCTTTTCTCGACATACATATGAGAGGTATGACCGGAGTCGAGCTCGCGAAGGAGCTGAAAAAGGTCAATCCGAAAATGAACATCATATTTGTAACCGGCTTCAGCGAGTACGCGGGCGAAGCTATGAAGATGCACGCAAGCGGTTATATTATGAAGCCTGTGACAAAGGAGAAGGTCGAGGAAGAACTAAATGATCTGCGGTTCCCGATAATTCCGAAGGAAAACGCCTTGCTCAAAGTACAGTGCTTCGGTAACTTTGACGTTTTTACGCCGGACGGCAAGCCCGTTCACTTTGAGAGGAGCAAATCGAAGGAGATCTTTGCTTATCTTGTTCACCGCCACGGCAGCTCCTGTACTATCAAAGAGATAGCCGCCGCGCTGTTTGAGGATGAGCCGTATGACAAAAAGCAGCAGAACTATCTGCAAATCCTGATTTCCGCTATGATGAAGAGCCTTAAAAAGATCGGCGCGGAAAAGGTAGTCAACAAGAGCTACAACAGCCTTTCGGTCGACGTCAGCACACTTGACTGCGACTACTACCGCTTTGCCGAGCTTGACGCGGGCTCGGTCAACGCTTATCAAAACGAATATATGAGCCAGTACTACTGGGCAGACTTTATGTTTGACGATTTTGAATACTGATAATATATAATTGCTCAACGTCAAAAAACGAATAGGGGGATTATTATGAAAACCTGTGAACAATGCGGTCATACTGTTGCCGGCTCACTTGATAAATGCCCGCATTGCGGTTATGCTTTTTCGCCTAATAATAACAAAAAGAAAAAAACACTGCTTATAATTATTTTTTCACTTCTTGCGTTGGTGATCGCTGTCGGTATTATCCTTACCTTTGTTATTCTCAATCAAAAAAAGCCTAAAACCTTTGATTTTGATTGTGCCGGATACACTGAGGAAATGAACACTCTGCTTGACAACGATAAAAAGCTGGATAAAAACAGCTGGGTCGCTAATGGCAACAACAGCAGCTACACCTATAGCGGAATCGACTATACCATAGAGTTGGAAACAGATAAAAGCAGTAAAAAGGTAAAATGCATTACCGTATCACCTTCCGACAGCGAAAACGGCGTTAAAATGGCAACGGCAAGTATGATGATAACTGACAAAAACACGACTCAGGACACTGCTATGAGCGACCTTGTAAAACTCAAAAACGGGCAAAGCAAAGTGATCCTTGACGACATTGTTGTTACCTACGATAACAGCGAAAAGGAGTTTGTTATTGAGCCGAACACCGATGAAAACGATCAAACTACAACTGTTGACCCCACCGAAGCGACCAACGAGCCCGCAACTATTGCTCCAACAACCAAACAACCCGCGCAGAAAGAAACCACAACTGAACCCGATACCGAGGAACCGACCACAGAAAAAGCCGCTGACAGCTGGAAACAATTATATATCAACTTCCTGAATAACGAATGTGTCTTTGACTACGAAACGGGAAAGCTTGTGTATCTCAACGACGATGATGTTCCGGAACTGATACTCGTAGGACCAAGCGATATCCAGTGGTCAGAAACCGTTATATGCTGGATCGACGGTGATGAAGTAAAAGTTTTTAAAACAAATTCAGGCGATGTTATTGCCGATAATACTCCGTCCTACGTTGACCGCGGCGGATTCCTTTCGGTCAGGAAGAGCGGTACAGCAACCATCTTTACTTGGTATTATTATTTTGACGGAAGCAGCGTGAATGAAGCACATCAAACAAAATGGCAAGAAGCGCCTCCTCAAAATAACGCTTTTAATATTCAGGATGAATATAAAATTGACGACAAGGATGTTACAAAGGAAGAGGTCGAATCATTCCCTGAGACCTTGGGCTCTTTTGAAGTGATCTCCGGCCGCACCGACAAAAGCAACTTGAAATCCTATATCGAAAACTATTGATCTTACAAAGTAAAATGACCCCGAAAATCAGGCTGAGAAATCTGACTTTCGGGGTTAATTTTTTAATATCTTACTCTAAATATTTTTTCATCGGGGATTACGGCGGTATCGCGGCAGAGAGTTTTTTCTATACTGATATACCTTGCATTGTTTATCGCCTGAACCACCTTGTCAAGCTGTTCCTCGCTGCCCTGTATCTCCATTGTCACCGAGCCGTCGTACTCGTTGCGCACCCAGCCGGTGACGCCCTGCGCGTTGGCGGCATACTGAGCCGTATAGCGAAACCCGACGCCCTGTACCCAACCGAAAAAATTGTAGTGTCTGCGAATCATATCCATACCGATACACAACCAATTCATTTATAAATAAGCGGCAGAGCATTTGCCCTGCCGCCAAAAAATCTGTTTTAAATTTATCAGTTAGTGATGATCTGCTCTGTGTCCTTATCAAAGATGTGGAGCTTGTCAAGGCTGAAGCAAATCTTGATAGTATCGCCGATCTGAGCCTTTGAAGAAGGATCAACTCTCGCGGTGATCGACTGACCTGCAACGTTAACATAGAGATAGATCTCTGCGCCCATAAGCTCTGTTACGTCAACAACAGCGTCAAATGTCATCTCTGCCTTAGCGAGTTCCTCTGCC
This sequence comes from uncultured Ruminococcus sp., assembly GCA_902798605.1. Next base: position 9,300 of record CADBXH010000057.1, on the reverse strand, counting down.
TCATCGTGAACGTGCTCGGGACGGATACCAAAGATAACTTCCTTACCTACATAAGCGTCGAGCTTGCCGTTTGCGCACTTGTCAGCGGGGATCGGAATATGATACTTGTCAAAATCAAGTGTGTACTTGCTGCCGTTCTTGCCGATAACAGCGTTGATGAAGTTCATCTGAGGTGAGCCGATGAAGCCTGCAACGAACATATTGTCGGGAAGATCATAAAGGTGCTGAGGTGTATCTACCTGCTGGATAACGCCGTCCTTCATAACAACTATTCTTGTACCGAGAGTCATAGCCTCTGTCTGGTCATGCGTTACATAAATAAATGTTGTTCCGAGTCTCTGATAGAGCTTTGAGATCTCTGTACGCATCTGAGCACGAAGCTTTGCGTCCAAGTTTGAGAGCGGCTCATCAAGAAGGAATACCTTAGGATCACGAACGATAGCACGACCCATAGCAACACGCTGTCTCTGACCACCGGAGAGAGCCTTAGGCTTTCTGTCGAGGTACTGCTCGATGCCGAGGATACGAGCTGCTTCTTCTACTCTTCTCTTGATCTCCTCCTTGGGAGTCTTTCTGAGCTTAAGACCGAACGCCATGTTGTCGTAAACAGTCATATGAGGATAGAGCGCGTAGTTCTGGAAAACCATCGCAATATCTCTGTCCTTGGGAGCTACGTCGTTTGCGAGCATATCGCCGATGTAGAGCTCGCCCTGAGAGATATCCTCAAGACCCGCGATCATTCTCAGTGTGGTTGACTTACCGCAGCCGGAAGGACCTACAAAGATGATGAATTCCTTATCGGCAATCTCAAGGTTGAAGTCCTTTACAGCGGTAACGCCGCCGTCGTAAACTTTGTAAACGTTTCTCAGTGATACATTTGCCATAAAATAACCTCCGTTAGATAAAACTAAATTTACAATATATAATATACCACTTCGAGCAATTTTTTACTATACTGATTTTAACTAAATATTAGGCTCACTTTTTATGTAAAATAATTATGCTGTAAAAAACAACGCCCGATTTTAGTGTATTTTGCCATAAAAAATCGCGTCAATTTCTAATTTTGCCAATTTTTTGGCGCTTCCTATGGGCAATTTGCCATCAAGATACAAATTTCCGACTGATATTCGTTGAAGGTGCACAACTTTTAAGCCGCATACAGCGAACATCTTTTTGACCTGATGGTATTTTCCCTCGCAAATCGTGACGATTCCGGTCGAATTCCCGCTTTTTTCGTCGATTTCGAGCTTTGCGGGCATACAGCGCGTGCCGTCCGCAAAGACTATGCCCTCTTCAAAGCGTTTTATCGTATCTTCGGTTATATCTTTGTCAAGACGGGCTATGTATTTTTTCTCAACGTGCTTTTTGGGCGATAACATCCTGTGGGCAAAATCGCCGTCGTCGGTGATTATCAGCAGCCCCTCGGTGTCCTTGTCGAGCCTGCCCGCGGGAAAAAGCCCGTCGCGCCTGAGCTCCGGCGGCAGGATGTCTATCACGGTTTTGTCGATATTATCCCTTGTAGCCGAGACAACGCCCGCGGGCTTGTTGAGCATTATGTAGATGTGTTCGTCGGCGCAGACAGCCTGTCCGCAAAGCTCTACCGTGTCTGTTTCGGGGTTGAGCTTTCTGTCAACAGCCTTGCAGATCTCTCCGTTTAGCGTGACATCTCCGTTTTTTATGTGTTTTTGAGCCTCTTTGCGGCTGAGTGTGCCGCGGGAGGATAAGAATTTGTCAAGTCTTTCCATTTTTATTTCCCGTCAAAGGCATTACGCCCTCTCCGTAAACCCTGTTTGTCAGGTGACCGCCGATCAACCTGCCGTTATTTACGAGTAAAACGGCGTAGGACGCGTTTTCTCCGTTTACGGAATATGTAAGCCTCTGAGCCTTTTGTCCCTTGTACAGGCTTAAATCGAGCCCTATTTGCTTTTGCGTTTCGTTGTATTTTTCTGTTATAGAATTAAAATCCTCCGGTATCGTTATTTCATCGCTCTCTTCAAGCTCGGCGTTTTCTATTCCGAATGAATTCAGAATACCGAGCCGCTGTTCTTCGGTCTCAGCCTTCAGCGAGTACTCGCCCACTTCATCGCAGGTCGCGGTGTCGGCGTTTGAGCCGCTGTTTTTGATAACGGCAAAAATCACCAGCGCGATTATCAGAATAACGATCACCGTATAACGCAGCGCTTTGCCGCGGTTTTTTATCTTAAAATTCAGTACAAACATTTTTGCCTCCGTAACGCATATATATCATTATACGCACGGAGGCGAGAAAATTATGCCGTTTTATGATAACAAAAGATTTGACAGCTCTTTTGGTGAATCGGCGATCGCGTTCGCGCCTGACTTGAGCATTTCATCTACCGAGCCGTAGCCGTAGCTTACGCCGATAAAATCGACTCCGCAGAGCTTTGCGCCCGCCGCGTCAAAACGGCTGTCGCCTATCATCACGGTGTCTGCCCTGTCGCGCTCGATGTCGCCGCCGAGGGCGGTGAGCGCGTAAGGGATCAGATCCTTTTTGTCCTTGATCTTATTGTCGAGCGTTGAGCCTACGATATCGTCAAACCATTCTTCAATTCCGAGCAGCTTTGCAACGCCGTCGGCAACGGGCTTTTGCTTTGAGGTGCAGATCGCGGTTTTTACGCCGTTTGCGCGCAAATCAAAAACCAGCTCTTTGATACCGTCATAAACTGAGTTGTGGTACTTGCCCTCTTTATCGTAATATTCGCGGTAGAGCGCCGCTCCTTTTTCGGCGGTCTCATCGTCGAGTCCGCAGAGGTTTTTGAAGGTATCTATCAGCGGAGGCCCGATGTACAAAGTGTAGTCGTCGAGATCGGGCTTGGGCTCGCCCAGAGTATCGAGAGCGTGCTCGAGCGACATACGGATGCCCTCCGCGCTGGCGCTTACGGTGCCGTCGAGGTCGAATAAAACATATTTATACTTAATCAAACTTTGTGTCCGCCTTTTTCTGAAATTTTTCCGCGTTGACGCTGACTCTTGTGTGAGTTCCGCGAGCGATCTCTCCCGAAGCATCACCGGCGGTCAGTTCAAAATAGAACAGCCTGCCCTCGGTCTTTGTCAAAACAGCAGTCGCCTCTACATCTGCGCCCAACGGAGTCGGGCTTGTGTGCTCGATGTTGATCGCGGTGCCGACGGTCGTGAACTCGTCGCTTTCGAGCTTGCTTTGGGCGAGCTCTGCCGCCGCGCCCTCCATAAGCGCCGCGACCGCGGGAGTCGCGAGGACGTCAAGACTTCCGCTGCCGACGTATGAAGCGAGGTTTTCTTTTTTTACTGTCAGTTTTTTTGTCAGTTTATCTTCCATAAAATCACCTTATGCTAATTGCTGATCGCAGGTTATGAACTGTGGTCTGCGATCATTTGTTTAAGCTGATTGATTATGTCGTTCTCGGGAAAATTGATTTTCTTGCTCATATCCGCGATACTCATATTCCTGATCATCATTTTGCCGACAGGAGTTTTGATTATCTTGAACCTGCCGTCGAGCTTTTCGAGCTCATCGGGCAGCCACGGGTATTCTTTAAGAATGTCTGTAAGTTTTGTGTTGCTGTTAAATTCCATAGTATTACCTCCGTTTTATATTTCGGTTATCAATATTCCATCTTGCTTTAACACGCCGTTTTCGTAGCCGTTTTCAAAGAGCACCTTTCCATGCGCTTCGATTTTGCACGGTGTGTCTTCGGCGTTCAGAAAGATCTCCGCCTTGCCTGATTTTCTGTAGTTGATAAGGCGCGGATATTCCGTATGGCGTATGTATTCTATGTCGTTTGAGGTCAGCTCATCGTGCTCGTTTCTGAGGCGGATAAGCGACGTGACCTTTGACTTTATCTCATCATACTTGCCGCTTTCGATCTCATCCCACGGCATTGTCCTGCGGGTGAATGGTTCGCGGAGTCCCTTCATCGCGATCTCCGTTCCGTAATAGATACAGGCGCTTCCGGGCAGGGTCATAATTATCGCGATCTTTTGCAGGAACTCGTCCTCGTTTTTGCTGACCTCGGCAACGCGCGGGGTATCGTGATTATCGAGAAAGTTGAACAGCGCCAAGGTTACCTGCTCGGGATAAAGTGTGCGGCAGTAGTTAAGTGAATAAATAAAGTCGTCAAAGCTCAGCTTTGGGTTTTTGAAGAAGTCCTCAACACAGCCGGGCAGAGGATAATTCATAACCGAATCGTACTCGTTACCGCCGAGCCACGACAGCGAATCAGTCCATATCTCGCCGAGGAAATAAACGTCGGGATTTACCCTTTTGACTGCGTCGTTGAGCTTGCGGATAAAGGTGTGCGACACCTCATCACCCACGTCAAAGCGGATGCCGTCGATCCTCCAGTCCTTTGCCCAGTGGACGCAGAGATCGCTGAAATACTCCACGACCTCGGGGTTGTTGGTGTTGAGCTTCGGCATACCCGCCCAGAAGGAGAACGAGAAGAACCTTCCATCCTCGGTAGAAAAGCGCTTGTCCGCAAAGTTTTCGGAGTTGATAAAGAACCAGTCGTAATAGCGCGAGCCTCTTCCCTTTTCGCATACATCCTTCCACGCGAAGAATTCGTGTCCGCTGTGGTTGAACACAGCGTCGAGCATTACGCGGATACCCATTTCGTGTGCGGTATCGACCAGCTTTATCAAATCTTCCTCAGTGCCGAAGTCGGGATCGATCTGCCAATAATCAAAGGTATTGTATTTGTGGTTGGTGTTCGACTTAAAAATCGGCGTAAAGTAAAGCCCGCTGATTCCCAGATCCTTAAGATACGGTAGCCGTTCGGTTATTCCGCGGAGGTTTCCGCCGTAAACGTCATACCACTGCGGATTTGAAAAGTCGCCCCATTTTCTGAACTTTTTATCCTCGGGCGAATCCTTTGCGCGGCAAAAGCGGTCGGGCATTATCTGATACCATACGGTGTGCTTGACCCAGTTGGGCGGAGTTATGATGTCGGACTCGTTGATCCACGCGTACTTGAAGTACTTCATAGACATCTGCTCGTTTTCTTCGATCGGGCAGATCTTGTTTTCGCAGACGACAAATGTTTTTCCGTCGCTTTCGAGCTCAAAATAATACCTTAGCCTCTTGTACTTCGGCTTTATCCTGACCGTCCAGATTATGTGGTATTTAAGCTCGGCAAGCACTGACATCTCGGACTTAACTCCGAACCAACAGGGCTTGCGCCTTAGCTCGTGGATAAACGGATCCTCGCTGATGATAAACGCGTGCCGGACGTCCTTGCCGGTCTTGATATTGACAACAATCGTATCGCAGTCTAAGGCGTAGCAATATTCGGTTGTAGCGCGGTGAGAAACTGCTGCAATATTCATAACTGCTTCTCCTGTCTTAATTGTTTTTTTCATTGTATCATACGACGCAAAACACTTCAAGCGTTTATCATAATTTCATATTGAAATTGAGCTTTGCAAATGGTATAATTATATTGAAATAAAAATTTCTGTAAAAAAGGATGGGGAATTTATGGAATCTATGTATTTGTTTGTGATAATAATCGCGCTTGTATGCGGATTCGGTTTCTTTAACGAGAAAGTCACAAAACTCACCTACGAAATATCGCTTATGCTGTTTTCTATAGTGATCGGAATAGTGCTGGTGATCCTTGCAACGGTATTTGACGGCACGAGTGTTTCCGAAACGCTTGACACCTCGAACTTCATAAGCATAAAAGAATACCTTATGGAAGGTGTACTTTGCTTTATGCTGTTTGCCGGTTCCTGCCATATGAAGCTGAGCGATTTTAAGGAGATGGCTCGTCAAATCACAGTGCTGTCGTTTGTATGCACGCTGCTCGGCACCTGCTTCTACGGTTTCCTTTTTTACGGAGCGGGAATACTGTTAGGGATCAATCTGTCACTGCCTGTCTGCCTTATGTTCGGCAGTATCGTTGCTCCTACCGACCCGATCGCCGCAACAAGCATACTGAGCAAGTTCGGGCTGCCAAAGAAGATCTCGTTTTTGATCCAGGGCGAATCGCTATTTAACGACGGCGTCGGTGTTGCGTTGTTTGTCTGCTTCTCCGGACTGGTAAAAGGCGGGAATTCCGATAACGTCGTCATGGATATTGTCACGGTTATGCTCAGAGAAGTCCTCGGAGCAGCGGTCGTCGGTATTGCGGTCACCTTGCTGTGCTTTTTGATGTTCCGCTTTACCAAGAGCAAAACGCTCGGTATTTTTGCAAGCCTTCTTGCTGCGTCCGGTTCATACGCGCTGTGCGAGCTCTGGAATTTCTCGGGCGCGATCGCATGCGTTGTCTGCGGAATCGTTTTTTCAGCGCTCCGTTCAAAGTATTCACAGAATGACTCTCCCGAAAAAGCAGAGTTATTTGATTCATTCTGGGAAACGCTCGACGTACTGTTGAACTCCTTGCTCTACATAATGCTCGGACTTACATTTGTCCACGTTTTGCAGATGGAATACATAATCTTGCTGTCAGTCATCGCGATAGCCGCGAATCTCATCGCGAGAGTTGCAAGCCTTTCGCTGTCTTCGCTTATAATCGGCAAGATCCCCGACGGCTATAACAGACGGAGTTTTGTTGAGCTGTTTACCTGGGGAGGTCTTCGCGGAGGATTAAGCGTCGCGCTTGCGGTCAGCACAAAAGGAATGGTATCCGATGACATCTTTTTTATCATTCTCGGCGGTACATACGCGATCGTATTCTTTACCACGGTCATTCAGGGACTGACGATGAAGCCCGTCTATAGCCGTATCAGCAGAAGGCTCGCTGCAAATCAATAACATAAAAGCGCTCAGGCGGACAGTTCAGGAGGCTGTCCGCCTTTTGTTTTGAAAAAACTTCTGAAAGCTTAAAATTTTTAAAGTTTTTTTAAGGTTTCTTTTTTATAGTGTTATCGTAAAACAATTCTATCGAGTTCGGAATAGCATTGATAGAATCGGAAAAATGAGAGGAGTTTTATTATGACTAAAAAAATCCTATCCGTAATACTGGCGCTTGCGCTGGTATTCACACTCACGGTTACCGCTTCGGCGGCAGCAGTTGACACTGATTCATCGGTCGGTGAAACTGTTGAGCAAAGCGCTGTGCTGACGTTCTCTAACAGCGCGATAACGGAAGCCTCTGCCGGCAGCGGCTACACCATTGACGGCACAACGCTTACCATCACGACGGCAGGCACATACCGTATAAGCGGCAGCTGTTCCGAGGGAGCGATCGTTGTCAGCAAGGGGCTGAGCGATGTCACACTTATTCTTGATAATCTGACGCTTGCGTCTTCGCAAACTGCGCCGATCGTTGTCAAAAAATCGGCGACGGTAAATATCCACCTTGAAGGCACTTCCTCACTTACCGACAACGAGGATCCCGCAAACGAGACCTCTTCGGACGCGTCCGTTTCGGAAGCCTTTGAGGGCGCGGCGATCAAGGTAAAAAGCGGCTCTGCCGTGACCTTCTGCGGCGATGGCGACCTGAATATCACCGCGAACGCCAAGAACGGCATAAAGGGCGGCTCGACCGCTTCATTGATCTTTAACCAAAGCGGTACGATCAATATCGGCGGAAACTCAAAATATTACGGAGCGACTACCTCGGGCGCAGCGGTCAACAACGGCATCGGCTGCGACGGAAGTATCGTGATAAATCAGGGAACCTTTGTTATAAAAGCCGCAAACGACGGCATAAAGAGCGCTCCCGACGCGACAAATGAATCCGAGGGAACTGTTATCGATACGGAGTCCGCGGGCACCGTTACCATAAACGGCGGAACCTTTGACATCGACGTTGACGGCGACGGTATACAAGCCGACACTGCGCTCAACATCAACGGCGGTACCTTTGATATCCGCACTTGGAAGGGCTACAGCGTATGGAACGACACGCTCGCCGCTTCATACAGCTGCAAGGGTCTTAAAGCCTCCGGCGACCGCGCCGATGAGGCGGGAATCGAACCCGCGCTCAACATCACGGGCGGTACATTCACACTTAACACAGGTGATGACGCAGTCCATTCGGACGCTAACGCCACCATTACCGGCGGAACCTTCACCATAACGACAGGCGACGACGGTATGCACGCCGACACCTCCCTTACCATAGGAACCGAAAACGGATATCAGCGCGACCCCGACATCACGATCAATAACTCCTACGAGGGACTCGAGGGTGGAGCATTCTATATGTATTCCGGACGCGCTTATGTTGTCGCGAGCGATGACGGCGTAAACGCTGCCGGCGGCAGCAGCAACGGCACCGACCCCGGCTCGGGCGGAGGAAACACCTTTAATCCCGGCGGACGTCCCGGAGGCGGCGGAGGATTCAACCCCGGAGGCGGCGGTTCATCTTCATCGGGAAATTATAACATTTATATCTCCGGCGGTGACCTGTATGTAAACTGCAACGGCGACGGACTTGACTCAAACGGCGGTCTGTATCTGTACGGCGGTACTCAGGCGGTATTCAGTATGCAGTCGGGCGGAGATAATTCCGCAATCGACGCAGACGGCACAATATCAATTCAGGGAGCTACTGTCTTTACGGCGGGAACAGCAGGAATGGACGGTTCGGCCAAGGCGAGCTGGTTCGGCAGCAATCCACCAAGGCGGGCAGCAGCGGCAGCGTTGTATTCAGCTATAAGCTGCCGAGAAGAGTCAACTACATTATGGCTTCATACCCCTCAACGGTATCGAGCAGTACACCTTCATTCGCTACCGCGACAAGCGTGACTGCCTGCAAGGGCGGTTCTTGGAGCCACAGCTGGAATTCCGGCACAGTGACAACCGCCGCGACATCAACATCAACAGGACTTATGACCTACACCTGCACCAAATGCGGCGCTGCCGAAAAGCAGACCATCCCAAAAACCGTTGCAATAGACGCCTGCGATCATTCTGTCGATCAGGAGGCAGTAGCGGACGAGGGTTACACGGTAACTTTCGCGGGCGACAGCGGCGTAAGCTCCGTAACTGTATATAATACTCAGGACTACACGGGCGCAAGCGAATCTGTAGCAGCTAACGGCTCAACTGTTTCGCGCAGCAGCGCTACAGGAGAACCCGACTCCACCGGCGACGGTCAGGTTAATTTCACCATCGTTCTAAAGGACGGCTACGCGCTTGACAGTGTTTCGGTAACTGAGGGAACATACAAGAATATCAAAGGCCCGACAGATACGGGAATGGCAAACACCTACCGCATCACAAAAATCAGCGCGGACACTACGATCACTATTACAACGGTACAGTGCGAACACGGAACAATCGCTTCCGGTACAACTCCCGCTTGGACTTGGAGCGACGGATACGGAACAGCGACGCTTTCTTACACCTGC
>CADBXH010000056.1 GCA_902798605.1 uncultured Ruminococcus sp. | reverse complement strand
TTCGTAAATCACCGGAGCTTTGTATTTTCCTTCGACCGCGGCCTTTGGTACTTGTACCATAACCTTTTTATTTTTATCATTGTTTTGTCCCCTTGATTTTCATCGAAATAGTGTCAGCGTACCAGCCCGTACTTTGTTTTGACCCTGTCGAGTTTTTTAAGCATCGGTGTTGATAGAAGGAAGAGCACGACAAGCGTTGACAGCGCGTGGATCAAGTCGAGCGGTAAGCCTTGGAGCATAAAGGTTATGATCGTACCCGGATTTACTGGCGTTCGAGTCATGATCAGTGATGAAAAGTTCATTATTCCGCCGTAGATAACGACCGTGAAAATAAAGCCCGTTATGCTTATTGCAATTCTGTTTTTTGGCAGGAGATTTTTATTGAATATTACTCCCGCCAAAAAGCCGATTATCCCCGCGGCGAACATCTGCCACGGTGTCCATGCTCCCTGACCGAAGTAGATGTTTGACACGAGCATACTTACCGCGCCGACTACAAAGCCCGTCTCTCCGCCGAACGCTATGCCCGCGATCATCACTATCGCGATAACGGGCTTGACCTGCGGCAGCGCAATAAAAAGCGTCCGCCCGGCTATGGCTATCGCGCAGAGTACGGCGATTATAATCAGCTCTCGCGCCTGTGGTTTTCTGCCCTCGAACACCAAAAAGAACGGTAGCATACACTCAAGCAGGACAAGCAGAGAGATAAAAAGATATTTTTGGTCGTCAAGGTATGTTGTGCCGACGAATATCGTCAACGGAATCGCAAGCAAGATCATCACGGCTGAGGCTATTGTTCGCTTGGGGAGTTTTGATTTTTGCTTTGCCTCTACCCTGCTTTTTAAATTATTTTCGGGCTTGAAAAAGTCAGTCTTTATCGGGGGCTTAGGCTCTTCTCTGTTCCCTGTACAGCAGTAGATTATTTCTTCCGCGGTGACTGCGCCGTCGATTATACCGCGTGCGATTTTGCCCGCAGAGGTGACATAAAAGCTGTTTGAATTAAAGAACTGCCTCGGAGTGCCTTCGGAGGTAATCTCTCCGTTGAAGAGCATAGATACCCTGTCGGCGTATTTGGCGCAGAATTCGATGTCATGGGTGACAATGATGACTGTTGCGCCTGAATTTGCAAGTGATTTTAGAATATTTGCAAGCTCGGTTTTGAGCCTGCTGTCAAGACCTTTTGTCGGCTCGTCAAGCAGAAGTATCTGAGGCTTTAGGAGCAAAAGCTTCGCGATAGCGGCTCGCTGAGCCTCTCCTCCCGACAAATCAAACGGATGTCTGTCGATGAAGCTTTCAAGGCTGCACGCTTTTATTGAGTTTTCCACACGGTTTTTTTGCTCGTCCTTTGGGATATCCGTGCCGATGAACGCGTCATAAAGCGAGGCTTTTACCGTTTTTGCGCCGAGGATAAGGCTCGGGTTTTGAGGTAATGACGCTATATTATCGGAGCATAGCTTTATTTTGCCGCTGTACGGCGTGTTTACGCCGTTTATCAGTGACAGGAGCGTTGACTTTCCCGCGCCGTTTCCGCCCGTTACGGCGAAAATCTCGCCCTTATTTACGGTAATACTCAGGTCTTTGATTACATCCTTGTCGTGTTTTTTATACCTGAACCAGAGGTTTTTGAGCTCTACAGCGGGTTCTTTATTGTCCTTAGAATCCTCGGGATAGAGTTCTTTGAGTTTGTGATCTTTGCTGTAATTAATCAGCCAGTCGCGCCCCTGACTTACGGTAACGGGGCAATCAATGTCATTTTCTACAGCGTACCAAATTCGCATAGTTGCGGGCAAATCCTCAAACGAAGCGCTATTATCTTTTAGGTTTTTGCCGGTGTTTTCGGGTGTGTCAAAGGAGATGACCCGGCCGTTTTCAAGCGCGATTACCCTGTCGCTGTACGGCAGAACTTCCTCGAGCCTGTGTTCGGTAATTATGACCGTCACTCCGAGTTCGGTGTTTATTCGCCGTATAAGCGATAAAAACTCCGAGGCGGCAATCGGGTCGAGCATACTTGTTGGCTCGTCTAAAATCAAGATATGGGGCTGCATCACCATAATTGAAGCGAGGCACAAAACCTGTTTTTGACCGCCCGAGAGTGTGTTTATATCAGATTCAAAGTATTCTTCTATTCCAAAGTACGAGGCAGTCTCGGCAACACGTCTGCGAATCTCCGCGTTAGAAATTCCGAGGCTTTCGAGCCCGAACGCGAGTTCGTGCCAGACCTTGTCGGTGACGATTTGGTTCTCGGGATTTTGGAATACAAATCCGATTTTTTCACTCTGCTCCCTTTGTGAGAGTGAATATATATCCTGCCCGAAGAGCTCAACTCTCCCCTCTTTGCTGCCGTGAGGCGCGAGGACGGGTTTTAAAAGTCTTAACAGTGTTGTTTTGCCGCTTCCCGAAGGGCCGAACAGCGTGATAAATTCTCCGCTGTTGACGGCAAGGCTTATGTCGCTGAGCGCAAGGCAGTCCGACTCGGGATAAGCAAAGCTCAAATCGCTGATCTTAACCGCTTCCATTTTAAGCCCTCCCATCCGCTTATTATCATGGGCAGCAACATTACGCCCGCGTACAAAATATAAAATAAAATGCTCGTAATTGTTGAGCAGTCGAACTTGAACAGCGGAAAATAATTGTATTTTGCAGAGCCGAGGATAATCAAAACGATCAGCATGGTTGAGATACAAAGTGTAACAATCAGAGTTATTCCGTCTGTTTTTCTGAATTTAAAGATATTGTAGGCAGTCCTGCCCTTTAGTCCGTAGCCGCGGCTCTTCATAGAATCCGCGGTTTCTACCGCGCTCTCCAATGCCCACGAGATCATTACCGAAAGCTCGCGGACAAGCGTTTTTATGCTCGTTTTAATTCTGTTTACCCTTGACGCTTTAAGTTGCTTGAATTGGGATATAAATCTCGGCACAAAGCGAAGGGTCATAGATATAACAAGGCTTAGCGCCGGTATGATACGCCCGAACAGGCAGATTATCTTGTCCGAGGTCATAACGGTGTTGAATACCGAGAACCATAGGATAACAGCCGAGAACATTGCCGCCGAGGCAGCTCCGTAGATGATTGACTCGAGAGTGAGCGGATTGTTCCACGGCAGATAGTCTATAATTGTCATTCCCCTGTGGTTGAATACTGGGTTTATAAGAATTACGATGATTATCATCGGTATCAGAAATTTTACGGTAAGACCAAGCGCTCTTTTTCCGTTGATAATCAACGCGCTGAAAAACGCGCAAAAAAAGGACATAACTATACAGACCGGGTTCATAAAGAACATAGTGAACCCGATCACTGCCGCAAAAAATATGATCCCCGATATCGGGTGGATTTTAATAAAAGCATCGTTCATTAGTATTCCTTGCCTAAATCTCTTCCCGAGCTGCAGGTGTAGTTCCACTCGACCGTGTCGCCGTTTTTAATAACATAGCGTGAGCAGCCGTAGTTTGGGTACCAGTCGTTGACCTTGTACATCCAGCCCGACAAATCTCCGCAGTCAAATTCATAGATGTTGGCAATACCCTCGATATACGCGGAATTGTAAATCGGCGTCCAGGAGTATTCCATATGTATCTTCTTATCTTTGCATACCCTTGTCAGAACATCAAAAACCGACTCGCCATCGGTTATCTCAACCTTTTGAGGCTTTAAAATCCAGCCGTCCGAGGGCACGATGTCCGCTATTTCGGGCGACATTTTGTCTTTATTGTCGAGGATAGTCGAGCACGAGATCGAGAACGTACAATATATCCTGTTGTCCTCTGTCGTTTGCTGCTGAGGCTCAACGGGCTTTGGCTTGCCCTCGGGAATAGGGTCGGTTTTATATTTGTCTGTCGCGGGCTGAGTGGAGTTTTGTTTGTGCTGTTCGGGGGACTCAGCCTGATTTTTGTCGGTAACATCACGGCTGCTTTGGTCGTTTTTAGTTTTTTGTTTTGAGTTTTGATGTGACGTGGTAGGTGCAACTGTAGCGGACTCTGTTGTTGATAAAACGGTGGTCGGTTGAATCGTAGTTACCTGATCCGTTGCCTGATCTTTTGTTGCCTGATCGGACGTGGCGGAATCAAAGGTCGCTTTTGCTTTGTCCTCCCCTATTTTGCCGCCGCTTAAAAACGCGACTGTAAGCACAGCGGCAATCAGCACCGCTGCTATAATTGCCGCCTTGTATTTTAATATAAACGCCTTCATACTCCGTAACCCGCAAGGTATCTTTGAAGTGATGTGACGTCGCCGATGGTTACTTGGTTATCTTTATTGATATCGGAATGTGCAGCTTGTTTATCATTGAAATCTTTAAGCATAGCAACGTGCTTTTGGATAAGCGACGCGTCAAGGATATCTACTTTATAATCGGAATTGATATCATAAAACGCGTCAGTCATCTTGTAGAGCGAGGTTTTGTTTGCCTTTGATCTCAGATAGTCTGAAAGCGCGTAATAGCACTGCTCGGTCGCCATTTGGTTGTATTCGCCGTTTAATTCGTGTTTAAAGCCGTTTTCGCACGAATAGCTCATAATTCCGTCGATGACCTTGCTGAACACAGCGTCATTGTCGGGGTCGATACCCATGGCGCAAAGTGCGGTCAATATCTGTGCGTATGACTCGGGAGAAGTGACTTTATCCTCATCAACAGCCTCAGACATAATGACAATAGCGGTGTCGATCGCTTTTTTTACGTCCTCGTTTGTGTTGTAATAGGGCGCGAGAGCAGTCACTGCCATAGCAGTATAGTCGATGTACGGAGTGTCAGAGCCTAAGCCCCAGCCGCCTTGTGAGGTTTGATTTTTGAGCAGATAGTCAATAATTAAATCTCTTGATATAATGTTAACGATATCGATGTCGGGAATCTCATAGTTACCCGAATCAAGCGCGATAAGCGCCCACATAGGACCGTTAAGCCCTTGTTTTTTAACATATTCAAAGTCATAAAGCGGAGTCAAAAGGTTATATCCGCTTACATCTGTAACATCCTGACCGAGTGCAGTCAGCGCCAAAATAACGCGCGAATTCTCGGTCGATTTTGTGCGGTGGAGCTTAGCTGAACCGTTGTTTGCTACATACTCATTGACATTATTAATGTAGTTGTTTGCGTAATCAGTCGTGATTTTGCCTGAACGCGCAAGCCCGATAACAGACCATTCTCCGCCAATCGAGCCTACCGCCGAGGGTTTTGAGAGCAGGGTTCCGGCGGTATCCTCGAGCTTTTCCTCTACTTCCTCTATCCTCTCGTAATTACGCTTGCAAATTTCAATAGTATAAACGGTTTCATCTGAGCTGAGTTCCATTGTAGGCCAGCTTGGGTTGCCGATACCGATATAGAGAGTGTCGCCGTCTTTGACATCGATAACGTCGTTTTTGTTTATTTCCGCGCCGTTTGTCTCGGGCTTATACTCGTTTTTATATACGCGCACCTGATAGTTTTTGTTTATCGCTTCGGGTGTGAGCTTTACCCCCTCGTCATTGAAAACATTTAGGGTGTATGAGGTATTTGCTGATGTGAATTCCGTATCGAGCTCTCCGTTTGAAATACCGAGAGATTTTAATTGCGTGTCAGCAGTTTCCCAAAGGCTGCCTACGTCAGCACCCCAAGAAAGAGAGTACATTACAACGATCTCATCACCGTCTTTTATGCCGTTGTTCGCGACCGTGTATGAGGTCGAACCCTCGCTTGTGAACCAGTCGTTGAGAGTCATCATCCAGCCGCCCGAGCCGTTGCAGGCATATTCACTAAGTCCGCTTATCGTGCTGAGATAACCCCAGTCGTTGAAGCTGTATTCAACGCTGTTTTCGGCAAGCGCGTCCTCAATGACCGTCTGCATATTAGAATCGTTATTAAGCGTGACATAATCATCGATCAAAACATCATCCCACGGCGCACCGTCTGCGGTAGAAAATGTGTCGTTTTTAACGATTACTCTTACCGTTTGAGATTCCTCGGCATTTGCGGTAAATGCGATACTCATAATTGAAAACACGCATAAAACGGCTAATAATACCGATACGGATTTTTTGAACTTCCTCATAATTTACCTCCAAAAAAATAACGCCTTTCCGAAGAAAAGCGCACCAATACAGTACTGCAATGAAAAAACGTTACCAATAGCAGTATTTTAAATTCAGGTGACAAAGTGCTCAATATCAAAAGACTTGTCCGTTTCGAATTGCGCACCGTCGCCACCACAAATAACAAAACTTTACCATAAGCTGTAGTTTAAATTCGGGTGACGAGTTGTGACATAATCCGACTTGTCCGTCTCGAATTGCGCACCGTCGCCACCACAAATAACAAAACTTTAGCATAAGCTGTAGTTTGAATTCGGGTGACGAGTTGTGACATAATCCGACTTGTCCGTCTCGAATTGCGCACCGTCGCCACGGTCGCTATCCTTCTTATCCAAGAATGCAAAACCAAGCGTGTGCGGCAGCGATCCGACTTATAGAAAATCTAAATACGGTTATGAAAGTAGCTGCGGATTCTCACCGCATTCTCTATTACATTCCCTGACAAATCAAGGAAAAACGCACGCGCTGTATATTAAATTATATTAAAAGTATATCACATAAATTATGTGCCGTCAATTAACAAATAAAAAATATACGCATAAAATATATCGGTGATATTATGAAACAAATCTGTCTGAGTGAGCTTCCGATAAATACGCGCGCCGAGGTGGTAAAAATAGAGTGCGAAAAAAGCCTTAGATCACGCCTTAACGAGCTCGGATTGTTTGAGGGAGAAGTTATATACTCCGTCTTCAAAAGTCCTCTCGGCGAGCCCAAGGCGTATTTGATTGGCGGAGCGCTGATTGCGCTGAGAAATTCCGACTGCGATAAAATCACGGTGGAAATATTATGAAAGATTGTGAATATACCGTTGCGCTCGCTGGGAATCCGAACGTCGGCAAAAGCACGATATTCAACGCCTTGACGGGGCTAAACCGCCATACGGGCAACTGGACAGGCAAAACCGTTGACTGCGGCGGCGGTACGGTAAAGATAAACGGTATTGATTTTGAGATTATAGACCTGCCCGGGACATACTCGCTGAATTCCTACTCCGAGGAGGAAAAAGCGGCGCGCGATTTTTTACTCAACAACAAAAATGATTGTATTGTAATAACGCTCGACTCAAACCGTTTAGAGCGCAACTTATGCTTTGCGCTTGAGGTTTTGGCGCTTGGGATAAAGTCTGTTGTGTGTCTGAACCTTAGCGATGAAGCCCGGAGGAACGGTATCGTTATCGACACGGATAAACTCAGCGAGCTTCTCGGCGTGCCCGTGATAAAGACGAGCGCGGTCAAAAAGAAAAGCATAGAAAAGCTTAAAAAGCTGATTTACAGCGCGTGTACCGAAGCAGAAAAAACAAATATCATACCGAATGCACAAAGCGATACAAGGCTAAATCATCAGCTGAGCAGGCAGATATGCAGACAGTGCGTGACAAAATCGAATAATAACGCGGTAGAAAGACGAACCGCAAAGCTCGATAAAATCCTGACCTCAAAGCTAACGGGAATACCCATAATGCTTTGCTTGTTCGGCTTGCTGTTCTGGCTGACGGCGGTCGGGGCGAATTACCCGAGCGAGCTTTTGGGTATGTTGTTCGACTATATTAAACAGGGACTTTACAACTTTTTTGACCTTATACACGCGCCGATATTTATCAAAGGATTGCTGATCGACGGCGTGTATACAACGCTTAGCTGGGTGGTTTCTGTAATGCTTCCGCCGATGGCGATATTCTTTCCGCTATTCTCTCTTATCGAGGATTCCGGATATCTGCCGAGGATAGCGTTCAACCTTGACAAGGTGTTCTGTAAAAGCGGAGCTCACGGCAAGCAGAGCCTCACAATGGCTATGGGTCTGGGTTGCAACGCCTGCGGAGTTACGGGCTGCAGGATAATCGAGAGCAAAAATCAGCGGCTTATCGCGATACTTACAAACAACTTTATGCCATGCAACGGTCGGTTCCCGATATTGATCGCGCTAATAAGCATATTCTTTGCCGCGGGAGCGTTTGGCTCGTTTAAGACCGCGCTGATACTCGTGCTGATCATTTCGCTGTGTGCCTGTATCACGCTTGCGGTCTCAAAAAACATTTCAAAGGTTTTGGGAAAAAGCGGAGACTCGGGATTTGTTTTGGAGCTTCCGCCCTACCGCAGGCCGCAGCTCGGAACGACGCTTGTGCGTTCAATACTCGACAGGACGGTATTTGTGCTCGGCAGAGCTGTGGTAGTCGCTGCTCCCGCCGGCGCGGTGATTTGGCTATGCGCGAATGTTTATATAGGAGACAGTTCTTTACTTGGTCACATCACGGAATTCTTTGACCCGTTTGGCAGGCTTATAGGGCTTGACGGAGTCGTTGTAACGTCTTTTATTTTGGGCTTTCCTGCGAATGAAACAGTGATACCGATAATGATTATGGCGTACCGCTCAACAGGCGTTATGAGCGATTATACGGGCTACAGCGAGCTGTATAATATACTGAGCCAAAACGGCTGGACTGCAGTAACGGCGGTGTGTATGATGATAATGACGGTCTGCCACTTCCCCTGCTCTACCACTTGTCTGACGATAAAAAAAGAGACAGGGAGCATAAAATATACTCTCCTGTCAATGCTTATCCCGACGGTCGCCGGAATCATAATTTGCTTTATCGTTAATCTGCTTGGGCAACTTTCATCATAATAGCGCACTCCATACGCTTTTTGAACAACTCGCAGCCGTATTTGTAAACGCCCTTGACGTCGCCTGTGGCGTGGTATGCGTTTGCCGCGCAGCCGCCGCTGCAGTAGAGCCTTGCCCAACAGGTTTTACATTCTTCTCTGGCGTAGACGTTGCAGAGCTTGAATTCATTTTGGATATCAAGATTATCAACGCCGTTATATATATCGCCGAGCTTGTATTTATCGTCGCCGACAAACTGGTGACAGGGATAGAGGTCTCCCCAAGGTGTTACCGCCATATACTCAGTACCCGAGCCGCAGCCGGAGATTCGCTTGTAGATACACGGGCCTGCGGTGAGGTCGATCATATAGTGATAGAACGTGATCGGCTTGCCCTCTTTTTCGCGCCTGAGCATATCCTTTGCGAGTATCTCGTACTGCTCGAAGAGGATCGGAAGGTCGTCATATGTAAGCGCGTAGGGGTCGTTGGGAGCGCATACGACGGGTTCCATAGAAAGCTCGGTAAAGCCCAAGTCAGCCATATAGAAGATATCGTTTGTAAAGTCGGTGTTGTTATGGGTGAAGGTTCCGCGGATGTAGTAACCCTTGTCTCCCCTGCGCTTTACGAATTCTTGGAATTTGGGAACGATAACGTCGTAGCTGCCCTTGCCGTTAATGGTCTTGCGCAGGTTGTCGTGTATCTCTTTACGGCCGTCTAGGCTGAGTACAACATTATGGCACTCCTTGTTGGCGAATTCGATAACGTCGTCGTCAATGAGCATACCGTTTGTTGTAAGCGTAAAGCGGAAGTTTTTGTTATGCTGCTTTTCAATACTGCGAGCGTATTTTACAATCTCTTTGACAACATCGAAGTTCATAAGCGGTTCGCCGCCGAAGAAATCGACTTCGAGATTTACCCTGCTGCCTGAGTTCTCGATAAGAAAATCGATAGCCCTCTTGCCCACTTCGAAGCTCATTAATGCGCGTTCGCCGTGGTATTTGCCCTGAGAAGCAAAGCAATACTCGCAGTTGAGGTTGCAGGTGTGAGCGATATGCAGGCAAAGCGCCTTGATGACAGTGTTGCGTTTTTTGAAATCAAAGGCTAAGTTTTCGTACTTATCCTCGGTAAAAAGCTTCCCGCTTTGCTTTAGCTCCTCGATATCGTCAATGCAGTCGGAGATCTCCTGAGCGGTGACTTCGGGATCATTTTTATATTTTTCGAGCAATGCGCTTGTTATTTCTTCTTTAGTGCTGTTCTCGTACATCCCGATAATATCATAAGCGAGCTCGTCAACAACGTGGACGCTGCCGCTGTTTATATCGAGAACGATGTTGAGAACGATGTTGTAGCCGTTTAGCTTGTATTGATGTATCATAAATTACCTCTATACAACAGGAAAGCCGTTACCAAAAGTAACGGCGCAAAATCCTGAAAATCTTAAATTATTTCTCTGAGCACTTCTCGCACTGCTGATTAGCAACGCCGCAGGAAGTTTTGCAAGCTGACTGGCAAGAAGTCTGGCACTCGCCGCAGCCGCCTGTTTTTACGCTCTTTTTAAGGTCGCGTGTCTCAATAGTTTTGATTCTTTTCATCGAAATCAATCTCCTTTTATTTTATAGTTAAATTTTAGCATAACAGTAACTCTTTGTCAATAGAGTTATTTTATTCGCTCTCCCGACACGATGACAGGGATCCCCGGCGGATAAATGAAAAAATCCTCTCTTGCTACGTCTTTATCGTCAAAGTCGGTTTCGTAGGGTTCATAGACCTTTTCGGGGAGTTTTATATTCAGATCGGGATTATAATCCTCTACCCTTTTACGGTCTTTATCTATCCATAACAGGGATTCTATCAGTCGTTCAAAGCCTTCGTTTGTGTCGCAGATCGAAGTCATCGCTATCACATAGTCTTTTGAAGCCATCTCGGTCTCGATACCGCAGTTGTATCTTAAAATAGTCGCGAGCTGCTCGCCGTCAAGGTCCGCGTGGGCTGTGGATATTATTAGCTTGCTTCTGTCATATGCGAAAATGTTTCGGGTGTTTTCTCTCAAAATCAGCTTTAGGTTTTTGAGCTCCGTTGCTTTTTCCTCAAAAGCCTTTAAGCGGTTTATGTAGTCATTAAAGTTGTATCTCAAAGTGTATTCAAGACATATCTCTACCGAGTTCATCAATACATATGACGGGCTGCTCGTCTGGAAAACAGAGAGTTGATACTGCAAATTCTTCTGCAAGCTAAGGTCATTTGTAAGTAATAATGCCGTCTGAGTCAGCGCAGGCAGGGTCTTGTGCAGGCTTGTAACGACAACGTCAGCGCCGTTAGGCAACGCGCCCAAGGGGAAATAATCACAAAAGGCGAAGTGCGCGCCGTGAGCCTCATCTACAAAGAGCTTAACGCCGAGCTCGTGACAGATCTGCGAGATTTTTTTAATATCGGAGACCACACCCTCATAAGTCGGTGAGGTGAGTATAACGAGCTTTATATCCCGGTGTTCAATGAGATTTTGATATACATCATCAGGGTTGATCGAGCCGAAAATCGGGTACGCGTCATCGCCGTCTTTGACATAATCGGGCAGGATATACTCGGGCATTAAGCCGAAAAGCCTGAGCGCTCTGTATACGGAGATATGGCAATTCCTCGCGACAAGCACCCTGTCCCCTCTTTTGGTGAGCGCGCCGATCGCAGACATTATTCCACAGGTCGCGCCGTTGACAAGCATAAAGGCTCGCTTTGCCTGATAGATCTCAGCCGCTCTGTCCTCGATTTCCTTTATGCAGGTCTTGGGGTTATGAAGATTATCAAAGCCTTCGATCTCGGTCATATCGAGCTCATATGGCAGCTCGGGTACGATGCTTTGCCGCTTATGACCCGGCATATGGAACGGATAAACCCCGCTTTTATTGTATTTTTTAGTCTTGTTATAAAGCATTAGTTTGTACCGAATTCTCTGAGCTCTAGCCCCTCGTTATGGTCAAGCGCCCAGTCGATGCTCCAAGAGCTTGTAAAGAGCAAAAGGTGGTTGCCTTTTAAGTCTTGGATGCGCTTTGTGTCAGATGCGAGGTCGAGCTTTTTGGGGTCAACGTCCTCGTTTACTATCCAACGGATATACTCATACGGTAGGTTTTCCATAATGATCTCTACGTTATACTCGTTTTCGAGGCGGTATTTTAAAACATCAAACTGCAAAACACCGACAACGCCGACGATTACCTCTTCCATACCTGCATCGAGCTCCTGGAAAATCTGGATCGCGCCTTCCTGAGCGATCTGGTTGGTTCCCTTGATGAACTGCTTGCGCTTCATTGTATCTTTTTGGCGCACTCGGCAGAAGTGTTCGGGCGCGAATGTCGGGATGCCCTTGAATTGAACCTTGTGCGAGGCTGAACAGATCGTATCGCCGATCGAGAATATACCCGGGTCAAACACTCCGATTATGTCGCCTGCGTAGGCTTCCTCAACTATCTCACGCTCCTGAGCCATTATTTGCTGTGGCTGTGATAGGCGCATTTTTTTGTTGCCCTGAACATGGAACACTTCCATATTCTTCTCGAATTTGCCGCTGCAAATACGCATAAAGGCGATCCTGTCGCGGTGAGCCTTGTTCATATTCGCCTGTATCTTGAAAACGAACGCCGAGAAGTCCTCGGACATCGGATCGACTTCCTCGTCGATCGTCTCTCTTGACAGAGGCGAGGTGGTGAGTTTTAGGAATTGCTCCAAAAACGGCTCTACGCCGAAGTTTGTAAGTGCCGATCCGAAGAATACGGGCGTCAGTTTGCCTTCTCTTACGGCTTCCAAATCAAATTCGTCGCCTGCGCCGTCGAGCAATTCGACCTCATCGAGCAGGTCCTGCTTTAGATATTGGCCGAGTCTTTCGTCCAAAAGCGGATCGTCAAGCGTTAATTCTTCCTTTTCGACTTCCTTTTGACCGTTGTTTGCCGTGAATGATAGCACCTTGCGTGTGTTTCTGTCAAATACGCCCTTGAACTCCTTGCCCGAGCCGATAGGCCAGTTGACGGGATATGTGTTGATGCCGAGGACGTTTTCGATATCTTCGAGCAGATCAAAGGAGTTTTTGGCGTCTCTGTCCATTTTATTGATAAAGGTGATGATCGGGATATTGCGCATTACGCAGACCTTAAAGAGCTTTATAGTCTGCTTTTCAACACCCTTTGAGCCGTCGATGACCATTACTGCGGAATCGGCAGCCATAAGCGTGCGGTAGGTATCCTCAGAGAAATCCTCATGTCCCGGGGTGTCGAGGATATTTATGCAATAGCCGTTGTACTTGAACTGCAAAACGGACGAGGTTACGGAGATACCTCTCTGCTTTTCAATCTCCATCCAGTCGGAAACGGCATGCCTTGCTGTGCGCTTGCCCTTAACAGATCCCGCAAGGTTGATCGCGCCTCCGTAGAGCAGCAGCTTTTCGGTAAGCGTTGTTTTACCCGCGTCCGGGTGAGAGATTATCGCAAAGGTTCTGCGCTTTGTAATTTCTTCCTGATATGTGCTCATACTTGATTTCAATCCTTTTATTATATAATTACATTTTATTAAACGTTATAAATAGCATTTCCTAAAAACCGGGAATCAAAGATTGATGTTTTAATGCGGCTTTAATTCCCGAATCGGATGCAACGTCACGTTGCTATTTTACAATTATTACACGCCATATGTCAATAAAAACCATATAAATAAAATAAATATAAAAAAATTGAAATTAAATTAAGACAAAACCTTGACAAAAAGGTTAAAATATTGTAATATACAAGTGTGAAAGACAGATTATTCCTATCTTTTCATATACCTTCCAACTTTGAGGCAGGAGCTTTTTGGCTTCTGCCTCAATAATTTTCAGTCCGCCTTTTTAAAACTTTTTAATAATTCAAGGATATTTTATGAGCGAGAAATTAGGGTTGTATATTCATATCCCCTTTTGCAAGAGCAAATGCGCTTACTGTGATTTTTACAGCGGCAAAGCCTATGAAAAGGATTATGATGAATATGTAATGCATTTAAATGATAAAATCAAATATTGGAGCAAAAAGACCGATAAGGCTTTAACAAGCGTATATATCGGCGGAGGTACGCCGAGCGTTTTGGGTACTGACAGGCTGTGCGGTATTCTTGATTGTGTCAAATCCTGCTTTTTGATAAACGATAACGCGGAAATCACTGTTGAAATCAATCCCGAATCCGGTAAAGACCTTGATTTTTATAAACTGAGAGAATCCGGAGTCAACAGGATATCCGTTGGTATGCAGAGCTCTGACGAAAAGGAATTAAAGACTTTAGGCAGGATACACAATACCGATGACGTTAAGCTGACAATCGGCAATGCGCAGTCGGCAGGGATCAACAATATCTCGCTCGATTTGATGCTCGGTATTCCCTATCAGACCAAAGATAGTCTGAAGCGTTCAATTGACTATTGCTCTTCGCTGGGTGTTACTCACATATCTTCTTATATCCTAAAAATCGAAGAAGGCACGCCTTTTTATAAAAACAAAAGCTCTATCCCCTTTCCCGATGAAGATAAGCAGTCGGAGCTTTATTTATTCGCTGTAGAGTACTTGAGTTCTTTGGGCTATGTGCAGTATGAGATATCAAACTTTGCAAAAAAAGGCTATGAGAGCCGTCATAATACATCTTATTGGACGCTTGACGATTATATCGGTATCGGACCCTCGGCACATTCTTTCTTTAACGGTAAAAGGTTTTATTATGAAAGAGATATGCAGAGTTTTTATCAGAATATTACCGTAGACGACGGCTCGGGCGGCGATGAGGAAGAATTTATTATGCTCTCTTTGCGCCTAAAAAGCGGGCTTGATTTTGAAAAATACTCAAAAGAATTCGGCAAGCCCGTTCCGGAAAGGATTTTGAAAACTGCCGATAAATACTTAAAAATGGACTTAATGGAGTTTGATGATAACCGCCTATTCTTTACTCCAAAGGGATTTTTGGTGTCAAATTCAATAATATCAGAATTGATTTAGCCGTTGTTTTTGCAGCGGCTTTTATTTTGTTGACATAATCGTATAATGCTGATAAAATAATAACAGCCCATTTGAGGAGGCTGAACAATGGAAAGCAGGCAAAAAATCGCGCTGATCCCGGCTTTTATGCCTGATGAAGCGCTGATAAATATAGCTGACGAGCTCAACAGCCGTGATTTTTACGTCATTGTAATCGACGACGGAAGCGGCTCGGATTTTGACGATATATTTGCTCAGGCGGAAAACTATGCAAAAGTAATCCGCCAAAGAGTCAACAAAGGCAAGGGTTTTGCGCTGAAAAAAGGCTTCCGGTTTATTAAAGCCGGTTTTAAGCCGCCATATACGGTCGTCACGGTCGACGCGGACGGTCAGCATAGAATCAATGATGTTATAAATGTATTTAATTACGCTGCAAAGTACCCCGATGATGTTGTGATCGGCTGCCGTAAGCTTGAAAAGACCGACCCGATAAAAAGCAGGATCGGCAATAACATCACAAATTTTCTATACAAAGCCACTACGCACTCAAAGCTCGGCGATACTCAGACGGGACTCAGGGCTTTTTCTGACAGCTCTATCGACATCGCGATAAAATCAAAGGGCAGCCGATATGAATATGAGATCAACGAGCTCCTCGATTTTTCTAAGGTAAAGAAAATCAGGGAGATCCCGATCGAAACCGTATACATAGACAACAACAGGGCAACGCATTTTAGACCGATAAAGGATTCGGCAATAATATACAGCCAGTTTTTTACAAACAAATTTTCAAAAAGATAAGGAGTAATTATGAAAAGAAACAAGCTTATCCCCGTGTCCGTTCTCACAGGTTACCTCGGCGCGGGCAAAACAACTGTACTTAATCACGTATTATCTAACCAACAGGGCTATAAGGTAGCCGTTATCGTTAACGACATCGGCGAGGTGAACATTGACGCTTCGCTCATCGCCAAGGGCGGCGCAGTTACCCAGAAGGATGAAAACCTCGTTCCCCTCTCTAACGGTTGCATTTGCTGTACGCTCAAGGTCGATTTGATGAAGCAGATAATTGAGCTTTGCAAGTCCGGCAAATTTGATTATATTCTTATAGAGGCTTCGGGTATTTGCGAGCCGGCTCCGATCGCGGGTTCTATCTGTATGCTCGACGGCAGCGGACAGTCGCAGGGTCTGCCCCCTGTCGCCTACCTTGACAACGTGACGACTGTTGTTGACGCAAAGAGAATGGCTGACGAGTTCGGTTCAGGTTCAAGCCTTATGAACGATGACCTTGACGAGGACGATATCGAAAATCTATTGATTCAGCAGATCGAGTTCTGTACTACGATCATCCTTAATAAGATTGACGACGTCACCGAGCAGGAAAAGGCCAATGTAATCGAAGTCATTAGAGCATTACAGCCCGAGGCAAAGATTATCGAGACTAATTACGGTAAGATCGATGTTGGCGAGATTTTGGACACACACCGCTTTGATTTTGAGAAAATCGCGACAAGCGCCGGCTGGATGA
Source organism: uncultured Ruminococcus sp. (assembly GCA_902798605.1). Next base: position 5,560 of record CADBXH010000056.1, on the reverse strand, counting down.
AGGCTATGGAGCTTGAGGGTGAAAACTCCGAGGATTTGGAGGAAAAAGAACACGAGCATCATCATGATGAGGATGAGCACCACGAGCACCACCACGACGAGCACGAAGAACATCATCACGGTCATCATCACCATCACCACCATCATCACGACGAGGGTGAGGCTGAGGAATACGGTATAGGAACCTTTGTTTATCAGAACATTAAGCCATTTGTAAAGAGCAGGTTTGAGGAATTCGTATTCAAGAAGTGGCCGAAGGAAGTTATCCGTGCTAAGGGTCTTTTCTGGATAAAAGAAAATCCCAACACCGCATATGTTTTTGAGCAGAGCGGCAAGCAGAAGATAGCTACCGATGACGGCGACTGGATCGCGGCGTTCCCTGAGAAAGACCGCAAAGAGATACTTGCAATGAACCCCGATCTCGCGGCGACATGGCACCCTGTTTACGGTGACAGAGTGAATAAGCTTGTATTTATCGGCAGGAAAATGGACAAAAAGGCAATTATCGGCGCGCTTGACGAATGTATTGACGAAACTGCTCTCTAATTGACTTTTTAGTTTTTATATTATATAATTTTTGGGTAATTATAGAAAGGAATGATTTTATGACAATCACTTGCTTGGATTTAGAGGGCGTACTTGTACCGGAGATATGGATCGCCTTTGCTGAGGCTTCGGGGATCCCCGAGCTTAAAAAGACAACACGCGACGAGCCTGATTACGACAAGCTTATGAGGTACAGACTCGATATCTTAAAACAGCACGGCCTCGGACTCAAAGAGATACAGGACGTTATCGCAACTATTGACCCGATGCCGGGCGCTAAAGAGTTCTTGGATGAGCTCAAATCCATTTGTCAGGTTATAATAATCAGCGATACTTTTACTCAGTTCGCTGCACCTCTTATGAAGAAATTGGGATACCCCACCCTGTTCTGCAACTCGCTTGTTGTTGCGGATAGCGGCGAGGTCGTCGACTTCAAAATGAGATGTGAAAAATCAAAATATACCACAGTTAAAGCATTGCAGTCGATTGGTTTTGAAACTATCGCGAGCGGCGACAGCTTTAACGACCTCGGTATGATCAGGGCAAGCAAAGCGGGCTTCCTCTTTAAGAGTCCCGAGTCGATCCAAAAGGATAACCCCGATCTCCCTGCTTTTGAAACATATGATGAGCTTTTGGCGGCTATCAAAGAAAATCTTTGATTTATAATAAATGTCATTCTTGGGTAACTCCTAAGAATGACATTATTTTTTTATGTATTAATTTTTTTATTCTGCAAATCACTAATATGTGATAACGAATTAGGAGCAGAGTAAATGAACGAAACAACAGCCTCAAAAAGTATAGAATACACAAAGGTAAGATTCAAATATAAAAAGCAGCTAAATATTCTAATAGGACTGACTATCTCGATTCTGGGCTTTTGCTCGTTTTTAATATCCGTTGTTGAGGATATGGACTGGGATTTTTTGTCGGATTTCAGATTTATGACAATAAACGGTACGCTTTTTACTTCGATAATCTCGCTGATAACGGCGATAATAAGTATTGCTGAGATCATAAAAGGAGAGGATCTGATAAGCAAGAAGATTTATTTTTTGCGGCTCACATCGGTTGTTACCGAGAGCATTATCGCACTCGTGATTTTTGTCTCTTTAGTTCCCTTTATTCCCGACAAGCCGAACATCTTAAAGTATGATTCCTTTAATATGCACGTTATTATTCCGGCTTTGACGATTATATCGTTTTTGATAGCCGAACCGCCGGCAGCTAAAATCAAGCCGATAATGCGCTTTAACGGCTCGGCGCTAATCACGATTTACGCTGTGATAATGATCAATTTGATACTGTGGGGATTTATCCCGCAGGATAAGATACCATACTCGTTTTTAGAGGTAAATACGCGCCCGCTGTGGTATGTTTTGCTTGCAGGAGCGATAATCTACTCCTGCGCGTATTTTATGTCATGGGGCTATATATCGCTTAATAAGCGGGTTTCTGAAAAATGGTATGACTAAACAAATTTGTTGAGCTCTGGATCGTATTTGTAATCTATTGCCGAGAGCTTTGCTTCAAGCTCGGCTTTGTCGAGCTGCAAATCATCGCAGAGAAAATCAAGGCTATTATAATTATCACGGAGCTTGGTGTTAATAAAGCTGAGCAATATCATAGGATCATTTGGTATCATAATTATTTCCTCCTGTAGATTTCGATGTGGATCTGGTGCTTTAATTTGAGCGGTTCGGCATATTTGCTGAGTAATTCTCTGTACTTCGATTCAAATTTCTTTATCTTTTCATCGCTCAGACTCGCGCCGACTCCGCGGCAGGTCAGGACTCTGCCGAGCCAGTCTTGTATTGAAAATTCAATAAGGGCATTGTAGGAATGTATTGTGTCGATGTCAAACCTGTCTATTGCCCAGCTTGGATAGCGGTATTCAAATTGCTTAAAGCCTTTGCCGCTCCAATCAGGGTTGTATTTTAAGACAAGGTTTTCCATCTCGCCGATAACTTCATCCTCATACGGCAGCCAGTCCATAAAAATCTTGCAAAACAAGCCGTTTGGTTTTAGTACTCGATGTATTTCTGCTGCCGCTTTTTCGGTATCAAAATATTGAAAGCACTGGACGGCCGTTACAACATCAAAGCTGTTATTTTCAAAGCCCGTGTCCTCGGCGGAGCAGACCTTGAAATCGATATTGCCTATCCCCTTGCTTTTGACAAGCGATTTGCCGTATTCGATTTGATTTTCGGAAATATCCGTCGCGGTGAATTCGGCTCCGGAATGGCTCAGATTTATCGGCAAAACAGCCGTACCGCTGCCGAGGTCAAGGATTTTTTGACCCCTCTGCCCTATGCCGAAGTTAATCAGCTTTTGATACATACTCTTGGGATAAATATCGCGGAACTTGGCGTAGTTATCGGAAGTCCTGCCAAAGTCAAATTCAGTTCCTTTATCAATATAATTTAGTTTCATAATTTGCTGTTATTCTCAATCCTTCTCGTAAAATACGATAGTTAGTTTGTCGTTTATTATCTCTGTTTTGCTGGTTTGATGATAGCCGAGCTTTTCGTACAGATAGCAGTTACCCGCTTCCTGCAAAATCGTGTCGAGCTTCCAATTATGCTTACCGTGAATATGCTCCGCTTCAATGATAGCATGTTGAGCGTAGCCTTTATTGCGATATTCCGGCATAATGGAAATCGGCGATATTCTTTTTCGGGTAACGCCGTCCTTGAAGTCTACAACACGAATCACGCCGACTTTTTCATTATCAGCTGTTATGAAATAGTAGGTCGTTTCGGGCTGATTGAAGCGGAATAAAATATCCTCGTATTTTTCCATTGCAGGGCTGGTTTCGGTATCCTGATACTTTTCGTAAAGCTCAGCAAATGCAACTTTTTGCATTTGCAGGATAGTGTTTATATCTTCAAATTCTGCTTTAATAAGCTTTATGATTATTTTTGTGCCTCACAGACATTGTCCCAAATAATATTAATCATTTTCTTTCAAAACAATTCTACCACAAATCAGAAAATATGGCAATAAAAACGCCGCCAAGCAGGAGGTTATCCAACTTGACGGCTATGTTATTGCTAAATATTATTGTGAATATAATACAGAATACCGGAATCAACATCGAAGAAATAGACATTATAATTGTCGTATTTGCCGTAAACCGCATTACTCGACTGAGTTCCTTCCTTGGTAATGATTTTTACATAATCACCGGAGGTTATGCAATTATCATCAAAATCATATTCATTGATTCTTTCGCCGGCTTTCATCGCTTCTTCAAAATTTGAAAAGTAGCCTTTTATATTATCAATATCGGATTCTGTGACTTTTTGATATGACGAATCTTTTTCAAAAGGCGTCTTGTCAGAATAATAATACTTACAGTAATCCGTATAGTCCTGAAAACCGTTTTTATCAAAATACTCTTCTTTGTTTATATATCCATTGGGTATGTTTTTATCATGGTTACATCCATTAAGAGTAAACACTGTTACAAGAAGTATTATCACTGCAAATACTGTACGTTTCATATTATATCCTCCGATCAAAAATCCTGTTGCCATTTTGTTGCCACGATACAAGCTTATTATAGGCGAAGTATGTGATAAATCAAGACTTTAAAAACGATTTTGAAATCTTCATTTTCTCTTAATTTGGACCCATTAAAAACGCATCTGTAAAAAGTTCTTTTTACTTGTCAGCTTTACTCAAATACTTCCTTACCTCCACTGGTGCGGCAGAACCTTCTTTTCCATATACGGGAAGTTTTTGTCGAATTCATTAACCGCTTTCATATACTCTTCGTCGTGTACATCACAGTCAAAAAGAGGATCTTCATAAAACTTTCCGGTCACGCCTTTTAATGCGCCTTTTTGAAGCTCATATCCCATAAAAGCATCAAAATTGGAGCCGTCTGGCATTGTTATTCCAAACATATCGGCTGTCTTAAAGCCGAACTTGGGATAGTACGTCGGAACACCGCAGATTAAGATCGCTTGATAGCCTTTCTCAGCCGCCAAACGCATAGATTCCAACAACAGCTTTTTGCCGATACCCATCTTTTGATAATCGGGATCGACGCATAAAGGACCAAAGGTCAGAACCTCTTTGCTGCCGTGATCGGTTTCGATTTTGGCTTTTGAATACAAAATAGCGCCAACCGCTTTTTCATCAGTGGTTGCGGCTAAAGATATCTCCGGAATATAGCACGGCTCATTCCAAAGCCTGTGTACCAAATAATGCTCGTCACACCCGGGCATATTCAAATTCCAAAAAGCTCTTTTGGCGACAAGTTCTATTTCATAATGATCTGTATCGTTGATGTTTCTGATGTTTATGATCATTTCAATCAGCCTTTCCAATATCGTAATCTAATCTTACCACAAAATCAGATAATTAGCAACAGAAAACGCCGCCAAGCAGGATACTATCCCACTTGACGGCGTGTTTACTGTTTGTTTTTTAATGTAGTTACAGAAGAAACAAGCATTCTACGGATTTCAATTATTTGTCTTTTTAATCTATCAAAATCATTTGCAGATATGCTGTTTGTTTCATACAACAGTTCAATCCAATAATCACTTTCATTACACTCTTTTAAAGCGATTTCCATTTTTGAAATAAAATCTTTTTTCCCTTGAGCATATTGAGCTTCATGAATATTAGCGCCAACCGATGTACCGCAGCGAAGAAGTTGATTTATCAGAGCAAATTCAACCCGATTTGCTTTCATTCCTCTGCATAAGAATACAACATCTTTTGCAAATTCCTTCGATTTAGTTCTCAGTATACTGTCTTTCATAATTCATTCCGTTGTAAAAAACTTGATAAAGCAATAACTTGGCGAAGCCAATCATAACTGATAACACGCTATACAAAACTTTAGTGATCAGTGTACAGTTATGATTATGCTTACGCATAAGTTATGATATGAACGCTAGGCGTTCATAGTTGATTCGCTTTGCGAATCACTCCCACTCGCTCCCTGCAAAATAATCTTAACAGTATTTGTTTAAGGATTTTAGCACGGAGTATTTCTA
>CADBXH010000055.1 GCA_902798605.1 uncultured Ruminococcus sp. | reverse complement strand
GCCGCAGCTGAGCATCCAGCCGATCGTAGAAAACGCCGTTAAGCACGGCGTAGGAATGAAGAAAAAGGGCGGCACGGTCACTATCGCGACGCGTGAGACTGATAACGCATATGAAGTCATCGTCTCGGATGACGGAGTCGGCTTTGATACGACCGCTCAGAAGAAGGATGACGGACGTTCGCACGTCGGTATGGAAAATACACAGCGCCGTCTCAAAGATATGTGCGGCGGCGAAATGAAAATAGAAAGTACACCGGGAGAGGGAACTGTCGCGACAGTGATACTCCCGAAGGAGGGTCAAAAAAATGAAGATACTGTGTCTTGATGATGAACAGCTGGCGTTACAGATGCTGGAAATGTGCGTAAAAAAAGTTAAGCCCGACGCTGAGGTTTTAGCCTTTGACGATCAGGATGATCTGTTGGAGGAGGCAGAAAAGAACGGCTGTGACGTCGCGTTTTTGGACATCCATATGCGCGGTATGAATGGCGTTGAGGTGGCAAAAAGGCTCAAGCAAAGCAATCCCAAGATGAATATAATTTTCGTCACGGGTTTTTCGGAGTACAAGGCGGACGCGATGGATATGCGCGCGAGCGGATATATTATGAAGCCCGTCACCAAGGAAGAGGTCGCGCGTGAGCTTGAGGAACTGCGGTTCCCGATAATCCCGAAGAACGACGCGCTGCTAAAGGTCCAGTGCTTCGGCAATTTTGACGTATTCCTGCCCGACGGCACGCCGGTGCATTTTGAGCGCAGCAGATCGAAGGAGATCTTTGCGTATCTGGTACACCGCCACGGCAGCTCCTGCAGCACCAGAGAGATCGCTGCGGCGCTGTTTGAGGACGAGCCGTACGATAATAAACAGCAGAGCTATATGCAGACGCTGATCTCGGCTATGATGAAAAGCCTTAAAAAGGTCGGCGCGCAAAAGGCTGTCAACAAAAGCTACAACGCGCTGTCGGTCAATCCCGCCGTGCTCGACTGCGATTATTACCGCTTTGCCGAGCTCGACGCGGGTGCGGTCAACGCTTATGCCAATGAGTATATGAGTCAGTATTATTGGGCGGATTTTATGTTCAATGATTTTTAAGTATAATAACATCAAAAAGGCGCAAGTCCGAAATCACGGACTTGCGCCTTAATTCGTTGAATGATTTTTGTTACTCCGGTTTATTTTCCGTCGGGAAAGCTGGTGAAATTATCACGCTCAGGTTCGGGACAGCCGTATTTTTCTTTTCCGTCGGCGATCGTCTTTATCATAAAGCTCATACTCCTCGCAAGGTTACGCATCGTTTGCAAGCCTTCCTTATCCTTTGCGACATCCTCCGCCGTAAAACCGTGGACCATATTCCAATAGGTTGCGGAAGCTACGGGCATATTGCTGATAGTAAAATACTTGTTCAGCACATCAAACGAAGCGGTGTTGCCACCTCTGCGGCAGGAAACGACCGACGCGCCGACCTTCATATGCTTTGAGAACGGGGTACTGTAAAACAATCTGTCTAAAAAAGAGAGAACGGTTCCGTTCGGTGAGCCGTAGTAAACAGGGCTTCCGATGACCAAACCATCCGCCGCTTCAAACTTTTGGGCGGTTTCGTTTACAAGGTCATCAAAAACGCAATGCCCGAGGCTTTCGCATCTGCCGCAGGCGATACAACTTCTGATCGGCTTATTGCCGACCTGTATGATTTCGGTTTCGATACCATCCTGTTCAAACACCTTTATCATCTCATCCAACGCTGCCGCCGTGCAGCCCTTTGTGTGCGGACTTCCGTTCAAAAGTAATACCTTAGCCATTGATTATCCTCCTGTTGTCTGTATTTTGCAGCTACTACAAAAAGTATATCACAAAACTAAAAATATGAAAAGAGAGTTTTTTATTTGCGGCGTAAATTTACCCGCCTGTTCACATCTCGTGAGCAGGCGGGTTTTAACTTTTTTATACTCTAAAACAACAAATCAGAATTTGTCGCTATTTCTTCAATCTTTCATGCTTAATAGCAGATCGAGTTTTTTGAAATCTGCGGTTTCAGAAATCTCTTCTTCAAACATATTTCCGTTTTTCCAATATGTACGAAGAACATACGGTCTGAAGCTTCCGTCAGCAGGTGTTGATTTTATAACACGGTATTGGTCATCGATGATCTCAATCGCACTGCAATTTGATACCGAAAGCCCGACTTTATCAATATGTTTCAAACTGTTGATTTCGCTCTCGCGTTTTCCTTCTTTGTTACAATGTGGTGAAAAATAGGCGTCAATAAATCCCAACCCCGGGATCTGATTGACTTCTGCTTCCTTATATCCCGGCACTTCTGTGTTACCCAAAGCAAACCAGCAAATCGCGCCTGCTGATACGCCGCACATTACTTTTCCTGTTTTCCAAGCGTCTCTCAAAAGATTATCAAAGCCTGTTTTTTTCCACAGTTCTACCATTGCAACGGTATTACCACCACCTTCATAGATGATGTCTGCCCATGAAACGTCGTTTTGTGCTTTTTCAAAATTATCTGTAAGTTCAGATGCTTTCAGCCACCTGAAATCACAGCCGAACATATCACCGTATATTTTTTTGATTGTTTCGTAATACCTTAATTCATTTTCAAAGCCAAAAGATATTTGTGCGTGCGCGAGAAACAGTACGCGCGGCTTTTTCCTCCCTGTCAGCCTGATAATCTCACTGTCTATTTCAGATAATTCATAAGGCAGTTTTTGACCTTTACTATTGATCCTGCCATTTTCACCGCCGCCTATGGCAATGATTTTTCTGACCGTCTTACTCATCACTACACCTCCGCAAATTCCGATTTATCAGGATGTTAATATAATAGAAATACCGCCCGAGCAAACTCGGGCGGCGCAAACTCGGGCGGCGGTGGTGGACCATAGGGGGATCGAACCCCTGACCTCCAGATTGCGAACCTGGCGCTCTCCCGAGTCACGCGCTTACGCACCCCAAAAAATTTCACAAAATTAATCCGCACATTCGATTTATCAAACATTGCTGCCGTTGGACGAACACTTTTGTGCGTTGATTCCCATTCCACGGTGGATTTTCTGGGATAATTCAGCGGAATAATATTCCGCCATACTCTCCAACACACCTTCGACGAGAATACCGGATGCGTCGTCGGTGATGTTTTCTTTTGCCGATAACACCCTAACGCCGTTCTTTTTCAGCTTTGCTTAATAAATTGCGAACGTTATTTTAAAAAGTTTTAGAAACCTGTGTTTTTTGTTGTGGTTCTGTTGTAGTGCGCCTGATATACTATAGTCACAGTCAAGGAAAAACAAAATAAATCGAAATATTACACGACAGATATTAAAGGATTTTATAAATACAAAATCAGGAAAAGGAGAACTCATCATGAAAAAGAACAGCATCAAAACAAAGGTTATCGCAACAGCATTATCAGCAATCACAATTCTCTCAGCAGGAGCAATGACGACCACAACGGCATTTGCCGCTGAAACACATCTTTCAGCCGGAACATCTGTCACAAACGAACTGAAGGTAAGCCTTGACCGCGACCTTAAATATGCGACAAACATTAGCTCGGCGACTGTCCTCAAGGTGCTCGACGGCGTTACCAAAAACGGTAAGTACTTTGTACCGGCACTCAGTGGTCTGCTGGACGCATTCATCGAAAAAGCCGATGAAAGAACCGAAAAAAAGGTCGATGAACTCAGCAACAAGGTTGACAGGATTTTTGATAAGATCGACGCTTCCGAGGCTTCGATCAAGGCTGAGCTTACAAACGACCTTGGAGTTCAAAGCTTCTACAACACTTTCATCAAGTTCAAGGCTCACACCGAATCGATGAACAAAAAGATCAATGATACCTACGCGAGCAATCTTTCAAACACCGATAAGATCGCCAAGATAGGAAGCCTGACCGGAAGCTTTGACGAGTGGAGAACAAAGTTCGAGGACGTTCTGACCGAGCTTAACAACTTCTGCAAAAAGCCGTCTATGACCAAGGATGGCAACATCTTTGAGCTCACTTACAACCACTACACCAACTCCGTAATGTTCAGCGGAGAAGCGATCAAGAAGGCAAAGCCCGCTTGCGATCTTGTTATGAAGGTATACGCCGCAGGCTGCGCTACTCTGACAGAAAGCCTCGCCGCACAGATCTGCTACAACAATTTCAGCGATCAGACAAAACAGACCGCAAACTCCGATTACACCGCGCACATCTGCAAAAAATCAAACGAGATCGAGTCCGAGATCCGGTTTGTTTCAAAGTTTCTTATCAGCGGAGAAAAAGACAATGATCCCAACACCTTCAAGGCAATGTACGACAAGGTAATGAATAAATCAAAGTCCATCCTTGTCAACAAAGGGCACGACAACATCGAGCTCAAAGATTACCTTGACGTTTTCTATCATCAGTCAATGTTTGCCGACGGAATCTTCCACGAAGGCAGAGGAGAGCAGGTCGCAAATGACATCAACGAGATTTTACTAGGAAGAAAAAGCATTTTGGACAGCAGCAAGGCAAAGATCGTCGCAGATTATGCAAGAAGCAGGGGCGTATCGGTTCGCAAAGCGCTCGATGACGCCGGATTTGACACCAGAAACCTGCCCGAGGGCACAACCCTTGTTACAGCAAAGGCGTGGGACGATTCAGTTTCCAGAGCCTCTCTGTTGGGCGGCTATAACTATCAGAAGGCATATTACAAGGGAGTTAACATTGATGATAAGAACGCAGCCGAATATAACGTTCAGCTTGTAGACTGCGGTTGGAACTTCTGGAAGAATTCAGAATGGAACTACATGGTTCGCGGATATGCCGCAATGTTCTGGCTAAAATAATAATGATATACACGAAAATGAAAATTGTATCAAAATTCTTAAATAAAAGGCTATAATAATTACAAAAAGTGTGGTATAACGCATACGGTGATGAAACAATGACTATACATTTACAGCCAAAGATTTAGAAATAATAAAAGAAACCCGAAGGAAAAACAAGGATAAACGAGCAGAAGCGCTCCTTACGTCAGTCAGTTAGCAGCAATGTGTTTTGCCGGCGGAATAGAAGCGAAAGTCTTGATTATTCCAGAAAATATCCGCCTTGCTTTTATTCCGCCGTACACGCCCGAGATGAATCCCATCGAGCAGATTTGGAAAGAAATCAGAAAACGCGGATTCAGAAATGAAGGCAATACCTGCGGATTGCGCAGTAAGATTTTTCGTCAGGTTGTACAAATAAATTGAGGTAAGGCTGTCGCCTTGCCGAGATTTTTTGGGCAAGCTGACGGAATAAGATTCAAGCAAGCCGTGCGCCTTGAATTGTGCGGTGTTGCCTGAAATCTTTCAGACTCTCAATAAAGTTGTCGATCGTTTATGTTCCGCTATCCAATCCATATCTTCTGATTAGCTACATAACAATCAGGCTGTCGCAAATTCTTTCGATTTGCGACAGCCCCATTTTCTTTTTCTCACTGAATGTCGAGATAATCGGAAAAGCCTGTGATCCTCAAGATCTCCATCACTTTATTATTGACGTTCTTGATCGTAAGACCACCCTTGCCGCTGAGCAGATCATTGGCGTTCAGGATCGCTCTCAGCGCGGCTGAACTGACATACTCAACGCCTGCCATATCCAGCGTCAAGGTATCATTCGCTTTGCACAGCTCGGTGATTTTTTCTTCGAACTTCTCAACGGTGACGTGGTCGATCTTGCCCTCGGGCGCGATGACCTGCTTTCCGTTTTCTTCATAAACCTTAATTGTCATTAGTGATCTCCTTTGTATTTGATTCTCTCAGCAGATCGCTGAGGATTTGGTTGCCTACTTCATTGAATTCCTCGTTGCGAAGGAACATCTGTATTCCGAGCAGTTGTTTACGCGAATAGGAGGCTTTTAGATATTGCGCGAACTCCCCGGGGGAGAGTGACGCGCGTTTTTCATCGTCCTCGGGATTATTACCGCGCATCGCCCAAAAAAATGTGGGCATCCAGTTCATACAGTCCTTGCCGAAGCTTTCACGGAATTCCTTTGCAGCTGTATCATCGCCCGCGAGCAGCGCGTCGTGGGTTTTGCTGCGCGCGTAAAAGGCCTCAAGCTCCTGCTTGTCGTCATATACGCACCCCTTTTCGGTGCGGAGTATCCGGTGAGGTTTTGCGGTAAAGCTGCGGTCGTCAAAATCAAGCTCCAGCACCAAGCCTTCGGCAAGCAGCGGTGTGACCTGTGGGCGGAAGTGAAAGCAGAAGTTTCCCTGACCGTAGAGTAAGTATGCGCCGTTATAACGCTCCTCCTCGCCGATTGCGTGGGTGTGCTGCGAGAGGACGACGTCCGCGCCGTTATCTGCCATACGGTGAAACCGACGGCGCATGATATCGCTGTTATAATGCGTCCCCTCAATACCGCCGTGATAGAAAACGATAAGGTAGTCGCAGGACTCTTTGAGGGCTTTTATCTCGCCGAGGACGCGATATTCGTCATATAGGTTCACGCCGGGATGAGTTTTTCCGGGCGCGTTTTCAAAACATTCGGTGGTGTTGTATAGGACGATCCTCCTGCCTGCGTGCTCGATAGTGACGTAGCTCTTGACCTCATTTTCGTTATCGCCCCAGCCAAAGTGACCTATGCCGTTTTCGTTGAGCGTTTTGCAGGTGTCGTGATAGCCCTGCACGCCGTAATCCATCGAATGGGTGTTGCCGAGAGTCGCGTAGTCGATGCCGAGCGCTTTGATCCCCTTGATCGACGCGGTCGGCGCGTGGATGGCAGGTCCGATCTTATCAATCGGGGTATCACTGTCGGTAAAGCAACCCTCGAGGTTGCAGACGCGATAGTCGGCGGAAGCAAACAGCTCACACAACCGGTCGCCGAACAGCGCCTTGGTATCTCCCGCGCTGAACAGGTCGTAGTTGCATGGCATAGGAAGCGTATCGCCCGCAATGATGATTTTTGTTTTTAACATACAGCCTCCTAAAAATCCTTTGTGATCGTCAGAACGTTCTGCCGATCTATGTATTCGTAACTGACGTCGCTCATCAGCTTTTTAACGATATAGATACCGAGACCTCCGCGGCGACGTTCGTTCAGCGACAGGGTAACGTCGGGATCCGGCTTTCGCAGAGGATCAAACTGCTGACCGTTGTCCCTGAATATGAGCGTCATACGGTTATCGCGGCATTTTGACTGTATTTCAACATTTCCGCCGTTTTCGTAGGCATATGAGTCGATGTTTGAAAGTATCTCCGAGCACGCTATCGTGATCTGACCGATCGTTTCTTCATCGCAGCCGGACTCGCGGCAGCAGGCTTCGATATAGCTGAGCACGCTGTCGAAGGTTTCTTTATTCAAAAAGAATGTTTTGCTCGTCATAGGCTCCGCCTTGAGATATTCCTTGAAAAACAGTGTGAGGATCGTAGCGTCGTCATAGTGCGCTTTTCCGTTTTCAAAGTTATCGACGGCGGATCGGATAGTGTGTACAAGCGCTGACTGATCCTGACCGCCCGCCGAACGGACAAGCGTAAGAAATTGTTCGTCGCCGAAAAAGTCCTCGTCGGGAGACTGCGCTTCAGTCACGCCGTCGGTGTATAGTATAAGTTTATCGCCGACGCTGAGCTTGATATGTTCTTCGGTGTAATTGACCCTCCTGCGCACGCCGAGTACAAAGTTAGGTTTATTTTGCAGATAATCGGTCTCGCTGTCTTTGCGTATCAGTATGGGCGGATTATGACCCGCGTTTGTGTATGAGAGGATGCCGTTTGTGAGATCGAGAATACCGATCCACCCGGTGACAAACAGCTTCTCGGGATTCGATTTAAGCAGATAGCGGTTGACGTTCGCCATGACCTTGTCGGTCTGATAGCCTGCCTGCGCATAGACCTTCAATAGCGTCTTTGTCAGCGTCATAAACAGCGCGGCTGCCATTCCGTGACCTGATACATCGCCAATCGTGACAGCGATGTGGGTATCGTCTACGGTGAAATAATCATAAAAGTCGCCGCCGACCTGAGCGGCAGGCGTCATATCGGCGCATACCGCGTATGAGGAATGATCCGGAAAATCCGTTGACAAAATTCCCTCTTGAATGTTCCTTGCAACATTGAGCTCGGCTTTGGTAGAGAGATTTTTGCTCATCAGCTCGCCTTGACGGATCGTAAATCGTCTGCTGCTGAAAGAAAGATATATCGAAACGGCCACCAGAACGATCACTGTTATAAATATATAACTGCGGTTTTGAAATATCATAACGACCGATTCGTCTGAAAAGTCAAACGCTGACCGAACAATTGCAAAAAAGTCATAAACAATTTCTCCGTTTTCATCAAACATCGAAACAACTATCGACATAAAGCAAATATACATCATAAAAATGCATACCAGTCCGGTAACAAGTGTAAAATACGGTCGAAAATAAAAACTGTTTATAAACGGAATAAAAATGAACAGCGGCGTTATCAATTCAGAAAAACCGCCGAGATAGAAAATCGCAATAATAATCACAATATTATTTAGGTATTTTATCCACGGATAACTTTTTTTTCTGAAAATAGCGTTGACTATGATACCGATCATCAGAACGATTTCCGCTCTTATGCCAAAATAATAACGCGTAACGTCCAATTCATTTATCAGAATATAAATCCATACAGACACTTCAAGCGCGATCATCAGCATCATATATACAAAATTGATGCGCTGTTCGGCTGAGCGAAACAGATCAGCAGTATATTTAGATTGGTTTGTTTGTTCTTTATTTATTATACTACTCACCACCCTGCTAATATCTTACGGCAACATTGGTGACATTGAAGCCCAATACCCTATTGTAATTTATTGTTGAGCTCAGCATTCTTACAAGCTGTAAGCCTGTAATGCGCCTGCCGCTGTTGTCAATATAATCAGTCGGATCAAATTCCGCCCCGTCGTCGCGCAGACGGACATTGATCATATCGGGCATTACTCGAACACACACATCTACGGCGCTGTTGCCGTTTGTTTCAGAGTAAACCGCGATATTATGACATAGCTCCTCAACAGACACGCCGATAGCGTTGACGGTGTTTTCGGGAACGTTATTCTCCTTGCAGAACGCCATAGCTTCCTCAGACGCGCGAATCGCTTCGGGGATATCGTTATTGATCGAGAAGTCGTACATTACGCCGTCCTCTTCCTCAATACCGAGAATATTCTTTTTATGCTTGACCTTTTTGCTGATCGCCATAGCGATAAGGGTTATTATCACCGTTAAAGCCTTGGAAACAGGGAAAGCGCCCCACAGCCAGTAAATATCATAGTGCGCGAACCAATACATAAGAGGAATAATGGTTAGAACGCCGTCGAGCATTACAAGCAAATTGGCAAGTCCCCGTTGCTTTGTCGCCTGGAAAAACGTTCGCATTACGTAGATTACAGCAAGAATCGGAATATTTATAGAAAAAATTCGGAAGGTGACCGAAAAAATATCGGTAATAGCTTTATCGGTGAGTCCGTAAAGCGAGGCGAGCTGAACCGGAAACAGCTCCGAAATTATAAGTACAAACACCGACAGCGCAACGGTGACGATCATACCGTAACGCAGTGTTATCCGCTGACCGTTAGCGTCTTTTTCGCCGTACAGAGCGCCGAGGATCGGCAGCAGCGTCATTGAGGCGCCCTCGACCAAAATAAACGCGAGACTGTTAAGTGAAAATGAAACCGAGGCGATCTTACCGCCCAACACACCGGTATATGAAAGGATAATAGCGTTTGTAAAAAACAGCCGCAGGAAGTTGCATACATATATAAGCGCAGAAGGAAGTCCTACGCTGAAAATCTTTCCAAGCATTTTCATCTTTTTAAGCGCTGCCTTCGTAAAGTGCACAGTGCGCTTTTTTGATTTGAAATACAGCAGCGTCAAGAAGACTCCGACAACATATCCCGTTACGGTAGCCCAGCCTGCACCTGCGACTCCCCAGCCGAAAATCGCCATGTAGATGTAATCGCAAATCAGATTGATAACATTAGCGATGATCGGAAGCGCGGTCGCGAGCTTGCGCAAACCATCGGTCCTGGCATATGCCGCTGTCTGGTTTACTGCCGCTACAAGCGGAGTAAGCACCCATAGCGGAAGAAGGTAATCGATAACCAATCCGACAAGCTCTTCTTTGCCCTGAGCCAAAAGCTGAGCTGTCGGGACCATCGTTGCGATACCGACTATTGAAATCAAAACCGTAGAGAGTATCCCCGCCCAAAACGACAGTGTAAACACCGCGTCGGCTGACTTTTGATCTCGCTTACTTTTGTGGATGACCGAGAGCGTATTGCCGCCGAAGGTGAACATCGCGATCGGAATAGTTCTCAAAAAAATAACGGAAGTTGTAAGATTGATGGCGTACAGCTGTACCGTGCCGAGTATTTGACCGACCATAATGCCGTCTAAGATACTCGACAGGTATGTTGAAGCAGTCATAGCGAGCGTAGCAACTAACAAACTGCGATATTTTTTATTCAGAAGTGTACCTTTTCGTTTCATTGCTCATACCCTTCTTATCGTTTGAGGTTATCCTTGCGGAAGAACAGGAAGCCACGCAGAACATTGATAAAGTCATTTACATATTTTTCATTGCTCGCGTTCCAGAAAAAGCCCATACGTGCAAGGATTTGAGTGGTATAGTTCGCTTTGCAGGGCAGCGCGACGATCTTTTTGCCGTGGGCGGTGTTCATATACGCCGTCATACTCGAAAGAATAGCCGCCTTGTCGGGATCCTTCTGCGCCTCGTTAAGCGCCTCGGCAAACACATCGTACTCAACAAATTTAATGTTATTGCCGCTTTTGTTCATCTGACGGATGATATCGCCGAGAGGCAGAGTATGATTGTTGACCGCGTTGAATACACAGCAAGCCTGCGGAGTTTTTGCAAGCTTTAAGAAAGCTTCGCAGGAACGGTCGATCGGTCCCATACAAACCTGGTTTTCGATCATCGCGTAGGGGAAGCAGCCGAGCAGGCTATAGCTGCGCAGTCTGCCCATAAAGTTGTTGGTGAGGAAGTTGATCTGGAATTCACCGTCCGATTCACGCGCCGCGAGCGTGCCGACGCGGATGACCTTAGCGTCTAAGCCGTCCGCCGCAGCCTCAAGGACCTTGCGCTCGCCCATGAGCTTTGACGACGTGTATTTATTGTCGAGAGTCTGACCGAAGTACAGCGACCGCTCGTCAAGATCACCGCGGCTGAGCTTTTCAACATCATCTGTTGTGCCGGAAACCGAAACCGTTGAGAAGTGAATAAGCCTTGCTCCGGTTTTTTCGCACAGCTTAATGGAGTTGACAGCGCCGCCGACGTTGATATCCTCAATGTCAGTACCGTTTGAAAAATGCTTAACATTTGCCGCGCAGTTGAAAACTGTGTTAACAGGCAGGCTCTCAAACGGTTCAAAGAATTTATAATCTGTTACGTCACCGTTTATTACCTCGACGCGATCTTCAAATTCCTTCTCCATATCCGTGCCGAAGTAGTAGAACATAATATTTTCCAAACGTTCGCGGGCAGTGTCAAACTTGCCCTTACGGATCATACAGTATGCCTTGCCCTTCTCGGTTTTAAGGAATTCTGCGAGCAAATGAGCGCCCATATATCCCGTTGCGCCGGTGATCATAATGTTTCCGACGTCGCGGAGCGGTTCGGACAAAAAGGCATCAACGGTGTTTTTGGAAAGTAATTCGTTTATCTTTGTATAGTCATAATCGTCAAAATCAAAAAGCTTATTGGTATCGTTGACCTCTCCGTCCTTAAACAGTTCTGCCAGCGCGCGCGGAGTGGTGTATTTGAATACGTCACCGTAGGTGATCTCATAGCCGTTTTCGGAAGCGTCGAGCACTACGGAGGTGACGATCAGCGATGTTCCGCCGATTTCAAAGAAGTCGTCGGTAGCGCCGACCTTGTCGAGCTTTAGCGCCTTCTTAAAGGACTCACAGAAGAATTCCTCGGTCTTGTTCGCGGGAGCGACATACTCGCCGAGGCTGACCGGTACGGGCTCGGGGAGCTTCTTGACGTCGGTTTTGCCGTTGGCGGTGATAGGCATCTCGTTCATCTGGAGATACGCCGTCGGAACCATATAGTGAGTCAGGTGCTTTTTCAACTCGTCGCGGAGTGAGTCGATGTCGATCTCCTCGTCGGCGGTGAAGTAAGCGCACAGGTTATCTTGACCGTTTAATTTGCGGATAATAACGGCGACCTTTTTGATATGCGGTTGGGCGGCGATGAGACCTTCGATCTCGCCGAGCTCGATACGCAGTCCTCTGAGCTTGACCTGGTTATCCAGTCTGCCCAGGATATAAACGTTGCCGTCCTTGTCCCACTTGGCGTAATCGCCCGAGCGGTACATACGCTGTCCGTTGTAGTTTACGAATGCTTCGGCAGTTTTTTCGGGAAGATTGCGGTAGCCGCACGCGACTCCGATACCGCCGATATACAGCTCGCCGATCACACCGTAGGGCGTGGGATCGCCGAACTTGTCAACGATTATCTCGTGGTAGTTAAGCAGCGGCCTGCCGACGGTCACATAATCGGCGTTTGTCAGATCAGCCGCGTTGCAGGAGACGGTGATCTCCGTAGGTCCGTAGGTGTTGACAATGCGGATAGAGTCGGAGCACGATGCTATGCTATCTCTGAGTGACATCGGGTAGCCCTCGCCGCCTGACATAACGAGCCTGCACTTTGACAGCGCTTCCTTGAAGGGAGCGTAGTCCATATACTGCTGTAAGCGCGAGGGTGTGGCGTTAATACAGTCGACGTCGTATTTTACCATCAGCTCGGCGAGCGCGCGGGGATCGTTCATCTCATCCTCGCCGGCGAATACCAGCGTCTTGCCGTTGCAGAATGTGGCGGCGTGCTCCTTAAAGGACATATCGAATGAGATGGTTGTGACGCTGAGATATGTGGTGATGTCGTGTTTGATATGGTACATATGGGTGTTTGCCGGGTGGGGTATA
The DNA here is from genome assembly GCA_902798605.1 of uncultured Ruminococcus sp. Next base: position 8,060 of record CADBXH010000055.1, on the reverse strand, counting down.
AGGTAGTTGCAGATACCCTTGTGACGCAGCATTACGCCCTTGGGTTTTCCGGTTGAGCCGGAGGTATAAATCATATAGCTGAGTTCATCATCGCTCATCTTGACGTCGGGATTCGAGGTGTTGGTGCCGGTTAGAATATCGGTGACGTCGATTGCTTTCTCGGCAGGGTAATCCGCAAGCTTGTCTGCGGTGGTGATGATGAAGGATGATCCGGAATCGGTGATGATGTGGTTGATACGGTCGGCAGGATACTGCGGATCACAGGGGATAAACGCCGCGCCTGCCTTGTTCACGCCGAACATACAGCTGAAGAAGCAGCTTTCTCTGGGCAGCAGGAGGGCTACGCTGTCGCCGGTCTTGACGCCCCTGCCGATCAGGTTGTTGGCGACGATATTGGCGCTTTCGTTGAGCTCGCGATAGGTGAGGGTCTTGTCCAAAGCGATCAACGCGGTTTTGTCCGCATTTTCTTCCGCGGATTTTTCAAAGAGCTTGTGCAGCAGGGTGACGCTCAGCTCCTCTGTTGCTGCTGTCTTAAAGCTGTCGAGCTTTTCCTGCTGATCAGCAGGCAGTACCAGCGCGTGACGGACGGTCATCGCATCGCCCGAGAGCAGTGAGATAGTGTATTTGAGCTGACCGATGAAGTTTTCAATAACCGCATCCTCAAAAAGCTCTGAGGAGTATTGAATCATAAAGTGAAGTCCTTTTTCTCCCTTGCGGATAACGATACCGATATCGCGGCTCATTTTTTGAAGCGGAGAATACAGCTCTACGCTCAAACCGTCCTTATCGTAAGCAGGCGGATTCCACATAAAGTTAACGCTGACGTCAAAGATAGGATTGCGTGATTCGTCGCGCTGCTTAACAAACTCGCCGACGACCTCCTCAAACGGCAGTGAAGCGCCGTAGGTGGCGTTGCGGACAGCTATGCTTACGGAGTTGAGATAATCGGAGATAGCGGCGGCTCTTACGGGCTTTACGCGGACGGGAGCGGTGTTGACGAACATACCGATCACGTTGTCGGCGTCGTTTGGCCGCATATTGGTCGGGATTCCGAGAACGACGTCCTCGGAAGCGGTATATTTACCCAAAACCATCGAGACGGCTGAGAAAATCAGTTCGAACTCGGTCACGCTGTATCGGCGCGCGGTATTGTCGATGACCTTGAGGGCTTCGTTGTTATAGTCAAAGGTGATCTCGCGGTCGGAAAGGGGATGTACCTTAGGCCGCTTGCCCTTGACGGGCATTTCGTTGACGGGCACGCCGTCTTTGAACAGCTCCTTGTAGAATGCCATTCCGCTGTCGTGCTTGTCATCTGTGTTGTCATCATAGAGGTCGGAGAGGTCAAACTCGGATGCGGTGATCTCGTTGCCGTTGAGTCCCTCGATCAGCTCGCTGACAAAGGTCTTTGCAGAGCCGCCGTCGAAGGCGATGTGGTGGATCGCAAGATGTAGGATAATACTGCCGTCAGAAACCGTGTACAGTGTCGGGCGGACAGGGATGCCGGTGTTAAGGTTGAAGGGCTCGTCATAGCCGTCGATGATCGCTATGACTTCCTCGCGGCTCTCGGCTGTCTTTTCGACGATTTTTGGGAGCTTGTCCGAGAGTATGCGAACAGGTAATCCGTTCTCTTCTCCGTAGTATGAGGTGAACGCCTCGTGCGCTTTAAAAACGGAGTTGAGCGAGGCTTTGACGGTCTCAATATCGGAGCCCTTGATGATGGCGGCGATGTTGAGATTATAAACTATAGAGCTTTCGTTGAGCTTCTGCTCGAGGTACATTCCGCGCTCAAATGGAGTCAGCGGATAGACTCTAACCTTTTTGCTCTTTTTAACGCGTGTTTTTGCGCTTGCCTTTTTGATCAGCAGGCGTTCGATCATACGCGGAGATTTGCCCGCAAATATATCAGCGGTCGTGATCTTGTATACGCCGCACTTTTCTGCGACCATAGCGCATTTGATCGAGTCGCCGCCGAGTGCGAAGAAGTCGTCGTCCACGCCGACGTTCTCAATGCCGAGCACGGCTTCAAACGCGGAGCAAAGAACCTTTTGCATATCGGTCTCGGGGGCGATATATTCGTTTTTGAAGCTGCCCGCTTCGGGAGCTTCCAGAGCGTTTCTGTTGAGCTTGCCGTTTGCGTTTACGGGGAGCTTGTCGAGCTTGACAAAGAACGCGGGAATCATATAGGACGGGAGCTTCTCGCTGATCGAGGCCTTGAGGTCCTCAGGGTCAACGGGAGAATCCTCCACATAGTAAGCTACCAGATAGACCTGACCGTACTGGTTCTTAAAGTCCTTTATCGCGGCGTCGTGGACGCCCTCGGTGTTTTTGATGATGGCTTCGATCTCGCCGGGCTCAACGCGCTGGCCGTTGATCTTTACCATCCAGTCCTTTCGGTTGAGGAAGAGGATGTTGCCGTCATCGAGGCGCCTGACTATGTCGCCGGTCTTTAGCAAGGTGTCAAAGCCGTCGCTATCCTTGAAGGGATTATCGACAAAGGTCTTTGCTGTTTGTTCCTCGAGGTTCAGATACCCGTCCGAAAAGATACCCGCAAGGCAAAGCTCGCCCTCGTCTGCTTCCGCGCCGTTTTCGTCGAGAATATACGCGCGCACATCGCCGATGGGCTTGCCGATAGGCGTGTTGTCGAGGGGTTTATCGATTTTGTACCCGAGCACCGCGCCTGCTGACTCGGTCTGACCGTACATAACGTGGATGTCAAATTCGTCGCTGTAGATATTTGAAACGCGTTCGCTGCCGGTAAAGACAATTTTAAGCGAATTGCCCTTCTGCTTGAAAACGCGCAGCATTTTCGGGCTGATGAATACACGGTTTATCTGATTATCGTACACATAGTCCGCCAGCAGCACGGGATCGCGCATAGCTTCATACGGCATAAGGTAGGCGGAGATAACCGAGCATAGCGGCGAGAAAATGCCCTGTACGGAGGCAACAAAAGTGAACGGCGCACCGAGTGCGGCACGGCTACCCTCGGGAACGTCGATATATCCGATATAGCGCATAACGGAAGCGCAGATGCCGGCGTGGGAATGCAGAACGCCCTTTGGCTTTCCGGTGGATCCGGAGGTGTAGATCAGCAGCGAGGGATCGGAGGGATCGGGGAATACGATTTCTTCTATGGGAGCCTCGTTTTCGATACCTCTGAGGAACTTTTCGTTGATTGTTGCTGTTGCATGACAGTCCTCGCGGATATATGCGAGACGATCCTCGGGATAGGTCGGGGATAGGGGCGCAAACGCCGCGCCGACCATCCATACGGCGTACATAGAGGCGATGTATTCCTTATTTCGGGGCAGCTCGATAGTCACAAAATCACGGCGGGATACGCCGAGCCGGCTGAGCTTTGAGGCGATCCTGCGCGCCGCAAGATCAAATTCCTTAAAGGTGTAGCCGGTATTTGAGACGCTGTCATTGATAATAGGAAAGTTAGGGTAGTCTTTGACGTTATTAACAATTCTTTCAATGATACCATTCAAAAAGATCAGTCCTTATTAATAAATTTAATCAACTTTTATTATAATACAATCTTTGGAGATTGTCACTATCTATTTGAAATAAAATTCAATTTTTTGATTAATAATAACGACACAATTGACTCGAGCCACTTTAGCCGAAGGTGGTTTATAAATTGCGCCTGAATCAAAAAGCAAAACAGCACGGTGTTTGGCATATGATCTCACACATGTAAGAGAACGTATCTTTCTCAGTCAGGAAGAGCTTTTGAAAAAAGTTTTCAAATTCCTCCTGTTTGTGTCATACTGTTGTTGCAGTCCGTGTGTTATACTGTAAGCACAGTCAGAAATCTCGGCAAGGCGACAGCCTTACCTCAATTTATTTGTACAACCTGACGAAAAATCTTACTGCGCAATCCGCACACCTGAATTATGCGGTATTGCCTAAAAGTTGTGCAGTGAAGGGCTGTACTTTATGAGGAGGAACATCTATGTTAAACAATCAAACGACCAAGGTGCCTGCGTACCTGCCCTATCAAAAGAAATTCACACCATACAAGTGGTACAAGCCCCTGCTTGCCATGCTGGTCGCGTTCGGATTTTTCCTGATTTTCTCAATTGTGCTGTCAATTATCGGCGAGATCATTGCGACAATTCAGGGATACGATCTGCAAAAGCTTATTTTCGGCGGCTATGACACACTGGACGCCTATACACCTTTAGGCGCAATACTGTCCCTCGGCGGTATAGCGGTTATGCTGCCGGCGGTTTTTCTCGGCAACAAAATCATCAATGCCCGTCCGTTTTCGTCGATTTCATCCTCACGCGGAGGTTTTGACTTCGCGGTATTCTTCAAGTGCTTTGCCGCAGGGCTGATGCTTATTGCACTGCCTATGACGGTTATCGGTCTGCTCACGAGTAAACAAACGGGCGAGATTCGCTTTACGGTTCTCGGCTTCATTTTATGTACGGTTCTTGTACCGCTTCAGTGCATTGCGGAGGAATACGTATTCCGCGGTCAGTTTATGACGATGTTCGGTGCGTGGATAAAGTTCCCGATCATTCCAATCCTGCTGCAAACGATAATTTTTGCCGCCGCACACCCCTATAATGTCATCGGTGTGATTTCAGTCGCAATGATGGGCGTAGCGCTCGGTATTTGCGCCTGCATCACAAAAGGTCTTGAAGCGAGCTGCGCACTGCATATAATCAACAACATGGTCGCGTTTTACTTCACCGGCTTCGGCTTTGAAGGCGTTACCGCTGATGTGCAAATCGGTGATCTTATCATCAGCAGCGTCATCTTCGGTTTGTATATCGCGTTCATAATCTTTGCGAACAAAAAGCTCGGTTGGTTTGACCGCGTAAAGAAGGATGACGCAGCGAAATTCAACGCTAAAATCGCGGCTAAACAGCAAGCAAAGACGGAAAAATACGCGTAATTACTTGCATATTTAGAATTGAATAACACGCCGAAAAGAATGATTGGTTATAACTATCCCAAAAGTATTTATCCGCCACAGTACCAAAACGGTATCTGTGGCGGATGTTTTTCTATTTGTCGCTTGTGTTGTTTTGCTCGGAATCTTTTTCGTTTGTTTCGGCGTCCTGATCTTTTTGCACTGTTTCCTGATTTTCTTCCTGCAATATATATAAATCAGATGTTATGGGTAATGCGAATGAATAATATCCGCGATCGAACAACCGAGATTATGTCCAAATCTTCGATTTGGGTAACATAATCTATGCAAAGCTACTGCGCAATCCGCACACCTGAATTATGCGGTATTGCCTTAACTGTAATTTTGTTATCTTCTTTGTCTTCGCCAGCTCTCTAAACGATTCAGCGAGGAGCTCTTTTGCTGTCATTCGTTTCATTTCCGATCACCCTGTTCTATTTCACTACCATTATAATAAAACATTTTATTTCTGTCCATACTAAATTAAAACTGCCTTGAAATCCAAGGCAGCTTTTCTCATCCGATTCGATTTTTGATTTACGCTAATATCACTGCGGATTGTTATTTAACAGCAGTTTTGATAGTATTCAGCGCTTTTTCACAAACCCTCTTAGCCGTATCAGCATCACTGAACCCGTGATCGGTAGCGATGTCGGTATAGGGCAGCGGCTTGAATGGCTTTTCTTTCGGCTTACCGTTTTCGTCTATATCATTTTTGTCGGCGTAGAGGGTGCTAAAACATTCAGGGCAAAAACCGAGGTGCTGGGCGAGCATTATTTTCTCTGTATATTCCAAGCCGTCGTAGGCTTCATACAGCTTGTCATAAAGCTCCTGCTTGAAATAGATATTTTCGGGATTGAGCGAGGAATCGGGTACGATTAGGCTTGATTCTGTTTCATCGTCATCATCCTTTTTGTTCTGAATATCCGTATAGCTTTCGGTTAGTATTCCGCCCTTGATGATCGATTTTGTTTTCTCGTAGCTTTCGCCGATTCTTTCTGCTACCATAGATATAACATCTTCCGTAAACTCCTCGCCTAAATCAGTATATATCGCCATAGCTTTTCTCAGCCGAGAGTATTCAAATTCGCTTTGAACGGAATAGCCTGTCCGCATTGTGCGGATATAGTTATGAGCTTCACGCTCCATATACCTCTGAGCATACGGCAGAAAAGGCGCTATGGAAATATCGTATTTAATCAGAGCCTTACACAAGCCATACGCCAGCGCCTGCTTTAAATCAGAAAAATGATAAATTTTATACTTTTTCCTGAAGAACTTTGCCTTTTCATTTATCGTCGGCTCATAGTGGTGCAGAAACCAATAGAAATATTTTTCGTCGCCGGTCTGAACATACTGCCGAATATACTCCTGCAACTTCCATTTAGGCGGTGGCGGCGTAATGCGGTATGTTTCAAATTCTTTTTTCTCGATATGGCTCACTTTTGCTTTATTCTCCTGTCCGTTTCCATATATATTTTTTCTCGTTTCATATCCGCTTTGTATTGACCGTTAGCGTAATTATCGTCGTATTCCGCCCTTTGCCAATACTCTTTAGCGACCTTCAGCGCCATTGCAGCGAACTCCGCTGTGATGGTGCTTCTTTTTTGTTCTACACGAATAGCCGAGCAGCGGCTCTTGTAAATGGGATAAATCGGATTACCTTCGGAACGCTCCTTCTCCTTCATCCTCGCAGCATACTTTCGGCAAGTGATGGGATTGCCTTTCAGCGTATACGGCGCGGTTCCGTTGCAATAAACCTGCCGCCGAGCAGAAGTCATCAGGAAATAACGCTTACAAATCGGACATCTTCTCGGATAGTGACCGTAGTGCAAGCCCTCGAAGAAATCCGTTAGCACAAAGCTGTAGAAATTATCAAAATACATCCTTCTCGCCGTAACCAGACTTTTGCTCTTTGCCGTCTTGCGCATAGCGACATATTCAGAAGAAATATCGAGCTTTTCGCTGCCGAATATATCGAGCGCTATTGGAAGCAAGTGAGGCTCGTCAAACCGCTCCGCTTCATCAAGCCTGTCGCAGAACTCGGTTAAACCCTCAAACGCTTCACGCATATCGTTGCTGATACGGTCATAGAAAGTCAGCGTTGTCATTACATCATCAAGTAGGCTGTCCGCTTTTTTCTGCATTTCCTTATCTATTTCAATCGGCAATAAATCCAAAGCAGATTCATTGATTCCCATCGCTAATATTTGAGCCTTTGCATTGAAATGCTCTCGGATAAAGTTTGCGTTATCCTCTGTGAAAAGTACAGATATTCTTATACGCTCTGCTTCAACATCCAGCTTAGTGAACGGTTGCAGTTTAGGCAAGGTTTTTAAGATTTGCAGGATCTCCCACCCGGATCGTAAAACATCATTGTTATCAAGATAACCGGTAGAGATCGTATCGTAAAGGTGCCAGCTGTATCGTTTGAAAACCGCTAACCGTGCCGCCGTATCGTCTTTATAATATTGATTCAACAGGTGCGTAGCGAACGTACCGGCAGAGTAAGTTTTGCTGCCGATTCGTATTCTTCCGTCACGAAAATCGGCGCTGAAAAATCTGATTTTTTCCATAATCAACACCTCTTCACTATCCTCACTATCAAGTCTACCAAAACAGCAGTCCCATAAAACTCCCTATGCTCAGATTTTGAGCAGATTTTGAGTGGTTTTTTTGAAAAATTTTTCGATTTTTTGTTTTCCGATTTATCATAAAATTCTCTTTCAGATTCAAAAATGCACTGTTCAAGCCGTTTACGGATGTTTTCTTTTTCGTTTTTACCTTGTTTTCCGAAAACCCTAAGTTTTCGGATTTTCGTGTATTTAATACAGTAGAGGGACGAAAAGCCCTCCAAAATACACGAAAGGAGGTACAAGCTATGGTACTAAAAATCACCGAAGAGCTGTCTGACAGAGTAAACCGCGTTGTCCGTCATTCGTGCTGCAACTGCATTGACGACAACTGCCTGCTGCTCGACGACGGCGAAGATCACAGCTGTGTGCAGCTGATCAGCAGGTACGGCATTTACTGCAACTATCTTTTGAAATGCGTATTGCCTGCTTTCCCAAAACTCTACGGCGACATACTCGCCTACAACGAAAAACTGAAAGGATGATTTTATGAAAACACT
>CADBXH010000054.1 GCA_902798605.1 uncultured Ruminococcus sp. | reverse complement strand
TTTTTTTCGCGAACAACCATTCGATGAAAAAATCTTGTTATCATAAAATCCAATGTTTATGCCAATACTCGATATTTTATGATAAAATATTTTTTGGTTAAGACTTGACAATCGCACCTGCAGTAATTGATACCATAATTTGACATTTTGATACAAATAATTAACCGCTTAACGACCATTCCAATATACATTGATCTTTTTGATTAACGTATATGGATAGATGTTAAGCGGTTACAGTTTATTTTCGATTTATCGCCTTTTGCTAAACCATGTGCTCTTTCTTAAGTCTATTGCGGATAGCACCTTTTGTTCTGCCGTGGATATTTGACAGTTCTTCTATTGATATTCCCTTAGTGAATTCTTCTTTCAATTTTTCCACTTCTTCATTTGTCCACGGAGCGTATGCCCAAGATAGACCACTCGCTCTGATTTTATCAACTGAATATGTTTTTTGCGGTTCTGTCGTATTGTTGTTTTCTACTTCAACAACCTCATATTTATCATTGACGTATTTCCTTATCACCCTCAAAAACGCGTCTCCGTATTTTTCGAGCTTGTTTGCGCCGACGCCGCTGACCGACAAAAATTCAGCTTCCGTCGTCGGCATAACTCTGCACATTTCGGCAAGCGTCGCGTCGGAGAAGATAACGAACGCCGGTACGCCCTTCTTTTTCGCAAAGGACATTCTGATATCCTTAAGCGCTTCAAACAGCTCCGGATCAACAGCGTGGATATCAGCTTTTTGAGCTTTTGATTTCAGCTGTCTTGCTTTGCGTATCTTAACGCTCGCGTTACCTCTCAATACGGGATAGCTCATCTCAGTCACGCGCAATACCGGTTTCCCGGCTCCGACAGAAATAATGTATCCCTGTTCCTCGAGCTTTTCGATTATATATTTTATCTCTGTTACCTTGGCGTCCTTCATTATCCCAAAGGTCGACTGGCGGTTAAGCCGAGCTCTTATAATTCTGTCTGACGGTATCCCGCGCAGTACATCCATAACCATTTTTACGCCGTAATTCTGTCCGGTTCTGATGATGCAGGACAGGATTTTTTGCGCTTCAACGGTAACATCAACGACTTCAAATTCAGTCAGGCAATTCGAGCATTTTCCGCAGGATTCTTTATGCTCATCACCGAAGTATTTGAGCATATATCCGCGGAGACAGTCGCTTGTGGTGCAGTAAAACACCATTTGCTTCAATCGTTCTTCTTCACGCTGCCGGAAAAACTCCTTTTGTTCCGGAGATAAACCGTCGTTGTCATTATTGTTTTCTATGAAGTATTTACAGGTGCTGACGTCGGCTTTGGAATACATCAAAATGCAGTCCGCGTCCTCGCCGTCACGCCCCGCGCGGCCGGCTTCCTGATAATAGCTTTCGATATTCTTCGGCATATTGTAGTGGATAACAAAACGCACATCGGATTTGTCGATTCCCATTCCAAAGGCGTTAGTCGCTACCATAACGGTTTTGCGGTCATAAACAAAATCGTCTTGATTCTTAACGCGCTCCTCATCCTCCAAGCCCGCGTGATAGCGCGTTGCGGATATCCCGCGCTTATTAAGCAGATCACATACTTGCTCGACTTTTTTGCGGGTCGAGCAATATACGATTCCGGACTGATTCTTTCTCTCCCTGATGAGTTTTAGAAGCTCAGCGGATTTTTTATTAGGCCTTAATACCGAGAAAAACAGATTCGGGCGGTCAAAGCCTGTTGTTACAACAGTTGGGGTATTAAGAATCAATAATCGGATGATGTCACTTTTGACTTCCTCGGTCGCGGTTGCCGTAAACGCTCCGATAACAGGGCGGCGATCCAGCCTTGAGATAAATGCGTTGATATTAAGATAACTCGGGCGGAAATCCTGTCCCCATTGTGAAACACAGTGCGATTCATCAACGGCGATCAAAGAAATATCCGCATTCATAGCGAACCGCAAAAATGAACTCGATTCAAGCCTTTCCGGAGCGACATAGATGATTTTGTATTTGCCGAGCTTTGCGTTTTCAAGCGCTTTATTATACTGCGCGTCGGTCAAAGAACGGTTCAAATAAGCCGCGCTGACTCCCTGCTGAACCAATGCGTTGACCTGATCCTTCATCAACGAAATCAGGGGAGAGATAACCAAAGTGATTCCGTTCATCATTATAGCCGGGATCTGATAGCACAGAGATTTTCCGGCGCCTGTCGGCATTATTCCGAGGACATCTCGCCCCGAAAGCAAAGCGTCAACCAACTCTTCCTGCCCGTTGCGAAAAGAGCTATATCCAAAATATCGCTTTAGCACTTCATACTTATCCGCTGCCATCAAATCACCGTCCAACATATACGAACATATGTTCTTTTATTTATATCGTAACACTATTGCGTATGATAGTCAATACTTTTTTCTGTGTTTATTTGTGTTAAAACAATTCAGTTATGTTCGTATAAAGATTTTTGTTTATCGTCTATAATTTTATACTTACGCCTATATTAACATTATATCATAAAATGTCACTCTTGCAATGATAATGTAAGAATTTATAAAAAATCTATAATTAGAGCATAGATTGATTATATAAACTTATATAATCAATTAAATTAAAAATCTTCATAAAATCGCAAATAAAACTTGATATTCTACGATATTAGATGTATAATATATTCATAGGAGGCGATGTTATGATAAGTAAGTTCTCATTTCAAAACTTTAAATCATATCAAGATGAAACTTGTTTTGATTTTCAGGCTGTATCCATTCCGGAATTTGATGATACATTAATAAAGAGAAAGAGTGTTTCTTCTTTATTGCCTGTCAGCGTAATATATGGACCAAACGGCGGAGGCAAGTCGAATTTGTTGATGGCGCTTATAAGTTTGATCAGTATTGTCGTTTTGCCTATTGCCAAACTTGAAAAAACCAGAACTTCTGTTTTTCAGCAACACACAAAAATCAAGCCTTTTGCTTTTGATGTCAGTTCCAAGAATGAACCAACTGTTTTTGATTTATTTTTCAGGACAGAGGAAAAGGAATTTAGATATTATCTCTCAGTTAAAGATGATGAGATTATTGATGAATGCTTATATTGGAGAGCTTTTACCGGCAAAAAAACAGCAACGGTTTTTGAAAGAGAGAGGGAAAAAATAGAACTTGGCAGTGGCATAAGGTCAAAGTCCATCAATACAGAGGTTAATCCCAAAATGCCGTATCTGTCTTTTTTGGCAATCAATTATGATATTCCTGTTATTGCGGAAGCACAAAAATGGTTTGAATCTTGTATTATGATAAACTATGCCAATTGGAGGTCTGAGTTAAGTATATATGTTCAAGAGGACGATTTTTGGAAATCAAATGTCTTAACCTGTTTGAATGATATGGGTGTTGATATTTCAGACTATAGGTTTGATGATAATGAGAATCAATTCTATCTGCAAAGAGAGGTTTTGGGTCAAAAGTATGAGCTGAATTATGAAGACGAATCTGCCGGAACCAAAAAGCTGTTTACTGTGATTCCGTATATTTTGTTGGCGTTACAGCAAGGTAGGCTTGTTATTATAGATGAGTTAGACGCAAAACTCCATCCGAAGTTGTTGCGTTATATCATTTCGTTATTCAAAAATAAAAATATAAATAAATACGGCGGACAGCTGTTATTCACATCGCATGATTTGACTACAATGAACAATAGGGTGTTCAGAAGAGATGAGATTTGGTTTGCGGCGCTCAATGAGTCAAGAAGCAGCGAAATATATTCTTTGTATGATTTTAGAACCGAGAAGGAGAATCATGTCAATAACACAGCCTCGTATTCAAAGCAATACTTGGAGGGAAGATATGGAGCTGATCCATATTTAAGAAATTTCCTTAATTGGGAGGAAGACAAATGAGTTTGAAACCTCCGAAACACAGTGAATGGTTGAAGGAAAGAACAAGTAAAAAACGCGATTTGCATCTGGATTATAATCTTATTATCTGTGAGGGAACAAAAACAGAGCCGAAATATTTTAAGGCATTGAAGGATCGTGTAGAATTAAAAGAGGCAAATAGAGTTCAGTTTGAAATCGTAGGGGCAGGATTAAATACCCGTGGATTGTTTGAATATGCTCAAAAGCTTGTGCAAGAAAGTCCGAATGGATACAGTCATGTATGGTTAGTATATGATAAAGATGATTTTCCGGCCGACAATTTCAACGTAACAGAAGAATTGTGTAGAAACAATAGTTCTGAAGATGGTGTAGAATATCATGCGATATGGTCAAACCAATGCATTGAGTTGTGGTTTTTGTTGCACTTTATGTATTTGCAGTCTGATTTACACAGAGACGAGTATTTCCCAAAGCTGACCGAAAATCTTGGGGAACACGGAGCATATGCCAAGAATAGGGAAGATATATTTGATATATTGTATCCGAATCTTGATTTCGCAATAACAAATGCGCGTAAACTTGATATGGTGAATCAAGGAAAAACACCGACTCAATCCGCTCCCGGGACTAAGGTTTTTGAAATCATAGAGAAGTTCAGGGACTATTTAAATGATACAGATGAATAGATAGGTAATACCTTCATTTCAAATCAACCTCCAGTTTGGCTAGAAAACAGGCTTACCGATGGTGATGCGGAAAAATCACAGAATTTATAGTCAATTGATTTGCCAAGTCAAATAATTTGACGTTTTTTTCGCGAACAACCATTCGATGAAAAAATCTTGTTATCATAAAATCCAATGTTTTTTTTCGCGAACAACCATTCGATGAAAAAATCTTGTTATCATAAAATCCAATGTTTATGCCAATACTCGATATTTTATGATAAAATATTTTTTGGTTCAGACTTGACAATCGCACCTGCGGCGGCGGAGACCATTGCGGCGTTTTTTAAGGATACCGGCAGCGCGCCTGAGGATTTTGACAGCATATTCACAGGTGATTTAGGCGAGGTGGGGAGCAAGTCGCTTAATGATCTGCTTAAAAAAGAAGGTTACGATATTCGCAAAAATCATTCGGACTGCGGATTGCTAATCTATGACCGCGAGCTTCAGGATGTACACGCGGGCGGTTCGGGCTGCGGCTGCTGCGCTTCGGTGCTCTGCTCAAAGATTATAAAAGAAATGGAATCTATGCGATTAAAAAATATCCTCTTTATTGCCACAGGAGCAATGCTAAGCTCCACAACGGCAGCGCAGAGCAAGACGATTCCTTCGATCGCGCATTTGGTGCAGCTTAAAACCTGAATAAATAAAAAACTCCCGTTTGCCGTTTGATCAACGGTAAGCGGGAGTGCGTTTTATCAGTCGTCATTGCTCTTTATCTTCCGATTGCTTTTTTCTTGTATCTATCGTCTTTCCAAACACAAAAAATCGGTCGTAGATATATTCCAAAACCAGGTTGCAAGCCATATTCAAAACAGTGACAAGAATATCATTCCAGCCGCAGTTTTCCGCCAGAAAGTTGCCGAAGATGGTCGAAAGCGGCGTAAATACCACATAAAATAGGGCGACTTTCAGCATTGCGATCGGCACGTTTCCGGCAGAACGGAAGGTGTAACGTCTGTTTAATGTAAAATTCCACAGTACAGACAGGACAAGCGCGATCAGATATTTAGGCCAGTATGGCCATGGAGTAAATCCGTCCAGCAGCGCGAATGCGGCAAATTCAATGATCCCGGCAGAAACCGAGAAAAGCGTGAATTTTATGCCTCTGGCTATTTCCTTGCGATTCTTCATTTTTTGTCTCCGTTTTCAGGCGTTCAAGTCCTTGAAATTTGAGGCGTTAGCCTTGTATAGCTTTTTGAATACTCTGTAATTGCGTTCGTATACTTCTTTGTTTTCGGGATCGGGTTTATAGACGCGGTTGGGCTTAATAAGCTGTTGCGAGAGCTTTAGCACGTCCGTCTTTTTGATCCCTGCCGCAACGACCAAAGCGGTACCGATAGCGCCGACCTCCTGTGTGTTGTCAACGGTTTCAACCGTTCGGCAGGTAATATCGGCAAGTATTTGGCAGGTGACAGGAGAGAGCGAGCCGCCGCCGACAAAGCGCAGCTTGTCAGAGGTTTTTACCTTTTTCGCTTCACATTCAAGCATCCAGCGCAGGTGATAGCATATGCCCTCCAAAACCGCGCGGATCAGTTCACGCTTGCCTGTTTCAAGCTTGATATTAAAAAACATTCCTGCCGCGTTGGAATCCTCAAACGGACAGCGGTTGCCGTGAAGCCACGGGGTAAAAATAACGCCGTTAGCTCCCGCCGGGACCTTGCTTACCTCGGCGGAAAGGTAATCGTAAAGGCTTTTGTATTTACTCTCGATATCCTCTGTCACCTTTGTCTTTTTGAGATATATGTTTATCTCGTCCAGAGCAAGGTGCTTCATTACCCATTCAAAGCATTTTCCGGCTGTTTCCAGCTCTGCAAAATAGTTGAAGCAGCCGCGTTTTGCAGACATAACGCCGGTTATCATCGCGTTGATGTCGACTGTCTGATAATCGAGAAAAGTCGATACCCAGCCTGATGTCCCTACATAAATATGTGTATCGCCCGGCTTAGTGCAGCCTGCTCCGATATTGACAAAAGTGGTGTCTCCGCCGCCTCCGTAAACAGGCGTACCCGCTTTTAAACCGAGCTCACTCGCGGCTTTTTGAGTCAGTCCGCCGACATTATCCGTACTGTTGATGATCGGCGCAAGGTGCTCGGGATTCACCTTATACATCTTAACAAGGCCTTTGTTCCAGCCTTCCTTTCCCTTGCGTGTGTCGTAAAGGAAGGTAGCAAACGCGGAGTCCGCCGTCCTGTTGATTTTTCCGGTACAGCGCGATACCAGATAGTCGCTGACATCAAGCCACTTATATACCTTTGAAAAAATCTCAGGTTCGTTGTTTTCGACCCATTTGTATTTCCACACGGGATCCTTTACACTTGTTGAGCCGGCATAATTAACGCGCAAATTCTTTAGCAGCTTGAACAGGTTGCAGCCCGATACCTTGATCAGTCCCTTGCCCATACAAGCCTTGAATTCTTTTTCGCCGCGCTGATCCATAAAACTCATCGCCGGCCTGAGAGCATTACCGTTCTTGTCCACCAGAACTACACCCTGCATCTGAGCGCAAAAAGCCAGTCCCGATACCTGCTCGGGATTTATATCTGTCTGCGCAAACAACTCCTTTGTTGTCTGACATATCGCCTGCCACCATTCCTCGGTGTCCTGTTCGGCGCCGCCGTTTTCAAGAATATACAGCTGATAGTGCGCGGTCGCGCTTGAAATGATCCGGATATCCGAGTCAATATCAAAAAGACAGGTTTTTAATTCGCTCGTACCAAAATCATAAATGATGACATACATGGCTCAATCCTCTCTGAGATGGACCTTCCATCCGGTATTGATTTTCTTTTTCACCTTTTTCATGGTTTCCTCGTCAAGCTCCGGCCAGTCTGTCAGCGTTGTGGCGTTATTAGTCACCAGATAGGCTTTTTCGGCGCATAAGGCGAGCGGGGTGTCTGCAAGCGAGTCGGAGTAAAAGTTGTCGATTATCGGAAATCCGTGGTCAAAGATATACTTTGCCTTTTCCTTTGCGTACATCAGGTTGTTGGTGAAAACTCCGAATTCACGGTCATATTCCGTCGCTATACAGCGCACGCCCAGACGGTTAGCGATCGGCTCGATAATACACAGCGGCGACGCGCTGATAATAAGGTCGTCGTCCTTTTTCTGAGCAAGATACCACGCCGATATTTTCTTTTCATACTTGTCCCAGTAGCGTTCGATCTGCACATCAAAATCGTCGATCATCGTCAGGTAGCTGAAGATCTTGCGCTGCATCAGGCAGTTGGGGACCTTGCCTCTTTTGTGCTGAATAACATATTTTACAGCCTTCGGAAAAAAGGTGAACCACAGCTTTGGATGGCGATTCATACACCAAAATCCGAAACCGATCGAGCAGTCTGAATAAAAAATCGTTCCGTCAAAATCATATACATTCATTGTTTACTCCTATATGTTATGCGTTTTTTGCTTTGTGTAAATTATATCATTCTTCCGGTGTGATTTCAAGAAAAAATAAAAAAGGCTTTTATCGCGGAAACAACGAAAAAGCAAGGTGTCATAAACAAAATCACCTTGACAAATAATTGCTGAAAAGATATAATTTATTTATATTGTCAATCAGGAAAGGACTATATTATGTCAGCATTCAACGGAGCAACATTAATGATAACAGGCGGTACGGGTTCATTCGGCAACACCGTGCTAAAGCATTTTTTGACAACGGATATCGGAGAGATCCGCATTTTTTCTCGCGATGAGAAAAAGCAGGATGATATGCGCCATGATTTGCAGGCGCGCTTCCCCGATTATGCCCACAAAGTAAAATTTTTCATCGGAAACGTTCGTTTTCCTCAGTCGATAAGAGACGCTATGTGGGGAGTAGATTATGTTTTCCACGCGGCGGCGCTCAAGCAGGTCCCCTCGTGTGAGTTCTTCCCGATGGAGGCGGTTCGCACCAATGTTGAGGGTACCGACAATATGCTTCACGCGGCTATGAGATGCGGAGTAAAGCGCGTTGTTTGCCTGTCGACGGACAAGGCGGCGTATCCGATCAACGCAATGGGAATCTCAAAGGCGCTGATGGAGCACGTTGTTACGGCAAACGCTCGTGTTGCGGCTGAGCGTGGCGGTACGGTGATCTCCTGCACACGTTACGGCAACGTAATGTGCAGCCGCGGTTCGGTTATACCGCTCTTTATCGACCAGATCAAGTCGGGCAAGCCGATCACGATCACAAATCCCGATATGACTCGCTTTTTGATGAATCTTGATGAGGCGGTTGACCTCGTTAAGTTTGCGTTTGAGCACGCTGATCCCGGAGATTTGTTTATCCAAAAGGCAGACGCTTCAACCATCGGCACTCTCGCTAAGGCGGTTCAGCAGTTGTTCGGCGATACCGGAACACATATCATCGGTACACGCCACGGCGAAAAGCTCTACGAGACTCTTATGACGAGGGAAGAGAAGCTCCGTGCCGAGGATATGGGTCAATACTACCGTGTGGCTGCCGACAGCCGCGACCTCAACTACGATCAGTTCGTAGTCAAGGGCGAGGTTGACACCGAGGCCGACGAGTCTTACACCAGCCACAACACTAATCTGCTCGACGTTGAAGGTACGGTAAAGAAGATTTTGACTACCGATTATGTTCAGGAGCAGTTAAAATAAAAGCAGACGCGTTTTTTGAAATAGTTTAACACACAGGTACTATGGCATTGATACATTCAGTCATAGTGCCTTTTGATTTGTCTGAAAAATAGTTACTATATAAGCCAAAAACGTGCAGGGTATATGCGACGGCGATCTCTTTGCACGTTTGTATTCTGACATTTTTAAAGATTTAGTGTAGATTTTTAATAAATTATGTGGTATAATTAATTTTAAAGTAAGTTTAAAAATGGGATGTGATCGTTTGATTAAAGCAGGAATGCGTTCGCTGGCGACTTCTATTAAGGCGCAGGGAGTAGGCAGCGCGTACGCGGAGCTAATCAATCTGCTGACAAAATACGGCAAGGACGATATAAGCATAACTCGTCACGGTTTGCGCCATTGTGATATTCTTCACTGCCATACGCTGGACCTTGTCAGCTATTTTTGTCTTAAACGATTAAAGATTCCGACGATAGCGTCGGTTCACTTGATGCCCGAAACAGTAGACGGTTCTTTGAGTTTGCCTAAGCCGTTCCAAAAGATGTTCTATTCGTATATGATCTCGTTTTACCGCAGCGCCGATTATCTGCATATCGTTCATCCCGATACGGCGGAGGTTTTGGAGAAATACGGAGTAAGCAAAGACAGAATATTCTGGATCCCTAATGTTGTAGCTGCCGACGGCTTTAAGAAAATAAGCCCTTCGCAGCGCGATGAGCTCAGAAAAAAGTACGGCTATGGGCAAGATGATTTTGTCGTTATGGGCTCGGGACAGCTCCAAACCAGAAAGGGTATTCTCGATTTTGCCGAGTGCGCGCGCAAGCTGCCCGATGTCAAGTTCGTGTGGGCGGGAGGCTTTTCTTTCGGCGCGATCAGCGACGGACATAAAGAACTAAAAGAGCTTGTAAATGACCCGCCGAAGAATCTGAATTTCACGGGGATCATTACGCGCGAGGAGGTCTATGAGCTTCTGCACGCGTCCGACCTTTTCTTTTTGCCGTCCTTCCACGAACAGTTCAGTATGTCGATTTTAGAGGCGGCTGCTGCCGGAACCCCGATTTTACTGAGAGATCTTCCGCCTTACAAAACGGTTTACAAGGATTATTATCTCTGCGGCTCCGATACAGAGGAATTTGTCGGGCATATTCGCAAGCTGCAAAGCGACAGCGAATACTGTGCGCGAATGGCAGAGCTGTCTGCGGAGATTTACGAAACATACAGCGAGCCTAAAATATATGAAATGTGGAAAGACATGTATTCAAAATGCGCTTCAAGGAAAGTTTGACGGCGCACAGAACAGGAGAATAAGATTATGAAAATACTTATTTGTTCGGATACATATAAATACCAGACAAACGGCGTGGTCACCGTGTTGAGCACACTTGTCAGCGGATTGCGTCAGCTCGGTCACGAGGTAAGGGTACTTGCGCCGTCCTACAACGGTAAATCATTTAAAAACGGCGACGACTGTTTTTTGTGCTCTGTTCCCGCGCTGTATTATCCGAAGGAGCGTATTTGCATAAAGCATAAGGATCCGTTGATCGATGAGCTGATAAGCTGGAACCCCGATATCATCAATTCCCATACCGAGGGAATGATCGGCAGGATCGCCATTAGAATAGCAAAAGAAACAAATACGCCGCTTGTTATGAATAATCATACCGATTTTGCAAAATACATTTTCGGTCGTTTTTATGATATTCCGCCTGTTCGCGCGGGAGGAAAAGTTTTCGGCAAGATAAACTATCCGCACGCCGACGCGATCATAGTTCCGTCTGAAAAGTCACGCGGACTTGTATGG
Source organism: uncultured Ruminococcus sp. (assembly GCA_902798605.1). The sequence goes on along the minus strand of CADBXH010000054.1, from coordinate 9,881 downwards.
ATGCAGCCGTATAACGATATTGTTTCGGTGATCCCCAGCGGCATACGCACGGAAAAGTTTCAGCGGCCTGTATCGGCAGAGGAAAAAGCCGAGCTTATGCGCAAGTATAATATCGAGGACAACGGCTTAACGGTGGTTACGGTCACGCGCGTCAGCAAAGAAAAGAACCTAATGGAGATATTGCAGTACTTTGCGTCGCTGCTCAAGGTCGTTCCGGAGGCTCAGCTTGTGATCGTGGGCGACGGTCCCGACAAAAAGCGGTTGGAGAAATACTGCGAGCAATCGGGAATATCGGATCGTGTTCACTTTACGGGCGGAGTAGAGCCGGATGAAGTCTATCGCTATTACGCATTGGGAGATGTGTTTGTATGTGCGTCGACCTTTGAGGTTCAGGGAATGACTTATTACGAGGCTATGGCGTGCGGCCTGCCGCAGGTTTGCCGCAAAGACGATTGCCTGATAAACGTTATTGAAAACGGTGAAAACGGCTTTATCTACGAGAACGAGCAGGAATTTACGGACGCTGTTTCAAAAATCCTTTTGGACAAAGAGCTTCGTGAAAAAATGAGCCGGAAAGCGCTCGAAAAGATTAAGATGTTCAACGATAAGCGTTTTGTAGAGCGTGTTGTTGAGCTGTATGAAGATGTGTTGAAGCAAGCACAGGAAGAAGAATCTTCCCCTGCATAATAAAACAAAAAGCAACCTGTCATCCTAAGCGGAAGCTCGGAATGGCAGGTTTTTCTTTATGGTTATTAGTTTTTTGAACGCTGAACGTCAAGCGGCTTATTTAATCCAGCCCTTCACGGTTTCTATTTCCCTTGCGTAACCCGCGTCGTCGTTGGGCGTTTCAAGGATAAACGGTCGGCCTTGGAGCAGCGGGTGCTGTACTGCCGCTCTCAGCGCTTCCGTGCCGAGAATACCCTCGCCGAGCTTTTCGTGGCGGTCCTTGTGCGAACCGAGCTCATTCTTGCTGTCGTTCAGGTGAACGGCATACAGGTTATCCAAGCCGATAACGCGGTCAAATTCACTCAGCACGCCGTCAAGGTCATTTTTGATGTTATACCCGCCGTCCCAGACGTGGCATGTGTCGAGGCAGACGCCGAGCTCAGCTTTAAGGCTGTCTCCGCCGAGCGACACTGCAATATCAATAATCTCTTTGAGCTCCTCAAAGCTTTTGCCGATCTCGCTGCCCTTGCCCGCCATAGTTTCAAGTAAAACAATATTTTTTAGCTTGGCTGAGCTTGCGCTTTCGACCTCGTCGACAACAGCAGCGAGCGTCTCGGCGATAAGCTTTATCCCGACTTCCGCGCCCTGACCGACGTGGCACCCGGGGTGAAAGTTATAATAGTTATCGGGCAAGGCCTGCAATTTCAATAAATCATCGCGCAGCATCTCGCGCGAGTTTGCCCTGATCTCTTCCTTTGCGGCGCAGACGTTCATAGTATAAGCGCCGTGAACGACAAGCTTGCCGAAATTATTATCTTTAATAAACTCCCTCAGCGCCGTGATATCCTCATCAGGCACGGCTTTTGATTTTCCGCCTCTCGGATTTCTCGGAAAAAACGCAAAGGTGTTCCCGCCGAGCTTTTGCTCGTGCTTTCCCATAGCAAGGTATCCCTTTGATACCGAAACATGATTGCCTATGTAAATCATTTTGTCCCCTTATTTTTCATAGTTTATACCATACATTTTATCTCATATCGCTCCTGCGGTCAAGCGAAAAAAAACATATCCATTGTGCAAATTGAACAAATACGGCGATGCTTTTTTTCTTGCATAGCGATGAACAATATGATAAAATATAAAGTGTAAAAGTGTTTTTTTGCACAAACAGGTAAAAAAATTATGACTTTCGCAGTGGAACTGTGAAAATCTTGTTTAAGGGATTATGATCGGAGGTGTTTGTATGTCAGATCGGCACTTTGACCCCATAGATATGAGCAATCCGCTGTTAGCCGAGTTTTGTGATCTGATGCCGGGCGGCTATTTTATATATAAGGCAGACGAAGAAGAGGAGTTGCTTTACATTAACCAAGCAGCTTGTGAGATCTTCGGCTGCAGAAGCAAGGAGGAATTCCGTGAGCTCACGGGCAACACCTTCCGCGGAATGGTATATCCCGAGGATTATCCGGGTATCTCAAAATCTATCATCCGCCAAATCAATGAAAATAAAAACCACTATGACTATGTAGAGTACCGCATCCGGCGCAAGGACGGAGTCCTTCGCTGGGTAAATGACTACGGCAAATATGTCGAGGATAAAAACTTCGGCGGACTTTACTATGTTTTTATATCGGATATCACAAGAAAACGCGAGAGACACATCAAAGAAAACAATAAGCACGAGGCGGTAATCAGGACTCTGACGCGTTTTTACCACACCGTATGGGTAATCGACGACATAGAGACCGAGCACTGGACTCTTTATTTTTCCGATACCTTTGACAACAGCGTTATCCCGAATTCTATCAGAAAGCCCGCAAGGGAAACTAACTATTCCCGCGACAGGGAGGTCCTTGTCAACACGATGGTAGCCCCCGAGGATCGCGAGCGTGTGCAGCGTGAGCTGTCTGTAAAAGAAATGATAAAGCAGCTTAAGGACAAGGATCAGTTTTCGACCACGTTTCTCCGTCAGTATGACGACGAATCTGCGCCGCGTTTTTTCCGTGTCGATATCGGTAAGCTCGACTTGTACGGAAACCGAATGGGAATAACTATCGGCTTCAAGGATGTAGACTCGGAATTGCGCGCGGTTAGAGACGCCGAACGCGCGCTGCTTGAAGTCAAAAAGGCAAAGGAAGAAAACAAGCGCCTTGCAGAGCAGGTAAAAATCGTACAGGGAATCGCCGATCTTGTCGACTCCATAACCTCAATGCTCTCAAATATCTCCGCGATGACCTTTTCAAAGGACGCGGAAACAGGAGTCTACCTCGCGTGCAATCAGGAGTTTGCCGAATACGCCCACAGAAGCGAGCCCGACGATGTCGTGGGCTTGACCGACTTTGATATATTTGACGAAGAGAACGCAGAGCGGTTTGTCGAGCAGGATCAGACGGCTTTGTCTATGGATGAGCCGTATGTTTTCTATGAGGACGTGCCCGGCAGCGACGGGACGGAGACACGCAGCCTGCAGACTACCAAGGTAAGGTTCATCGACAGCTTAGGCAAGATCTGTATAATGGGATTGTGCGTTGATGTTACCGAGATCTCGAACATCAAGGCAAGAGAAGTCCGCCAACAGGAGCTTGAGGAAAAGCTAAAGCTTCAGGAGCGTCTGCTGAGCGAGCAAAGTATTCGCGAGGAGCAGGACAAGATGATCAACGCCCTTTCCTCCGACTACCGCAGCATTTACCATGTCGATCTTGACGCCGACGACGCAGTATGCTACCGTTCCGATCCATTTGCGTTGGATCAGCACGACGAAGGCGTACACTTTCCGTATATCAAATATATTTCAAAATACGCCGAAGCATCTGTTGACGAGGCGTACCGCGACGGGTTCCTGCAATTTATAGACCCGCAGAATATCCGCGGAGAGCTTACTAAAAACAGCATAATCGGTTACCGCTATCTTGTAAGGCGGCAGGGAGAAGAATACTACGAGATGATAAGAGCCGCAAGCGTCCGCAGCGGCGGCGACGGCGAAGAAACCTGGATCCACGCTGTGGTTTTGGGCTTTACCAATGTTGACTCCGAGATGCGCGAGTCAATAGCAAAGAACGAGGCTCTTGCCCAGGCGCTTGCCGCCGCTCAGGAGGCAAACTCAGCAAAAACATCCTTCCTCTCAAATGTGAGCCACGAGATCCGCACGCCTATGAACGCCATTATCGGGCTCGACAGCTTGGCGCTTCAGGACGATAATATCTCTGAAAAGACCCGCAATTATCTCGAAAAAATCAACGGAAGCGCGCATCATCTTATGATGCTCATCAACGATATACTCGATATGAGCCGTATCGAATCCGGCAGACTTAATTTGCGCGCCGAAGAATTCTCGTTCAGGGGAATGTTGGAGCAGATCAACAGCATCGTAATGTCGCAGTGCGGCGAAAAGGGACTGCGCTATGAGTGCAGACTGATAGGTGAGTTGTCGGACTACTATTTCGGCGATGATCTAAAGCTCAAGCAGGTGCTCATAAACATCCTGAGTAACGCCATAAAGTTCACCGAGGCTCCCGGCAAGGTGACGTTTACGGTCGAGCGCACAGCGACGTTTGAAGATAAATCAACCCTCAAATTTGTCATAAAGGATACGGGTATCGGTATCAGCGATGAATTCATCCCCAAGTTATTCGATCCGTTCACCCAGGAAAACAGCGAAAAGAAAAACAAATACGGCAGCACCGGACTCGGTATGGCGATCACCAAAAACATCGTAGAGCTGATGAACGGCACTATCACTGTTGAGTCCGAAAAGGGCTTCGGCTCGGAGTTCACTGTGATCGTGACGCTCAATAACAGCGACCACAAGGGTATGATAGCCGGCAGCATCAAGCCGCAGGATATGCGCGTGCTCGTTGTTGACAGCGACAATATTGCCGCCGAGCACGCTCAGCTTGTGCTCGGAGAGATCGGCGTCACGGCGGATATCTGCAACAGCGGCAAGGACGCAATGCGTAAGCTCCGCGTGCAGTCCGTCAAGCACGATCCGTACAATCTGGTGCTGTTGGACAGAGACGTGCGCGGCAAAGACAGCCTTGAAATTGCCAAAAAGATCCGCGGCACATACGATAAAGAGACGACAGTCATCATTATGACAGCGTTCAGCTTTGATGATATTATGGAAGAGGCGGTCGCGTGCGGCGCAGACAGCTTTTTGCTCAAGCCGACCAACGCGGCGGACGTGATGAGCGAGTTTGAGCGTGTCGCGCGCAAAAATAACATAAACCTGATAAACAACAGCGTGGTTGTCGATCTAAAAGGCAAGCGCATACTTATGGCGGAGGATGTTTTCATCAACGCCGAGATAATGAAGCAGCTTATGCTCAAAAAGGAAGCGTTAATCGACCACGCCGAAAACGGCAAAATAGCCGTCGAGATGTTTGAAAAAAGCGAGCCGGACTATTACGACGCCGTTTTGATGGATGTGCGTATGCCCGAGATGGACGGACTTGAAGCCACCCAAAATATCCGCGCGCTTGATCGCCCCGACGCCAAAAAGGTGCCGATCATCGCGATGACCGCCAACGCCTTTGACGAGGACGTTCAGCGTTCTCTCCAGGTCGGTATGAACGCCCACCTATCAAAGCCGGTAGAACCGCAGCACCTCTACAACACCCTCGAGGAGCTGATCTGGGAGGCAAACCGGAATTAAAATAAATAACAAAATTTTCAAATCATAAAAAACGCATTTCTCCTAACACTACTAATGCGGCGATAAATCAAGAGGTTGATCCGCCGCTTAATATAGATAGACAAGGAGAAAAAACGATGTCAAATTATAACAGCAACCAGATCCAGGCAGGTTCTGTCGGCGGACAGATGGTTAAAAAGATGATCGAGTCTTACGAAAACAGCATGAAGTAATCACGCAACAGCGTAGTTACTAAACTAAAAAAACGGTTGTATCAGAGCCACTTTGATACAACCGTTTTGCTTTTGAAAAATAATCGGCGTTCCGAAAATAACCGGAACGCCGCTGTTAATCGTTAATTGTTAATTGTCAATTGTCAATCGCATTACGCTTCCGCGCGATTGATCGCGTTCAACACACCAAGCACAGATGCCACGTTGACATTGGAATCAATGCCGATGCCGAAGATGTTATTTCCGTCGGGCTTTTTGAGCTCGATATACGATACCGCCTTTGAGTCAGAGCCCTGAGAGATAGCGTGCTGGCTGTAGTTGATGAACTCGTATTTGTCGAGTCCGACCTTCTTTAGCGCGTTAAAGAAAGCGTCGATCGGGCCGTTGCCCGTGCCCTTGAGCTTGACCTCAACATCGCTGCCGATTTTCATAATGCCCCTAAAGTGAACGTAGTCGACGCCGTTGTCGCTCTCCTCATATATCTTCCTGCTCTTGAGCCTGTATTTCATCGGGTTGGTGATGTAATTCTTCTCAAACACCTCGTACAGCTCCTTGGGAACAAGCTCGCGGCCGAGCTCCTCGCACTTTGCCTGAACAAGCGCGGAGAATTCGGGGTGCATACGCTTGGGCAGATCAAAGCCGAAGGTGTTGCTCATAACGAACGCCGCGCCGCCCTTGCCGGACTGCGAATTGATCCTGATGATCGGCTCGTACTCTCTGCCTACATCCGCGGGGTCGATGGGGAGGTAGGGGATCTCCCAGTACTCGGTACCGCTGTCCTTCATATACTGATGACCCTTGTTGATAGCGTCTTGGTGAGAGCCCGAGAAAGCGGTGAATACCAGCTCGCCGATATACGGCTGGCGCGGGTCGATCTTCATACCCGTGCAGCGCTCATAAATATCCCTGAGCTTCGGCAGGTTAGAGAAGTCGAGCTCGGGATCGACGCCCTGGGTATACATATTAAGTCCCATTGTGACGATGTCCATATTACCGGTTCTCTCGCCGTTGCCGAACAATGTGCCCTCAACTCTCTCGGCTCCCGCGAGCATAGCAAGCTCGCCTGCAGCCACGCCGCAGCCGCGGTCATTGTGGGGATGAACGCTGATTATCGCCGCCTCGCGGTGATTCAGGTGACGGATAAAGTATTCGATCTGATCCGCAAAGGTGTTCGGTGTGCACATCTCAACGGTGTTGGGCAGGTTGAGGATAACGGGATTTTCCTTGGTAGAGCCGAGCGCCTCGATGACCCTGTCGCAGATTTCAACGGCGTTGTCCATTTCGGTGCCGCTGAAGCTCTCGGGCGAATACTCAAAGCGGATGTTCGTGTCGCCCTCGTATTCGTCGGTGAGCTTTTTGATGAGCTTGGCGCCGTCAACGGCGATGTCGATAACGCCCTGCATATCGGTCTTGAAAACGACCTTTCTCTGCAAGGTCGAGGTCGAATTGTAAAAGTGAACGATAACGTTTTTCGCGCCCTTGATAGCCTCAAAGGTCTTTTTGATAAGGTGCTCGCGCGCCTGGACAAGGACTTGGATCGTAACGTCGTCGGGGATATGGTTGTTTTCGATCAGCTCGCGGCAGATCTCATACTCGGTCTCCGACGCGCTCGGGAATCCGATCTCGATCTCCTTAAAGCCCATATCGCAAAGCGCGTGGAAGAACTCCAGCTTTTCCTCGAGATTCATCGGATCAACAAGAGCCTGGTTGCCGTCGCGGAGATCAACGCTGCACCAGATCGGAGCGTGGTCGATAACTTTGTTCGGCCAGGTCCTGTCGGGAATGTCGATTTGCTTGAACGGAATGTACTTTTGATAAGACGGTTTCATTTTTATTGCCTCCATATATAATACATATATAACAAAAAAAGCCCCCAAAACAACATAGTTGATTAAGGGACGAAATAATTCCGTGATACCACCCAAATTCAGCCGCACGTCGCCGTACAGCCCTCACAGACTTCCAACAAAGTCCTGACCGGTAACGCAGTCACGCGTTCCGCGCTAAAAGATTCACGCGGAAAACTCAGGGATGAGCTATCCATATAAGCTCTCACGCCGGTCTTACACCACCCGCCGGCTCTCTTTGCTTGCAAGCTTATATCTTATTCCCGTCACAGTTTTTCAGGGGTTATTTTGTTATTATACATATTATATACACAAGACTTTGTAATGTCAAGGCTTTTAGGAAAATAGTTTATATAAACGTAGGGGCGGACCCGTGTGTCCGCCCGCAAGCTGTACGTTGAAATAAGCTGAACAATGCGGAGAGAAAAAGCTGACCTCAACAGATGTAGGGGCTTGCATTGCAAGCCCGCCGGATCAAGCAAAATGATGTAATTACTAACGACATTAATAAGTTAGTAAACACACAAGTAAAGTGTATCGCCGTTAAATATCATTTGTTCATTAGGATTGTATTCATTCCAGTCATTGCTTTCAAATTCCTTTTTGATTTGATTATCAGTGAGGTCTTTTACAATAAAATCTCTATTTGAAATATACTTCATTAACGGTTCAAAGGCGTATCTTACTGTTAATGCGCTTTCGCCTTTTGTTGTATCGCAATGTTTGTCCGTGCATATTTCAATGTTTTTAACAGTGTTTCCTGTTGACTTTTCGTATGCATTTATCTCTGATAAATACAGATTTGCATATACTTTTTCAGTAGTGTTGCCTTTGTATTGATCGATCGACATTTCAACTGTTTTAAAAACGCTTAGTCCATATACTACTAATAATACAACGCAAAGGATCCGCTTTGTTATTTTATTGTTCATCAACAGGATCGAACCTATTGAAAACAATGCAAATACGGAGAATAAGCCGAACATAGTACGGTGGGAGCGGGAGGTCGAAATCAGTCCCATACCGAATGATGACGCATATGCCGCAATATAACTAATAAGCAAAAATACAGCTTTAGCGTTAAATTTATGCTTTTTTATATAATAAACAAAGGAAATAATCCAAATCGCAATTACTACCAAATAGCATACGGTTAGTATTTCCGTGTTAAAGAATCCCCTTCCTTTAAGGTAGCTATGCTGATTAAAGGCAAAGTATTTTAGATTGTTTATTATGGACTCAAGGTTGAGCGCGACTCTGGAATTGGGAGAAATATCAAAGAGCTTTTGTAAACCTATTCCAATAACAAAATAAAGAGTTGCACAGGAAATTAAGTAGATAATAAGAGAGAGGTATTTAATACAAAGTTGTTTTGTGGTTTGATTGTTGTTTATTGTTTCAATCGAAGTTAATAAGAACAAGTATATAATAAAGACGACAAAAAACTGTTGCAATACAGCTGTTGAACAAATAAGCATAAATCCGGATATTAGATATTTGATTGCTTTATTCTTTATACTGCTGAATATAATCAAACTTGAAATACAAAACATAACTCCAATTGTAGTTGCAAAAATACATTCGGGGAATGTAAGCATATCAGAAAACCAAGGGTTAATGAGAGTGATTAGAGCAGATGTATTAACAATTAATAAACTGGAAATGGATTTATGATCAAGTTTTTTATAAATGAAAAAAGACAAACTGGCAGAAGATATCCCGACTATAACAATATAACAAATAACATCAAGAATTGGATTTATAACCGGGTCATTCCCAATCATAAACCATATTTTACTTACTAAAGAACCAAAGTAGCGAAAGCATCCGATCCACCATAGGCAATGGGAATCGTAATTATCAATCATTCCATAACTGTCAATGCTGAAATGTTGAAACGCAAAACAAATCAGCGGAAGCAAAGCCAGAATATTAAATAGCAGCAATAACAAAAAGGATTTAACATCAAATTTCTTAACTCGATTGGATAACACAATAAACATCTCCTACTAAAATATTATCCCAAACAGAAATCATACTAATATATTAGTAAAACTAATTATATAAGGAATATATTAGTGTGTCAATATATTTTAGTAAAATAATAGTACGATAATTGCAGGAGGCGATTATTGGTATGCTTAGAATCAGAGATTTGAGAGAAGATATGGATTTACGGCAAATAGACGTTGCCAAGGCAACGGGAATAGACCAAAAAACATTATCAAATTATGAAACAGGTAAAACAAATCCGGATAGTTTTGCCTTGATCAAGCTTGCGGATTTTTTTCACGTAAGCATTGATTATTTGGTTGGACGATTGAATATTGATGTCAAAGAAAATGAAGAAATAAAAAAACGTTTGTCTGCTGTACAAGAGGAAATAGAGGATATAAAAAAATTAATTTAAAATTTCAAAAAAACTGTTGACAAAGGGAGCGGGTTGATGTATAATGTTATTCGCACTATTAAGGCACGGGTGCGAAAACACCCGTTATTTTTTGCCCC
>CADBXH010000053.1 GCA_902798605.1 uncultured Ruminococcus sp. | reverse complement strand
TCCGCTCAAGATAAACAGAGAGACAAACTATTCAAAGGATAAAAACCTCTGGCACCTCAGCCACGAGGGACTTGACCTTGAGGATCCCGCAAACGAGCCCATGTACAACAAGGAAGGCTTCCTTGAGATGGGCGTATCTCCCGAGCAGGCACCCGACAAGCCGGAGTATGTTACACTTTCGTTTGAAAAGGGTATCCCCGTAAAACTCAACGGCGAGGCTGTAGGTTCGGTAGAGCTCATCGAAAAGCTCAACGAGATCGGCGGACGCAACGGCGTTGGTATCACCGACATCGTAGAAAACCGCCTTGTAGGTATGAAGGCGCGCGGAGTTTATGAGACTCCCGGCGGCACGATCCTCTATGCGGCTCACGACAAGCTCGAGGAGATCTGCCTTGACAAGGACACTCTCCACTACAAGAAGAACCTCGCGAACACCTTTGCTGATCTTGTATATGACGGAAAGTGGTACACACCTCTGCGCGAGGCTATGTCGGCTTTCGTTGACAGCACTCAGGAGTATGTAACAGGCGACGTCAAGCTCAAGCTCTACAAGGGCAACATCATCGACGCCGGCGTTACAAGCCCCTACTCGCTCTATGATGAGGAGATCGCGACCTTTGACGAGGACGAGGTTTACAACCAGAACGACAGCGCCGGATTCATCAACCTCTTCGGACTTCCGATCAAGGTTCGCGCTAAAAAAGGTCTTATAAAATAATCAAGATTAATCATTCGGGCAGGGTGAAATACCCCTGCCCATAAAGTGTTTTATACAGGTTAGTTATGAGGTAGTGAAATATGCAGCTTTGGAAAGGCAGATTTAAAAAGGAATTATCAAAAACAACAAACGATTTTAACAGCTCGATCCCGTTTGACAGCCGTATGTATCGCGAGGATATCGAGGGCAGCATCGCCCACGCGACTATGCTCGGCAAGTGCGGGATCATCAGCGAGGAAAGCTCTCGGGAAATCATTAAGGGCCTCAGTGGGATCCTTGCCGATATTGACAGCGGAAAGCTGAAAATCGATATGGAGGCGGAGGATATCCACACCTTTATCGAGGGCGAGTTGACGAAGCGTATCGGCGACAACGGCAAGCGTTTGCATACATCCAGAAGCCGTAACGACCAAGTCGCTCTTGATATTAAACTCTACTTGAAAAAAGAGATCGTCAACATAGAAAAGCTTGTGGTTGACCTTATAAAGGTCATCGCCGACAAGGCAGATAAGTACAGCGACACGGTAATGCCCGGCTACACCCACCTTCAAAGGGCGCAGCCCATAACCTTTGGTCACCATCTTTTGGCTTACGCCGAAATGCTTCTCAGGGATGTTTCGCGTTTGGACGACTGCCTTGACAGAATGGACGAAATGCCGCTCGGCTCCTGCGCGTTGGCAGGAACGACATATCCGATCGACAGAACATTTACAGCCGATCTGCTCGGCTTTGACAGAGTTACAAACAACTCGCTCGACGGTGTATCCGACCGTGACTACTGCATAGAGCTTGCGTCTATCCTCTCGATAATTATGGTGCACCTAAGCCGTTTTTCCGAGGAGATCATTATGTGGTGCAGCTGGGAGTTCAAGTTTGTTGAGCTCGACGATGCGTTTTCAACCGGTTCGTCGATTATGCCGCAGAAAAAGAATCCCGATATTGCGGAGCTTGTTCGCGGCAAGAGCGGACGCGTGTTCGGCGACACAATGACCCTGCTCACCGTTATGAAGGGAATCGCGCTTGCGTACAACAAGGATATGCAAGAGGACAAAGAGGCGATCTTTGACGCGGTCGACACCGTAAAGATGTGCCTGACGGCGTTCACTCCTATGCTCGATACAATGCGCGTTATCCCGACAAATATGCGCAAAGCGGCCGCCGGCGGATTTATCAACGCTACCGACTGCGCCGATTGGCTCACCAAAAACGGCGTGCCCTTCCGCGACGCGTACAAGGCTACCGGCGAGCTTGTCGCAAGATGCATTGAGCTCGGCACGGATCTTGAGAATCTCCCGATCGAGGAGTACAAAGCGGTCTGCGATGTGTTTAGCGATGATGTTTACAACGCGATCTCGCTTGAAAACTGCGTATCACAGCGCAGATGAAAAGACTTCCAAAACGAAAGCAATTACGTCTTAAGAATTACGATTATTCAGAAAACGGAGCGTACTTTGTTACTGTTTGTACGCATAACAAGGCAAATCTGTTAGCTGATATTGATATCGTAGGGGCGGACCCATGTGTCCGCCCGAACATAGCCGGGCGTATGGTTTTACAGAAACTATATTCTTTGGAGCAAAAGTTTGATAATATAATACTTGATTACCACTGCGTAATGCCTAACCACATTCACTTTATAATCTTTAAGTGCGCACAAGCGGGCGGACACACGGGTCCGCCCCTACAAACGGTTATCCAGTGGTTTAAAACACAGACGACTAATGAATACATCAAAATGGTAAAGAGCGGAATGTTAAAGCCGTTTGATGGTCGAGTTTGGCAAAGAAGTTATTATGAACATGTAGTCAGGTGTGAACAAGATTTAAATGAAATCAGAGAATATATAGAAGGGAATCCAATTAGTTGGATTAAAGATAAACATTATTATAGGTGATGATAAAATGATAAAAGCAGGAATCGTAGGCGCAACGGGTTACGCGGGCGCTGAGCTGGTAAGGCTTTTGTATGCTCACCCGCAGGCGGAGATCGCGGCGATCAGCTCGGTTTCGTTTGAGGGTCAGGCGCTCAGCGACGTTTACCCGTCCTACAAATTCTTAAACGATATGATTTGCAAGACCCAGGGCGAAGTTATCGAAAAGAGCGACGTTATCTTTGCCGCTCTTCCGCATGGACTTTCTCAGGAGCTTGCGGAAAAATGCATTGTGGCAGGCAAGGCGTTTATAGACCTCGGCGCGGATTTCCGCCTTGAGAGCGAGGAGGAGTACACCGAGTGGTACGGCGGAACCTTCCTTGACAAGGAGCTCCACAAGCACAGCGTTTACGGTCTGCCCGAGTTTTTCAGGGAGCAGATCAAGGGCAAGCGCCTTATCGCAAACCCCGGCTGTTACACGACCTGTTCGCCCTTGGCGATCGCTCCGGCTATCGCTAACGGCTTGATCAGCACAAAGGGAATAATCTGCGACTGCAAAAGCGGTGTGACCGGCGCGGGCAGAAAGCCTAACCAGGGCAGCCACTTCCCCGAGCTCAACGAGGGCTTCCACGCCTACAAGGTAGCTTCTCACCGCCACACTCCCGAGATCGAGCAGACCTTGTCAAAGCTCAGCGGAGAAGATGTTACCATCACATTCGTTCCGCATCTTCTGCCCGTAAACAGGGGTATTTTGGCGACGGTTTACGCCGACATCAAGGACGGCGTAAGCTTTGAAAATATCAAAAAGGCTTACGAGGATTACTATAAGGATGAGTTCTTTATCAGGCTCCTCGATGACGGCAAGTGCGCGGATATCCACAACGTTAGATATTCAAACTTCTGCGATATTTCGCTCCACCACGATAAGCGAGCGAAGAAGCTTGTAGCCTGCGCGGCGATCGACAATATGGTCAAGGGCGCCGCGGGTCAGGCTATCCAGAATATGAATATTATTTTCGGACTTGATGAAAAAACAGGGCTGGTCATAATGCCTCCCGCATTTTAGCAACGTGACGTTGCATCCGATGCGCCTATTATTACGTTTGTCTTGATTTTATATGTTGATAAACGGCGCGTTTATAAATTGTGAAAAAGGAAAGAATTATGAATAAATACTCCTTCATAGAAGGTTCTGTAACAACGCCTTTGGGCTTTACCGCGAACGGGGTTTGCGCCGGAGTTAAAGCATATGGCAGCGTGACTCAGGCGGCTCAAAAAAACGAGCCGCTTCTGCCCTCAAACGGCAAGCGCGACCTCGCGATGATCTACTGCGAAAAGCAGTGCACTGCCGCGGCGATCTTTACAAAGAATCTGGTCAAATCGGATACGATATATGTGACTCAAAAGCACCTTGCAAACGGCAAGGCGCAGGCGGTGATCGTCAACTCCGGCAACGCCAATGCCTGCAATCCCGACGGATACGAAAAGGCGGAGGCTATGTGCGCATTAGCGTCAGAAGCTCTCGGAGTCAACGAGGACGATGTGATCGTTGCCTCAACGGGTGTTATCGGTCAGGCGTTGCCGATCGAGCCGATACAAAAGGGCGTTGAAGAGTTGAAAAATATCCTCAGCCGTGACGGCGGAACAAACGCCGCCGAGGCAATAATGACGACCGATACCGTCAAAAAAGAGTGGGCGGTTCAGCTCACGCTCGACGGCAAAACGGTTACCATAGGCGGTATCGCCAAGGGCAGCGGTATGATCCACATCAATATGGGCACAACATTGTCGTTCGTCACGACCGACGCGGCGATCTCGGCGGAAATGCTCAGAGAAGCCCTTGTAGAAGCGGCGGATGTAAGCTACAATATGGTGAGCGTGGACGGCGACACCTCAACGAACGACACGCTTGCGATAATGGCTTCCGGACTTGCCGGAAATACGGAGATCACCGAGAAAAACGATAACTATTATCTCTTTACCGAGGCGCTGACGGCGGCGTTCAAAAACGTAGCAAAGAAACTCGCCTCAGACGGCGAGGGCGCGTCAAAGCTCGTTATCTGCATGGTCAACGGCGCAAAGGACGAAGCGGCGGCAAAGATCATCGCAAAGAGCGTCATTTGCTCGAGCCTTGTAAAGGCGGCTATGTTCGGCGCGGACGCGAACTGCGGCAGGATCTTGTGCGCGATCGGCTACAGCGGCGCAGAGGTAGATACCGGCAAAATCGATGTGTCATATAAATCCGCAAAGGGAGAAATTTTGGTCTGCAAGGACGGCTACGGCTTAGCTTTTGACGAGGACAAGGCAAAGGAGATCCTGCTCGAAAACGAGATCGATATCATAATAAATTTAGCGGACGGCACAGGTACCGCCGAGGCATACGGCTGCGATTTGACATATGATTATGTTAAGATAAATGGTGATTACAGAACATAAAAAACCTGTTCGCAAAAGGAACAGACTTGAAAACTATGATTATTCACAAAACGGTGCGTATTTCATTACGATTTGTTCAAAAGATAAACAATGGCTGTTTTGGAATGTAGGGGCGAGCATTGCTCGCCCGCAGGCAGAAGTAGATCTTTCATACATTGGTAAGATTATTGATGAAATGATTGCAGAAATACCAAAACGATATTCGTGTGTCACTGTTGATAATTATGTGGTTATGCCTAACCACATTCATTTGCTTTTGATGGTTTGCGCTGACGAGCGCGGGCGTGCAATGCACGCCCCTACACCCGATATTTCTCAAGTTATTCAACACCTAAAAGGTGCTGTTACCAAAAAGGTCGGCAAATCAATTTGGCAAAAATCTTTCTATGACCATATAGTCAGGGATGAAAAAGATTATTATAAAATATATGAATATATAGATAATAATCCGGTCAGGTGGGAAATGGATTCGTTAAATATTTGGTAAGTATAGAGGAGCACAAAATGGACAATGCAAAAAGGGCAAAAATACTGATTCAGGCGATGCCTTACATAAAAAAATTCGCGGGAGAGACTATCGTTGTTAAATACGGCGGCAACGCTATGATAAACGAGAAGCTCAAATCCGCCGTAATGAGCGATCTGGTGCTTATGCAGCTTGTCGGTATCAGCGTTGTGCTGGTTCACGGCGGCGGCCCCGAGATCAACTCTATGCTTGACGCGGTCGGCAAAAAAAGCGAGTTTAAGGACGGAATGAGAGTCACCGATCAGGAGACGATCGACATCGTTCAAATGGTACTCGCGGGCAAGGTGAACAAGAGCCTTGTTCAGCACCTCGAACAGCACGGCGGCAAGGCGCTTGGTATGTGCGGACTCGACGGCAGACTTTTGATGGCTGACAAAATGGCTTCCGCTCACGACCTCGGCTATGTCGGCGAGATTCGCGACGTAAACCCCGATCCCCTGATTATGGCTATGAAGGACGGTTATATCCCGATCGTGGCTACGGTAGCGGACGGCTTTGACGGCAAGGTCTACAACATCAACGCCGACCTCGCGGCAGCTCAGATCGCCGCGAAGCTAAGAGCGAAAAAGCTGATTTTGATGACCGATATCCGCGGACTTCTCAAGGATGTTGAGGATGAGGATTCACTTATCCCCGTGGTTAATGTCAGCGAAGTTCCGATGCTCAAGCGCGACGGAATAATCAAGGGCGGAATGATCCCCAAAATCGACTGTTGTGTTGAGGCGGTGCGCAACGGCGTCAACCGCGCGCATATCATCGACGGCAGGATCGAGCACTCGATTTTGCTCGAGCTGTTCAGCGACGAGGGTATCGGCACAATGTTCTATCAACTTTAAGGCAACACCGCACAATTCGCGGCGCACGCCTTGTTTGCATATTATTCTGTCAGACTGCCCAAAAATCGGCATCCATACGTCAGTATGCAAGCCGATTATTTGTGCACCCTGACAAAAAATCTGACTACGCAATCCGCACGCCTGAATTATGCGGTATTGCCTTAAAAAGGATTAGGTATATGACAATTCGTCCAATGACCATAGGCGATTACGACGAGGTTTTCGCAATGTGGCAAATCACCTCAAAACGCGCGCTGTCAAAGGCTGACGAGCGCGGCCAAATTGAGCGTTATCTTAACCGCAATAAGGGAATGAGCCAGGTTGCCGTGATAGACGGAAAAATCGTCGGCACGGTGCTTGCGGGTCACGACGGCAGGCGCGGATCCATTCACCATATGGCGGTGTTGCCCGAATACAGAAGAAGGCATATCGGGCATAAGCTCGCACAAAAGGCGATCGAAAAAATTACCGAAGACGGCATCGAAAAGACTCATATTTTCTGTTACCGTACAAACGAGGCGGGTCAAAAATTCTGGAGCGACTTCGGCTTTGAAAGACGCGACGACCTTTTTGATTTTTCGTATAATAATATAGATTGAAGCGATGAATATGAACACCAAGGAAAAAGACTTAAAATACATAATGCACACCTACGGCAGGTACGATGTCGCCCTAAAAAAAGGCAAGGGCGTGACCGCTTATGACGAGGACGGCAAGCGGTATATCGATGTTAGCTCGGGTATCGGCGTAAACAGCCTCGGCTACTGCGACGACGGCTGGGTAAAGGCGGTATCGGATCAGGCTGCGGCGATCCAGCATATGTCAAACTACTACTACTGCGATCAGGCGGCTGACCTCGCCGAAAAACTATGCACGCTTTCGGGGCTTTCAAAGGTCTGCTTCGGCAACAGCGGCGCCGAGGCGAACGAGTGCGCGATAAAAATCGCCCGCAAATACAGCTTTGACAAATACGGGGAGGGCAGGAACGAGATAATCACCCTGCGCGACTCCTTCCACGGCAGAACAGTGACCACCCTTTCCGCGACGGGTCAGGATGTTTTTCACAACTACTTTTTCCCGTTCACGGGCGGGTTCAAGTACGTCAAGGCGAATGACATAAACGCCTTAAAGGAAGCAGTGACAGACAAAACCTGCGCCGTAATGCTCGAAGTTATCCAGGGCGAGGGCGGAGTCAATATCCTCGATAAAGATTATGTAAAGGAGCTCGCGGCATTTTGCGCCGAGTATGATATTCTTGTTATCTGCGACGAAGTCCAAACAGGAATCGGCAGGACAGGAAAGCTGTACGCCTTCCAAAACTACGATTTTGTGCCCGACCTTGTAACGTCCGCAAAGGGCTTGGGCGGCGGGCTGCCGATCGGCGTTTGCCTTTGCTCGGAAAAGCTCAATGATGTTATGGGGCCTTCAAGCCACGGCAGCACATTCGGCGCGAATCCCGTTGTCTGCGCGGGCGCGAATTATGTGATAGATAAGATTGCAGACGAAAAGTTCCTCGATTCAGTCGAGAAAAAGGGAGCTTACCTTGAAGCAAAGCTCAGAAAAATAAAAGAAGTAAAAAATGTCCGCAGAATGGGGTTGATGGTCGGTGTTGAGATCGACGGCGACGCCCACGACGCCGCGCTCAAATGCGTAGAAAACGGACTTTTGATAATCACCGCCAAGGACTTGCTCAGAATGCTTCCTCCGCTGACTATCACAGAGGAAGAAATAAACGAGGCGGTAAGCATATTAGAAAAAACGCTAAAGGAGATATAAAAATGAAACATCTGTTAAAACTTGAAGATTGGTCAACCGAGGAGATCGTACACTCCCTTAACCTTGCCGATCAGCTCAAATACGAGCAGAAGCACGGCATTGAGCACAAGCTGCTCAAGGGCAAGACCCTCGGTATGATTTTTGAAAAATCCAGCACCCGTACCCGCGTATCCTTTGAGGTCGGTATGACCCAGCTCGGCGGATATCCGCTTTTCCTGTCGTCAAATGATTTGCAGATCGGCAGGGGAGAGCCCGTTCAGGATACCGCGCGCGTGCTCTCGCGTTTTATTGACGCTATTATGATCCGCACCTTTGAGCAGAGCGAGGTAGAGGCTCTTGCAGAGTACGGCTCGATCCCGATCATCAACGGACTTACAGACTACTGCCACCCCTGTCAGGTGCTCGCAGACCTTATGACTATCCGCGAGTTTAAGGGCAAGCTCGAGGGCTTGAAGATGTGCTTTATCGGTGACGGCAACAATATGATGAATTCTCTTATCGTCGGCGCATTGCGCACGGGAATGAGCTTTTCTGCCGCTTGTCCCGAGGGATATATGCCGCCCGAGCATATTCTTGAATTCGGCAAGAGCTTCGGCGATAAATTCGAGATCGTTCACGACCCCAAGGAAGCGGCTAAAAACGCCGACGTTGTCTACACCGACGTTTGGGCTTCTATGGGTCAGGAGGAAGAGAAGAAGATCCGCGAGGCGGCGTTTGAGGGCTATCAGGTCAACGATGATTTGATGAGCGTTACAAACGAAGGCTGTATGGTTCTCCACTGTCTGCCGGCTCACCGCGGAGAGGAGATCACCGCCGAGGTATTCGAGGCTCACGCCGACGAGATCTTTGAGGAAGCGGAGAACCGTCTCCACGCTCAAAAGGCTGTTCTCGTAGAATGTCTTATCGACAAAAAGGAAGAGGAAATCACTCCCTAAAACAGCAATATAGTATCAATAACCGTCGTTTTTCGGCGGTTATTTTTTGCGCAATTATGTAAAGTTTTGCGATAAACACTGACTTTTTGGCAGATAGAAAGAAAAACCGAAAAAAGGTGTTGACAAATCGAAATCGTTGTAGTATAATAGCTACTGTTCCAAACAGAACGAGTTGGTGTTGATGACGTAGGGGGTCCACCTGTTCCCATACCGAACACAGAAGTTAAGCCCTATAGTGCCGAAAATACTTGGCTGGCGACGGCCCGGGAAAATAGGAAGATGCCAACACTGCGAAAGTGTCCACCCAGTAGGGTGGGCGTTTTTCTTTATACGGAGATTTTAAAATGATCGATTTTATAAAAAAACAGCCGTGCGTATGGGAGTCGCTTAAAAACAGCGGCAAGCCCATAGTGCTTTACGGAATGGGCGACGGGGCGGACAAGGTGCTCAAAGCCTTTGAAAAATTTAATATACAAGCCGCCGGTGTTATGGCGAGCGATGAATTCGTCCGCGGTCAGAGCTTTTGCGGCTTCAAGGTAAAAAAGCTCAGTGAGCTTGAGGCGGCGCTCGGGGATTTTACCGTGGCTCTCTGCTTTGCAAGCCAACTGCCCGATGTTATGGAAACAATAAAGAGAGTAGCTCAAAGGCACAAAACCCTTGTGCCCAGTGTGCCGGTTTTCGGCGATGTATTGTTTGATGATGAGTTTATTGACAAATACGCTGAGAATATGGAAGCTGCGTATTCTTTGCTTGCCGATGAGCAGTCAAAATCGGTTTATAAAAATATTTTGAGCTTTTACCGCACAGGCGAGCTGCATTTGCTCGACGAGATCACAACCGGCAAAGATGAGGCGTTTAACAGTATTTTAAAGCTCGGCGGCAACGAGGTCTATGTCGACCTCGGCGCGTACAACGGTGACACTATCGACGAGTTTTTGAACTACGCAAACGGCAGCTACAGAAAAATCATCGCGCTCGAACCAAACGCCAAAAATTTTGAAAAGCTAAAGGCTCACTGCTCCGATATTCCCAAAACCGAGCTTTGGCAGCTCGGTGCGTACAGCAGCAATACAGTTCTTGAATTCAACAACAAGGTGGGGCGCAACAGCGCGATCGCCGACAGCGGCGTAAAAACCCATGTGGTTACGGTCGACACGATCCTCTGCGGTACCGCTGCGAGCTATATAAAGGCGGACGTTGAGGGCGCCGATTTTGATACGCTTTTGGGTATGAAAAATACGCTGAAAAATAACAAGCCAAAGCTTAATTTCTCAGCGTACCACCGTTTTGAGGATATTTTTAAATTGCCGCTTTTGATAAAAAAGCTAAACCCCGATTACAAAATCTACCTGCGTCACCATCCGTACATCCCCGCGTGGGACACAAATTTATATTGCGTATAGAAAAACAGGCTGACCGTTTTGGTCAGCCTGTATCATTTTACCTTAAAACAATGCCGTCAAATCCTGCAATATATTTTTGCAGATGGGTTGCGTCAATTATATTGATCACATCGTCGCCGTTAGTGTCGACTAAATCAAGATTTTCGTCCGGAATCTTTTCCAATTCGGTAAGGTGGCGCTGAATGGCAGTCACATCGCTGATAGTGATTTCACCGTCAAGGGTCGGATCATTCATATTCATATATTCAAAATTCGGCGTTATCACATCGGATACCGTGAGCGGTGAACCGTCAGGGTTCAAAAGCGCTTTCTCGGGCAGGATAACATTGCCTTTGTTGTCGCGGTGCGAAGGGATCTCGGTATAGAGCTGCCCTTGTACATCATCGCGGAAAAAGCTCCATACGCCTGAAAACGCGGGATTTTCGCTGATCTGTTTTTCGGTCAATCCCGTCACGGGAGAAACCCAGACCGCATTATTGCCGGTCGAAGATCCGCCTGTCATGATCCACTCGCCAAATGTCATTTCGTGAGGGATATTAAATGTTCCTTTTCCTTCGATCGTAAACGAAACATTGTCATATTTCCAAGGATCGTTATCGTGGATATACTTGGCTTCCGGTTCTGTTGGATTGTAATACAAATGGTAGCAAGTACTCTCCTCGGCGTTCGGCGACAATTCGCTGCCGGTGTTCGAGCAATGGGCGATCACCATAGTCTCGGAACTGACATATCCGCAGATACCGCAAAGGATCGTCTTGCCGCCTGCATAGGATATGATCTCACCGGAATTGCTGCAATGCGAAAGGGTACAGTATGACCTACCGCCTTTCATAAAGCCGACAACGCCTCCGGCATACGAAAGCTCCTGAGCGTTTTTGCCTCCGCAAATAACATTGCCGCTGTTCTCGCAGGAAAGCAATGTTTTCATTACGTCATCCGTGTCGAGATAACCACCGAGACCGCCGACGTATTTCGCCGACGTTGTCACCTCTCCGCTGTTTTGGCAGTTCTGCATCATTACGGAACCGCCGGATTTTGCTACCATACCGCCCGCATAGTACGAAACCGACGCGGGAGCAGCGGTGATTCTGCCGTTATTTTTGCAGTTTGAAAGCGTCAGTTCTCCGGTCGTTCTACAAACTATTCCCGCAGCGTGATACGCCGAGTTGATATTTCCATAGTTTTCACAGTCAATAAACGACGCCCACGCGGTAGAGTGCCCCACGAGTCCGGCGGCGTAATACTTACCTGTTACGGAAACATCGGCATAGTTATTAATATTTATACACGTGAGGCGCGAGCCTTCATACGCTAAGGCTCCTATCCTTCCGTCCGAGGAAGAAATGCTGCCGCGGATAGACAGATTCTTAACCACGCCGCTCAGGTTTTTAAACATCGGCTGAGAGGTCGTTACGGTGTGGCCGTTTCCGTCAAGCGTACCGAAAAACTGCGAAGCATATCCGGACGAAAGGGAAATATCATTCGCGAGATAGTAATTGCCGTCGTCTTTCATTGAGAGGAAATCCTCTGGAGAGGAGATGGGCTCACCGCGCAGGGTATCGTCACGCGGAATAAGGTTGAGCCTGATAACGGCGTCGAGCTGTTCGGTCGGGACGCCGACATATTCGTTCAAAAAATTGTATGTCTTTTCCTGCAGGGTCTTTCCGTCATAATTCTTGATGAATTTCGGATATTTTGAACGGATAGTTGAAACGGAGCGTGAACCGCCGATTTTGCCAAAATTAGAATAGAGGTAATCGCGGATAATATCCGTCTCGCTCATACCGAGCAATGCCTCAATGCAATACGCGACCATTCCCGTGCGGTCTGTTCCGATCGCGCAGTGGAAAATAACGGGGTAATTCTCTTCCTTTGAAAGCACTTCAAATACACCGCGAAGCGAGCCGATGTTGTCTTCATCAAATGTGCCTTCAAACATATTGCCCGAATAGTGCATCGGTAAAAGATAATAATTTACATCATCTCCGAGCACACTGCCGCTTACACCGCCGTACTCGTTGTTTGATACTTTGCGAAGCTCTATTTCGGATTTAATACCGAGGTTTTCCCTCATTTCGGTAATACCTTTTGCGTTGATCCTTTGGCTTCCGTCGCTGTTATGCAGCTTCCCGCAGCGTATGATCCGTCCCTGCTTTACGGTATCGCCGTTTAGGGTCGTGTACCCGCCGATATCGCGCACATTTGTAATGCCGCTCACATAGAGGTTGCGCGGACCGTTTCGCTCGGTCGTAAAGGAGGATGCCTCGCTTTCGTAACGCTCGCCTCCGATCTCGGATCCGACTTTCCAATAGTATGTCGTATTCAGTTCCAGATTCGTGACCTGATATGATGTTTCGGCGGTATAATATACCTTAGCGTCGGAAAAATCGTCTGATTTTCCGAAATACAGCTCATAATTACATCCGTCAGCCGAAACTCCGTTTTCTGCGGCGTATGTTTCGTCGATTTCAGTATTCCAAGAAAGCGTGATATTTGCCGGTCTGCTGAGTTCTTCGGTACCGTCAGCGTAGCTTGCAATATCCTGAAGCGGTCCGTTCAGGTACTGCTCCTGCAAATCGCTGTGTATAGAAACGTGGTTGCCGAGAGATTCCGTTACGATCCTAACGGGGGATGTTTCCTCAGCCAAAGCGGTCACAGACGAAGGAATGATAAAGGATACAGCTATTATAATAGTGAGAAAAAGGGAAACGATGCGTTTATCGGTTTTGGTTTTAATATTGTGTGTCAATATGATCGCCTCCCCATATCTCATTGTTTTTTATGAACTTAATATACTTTTAGTATAGCATTTGAGAATACAGGTGTCAATGATTTACGCATACAAAGCGGATGCATTGTAATAATAAACCGGACAACCTTTCAGAGGTTGCCCGGTATTTTTAATAATCATATTCAGTTTTTTCATCGTCCAAATCGTCGAGCATTTTGTCGATGTCGGACATATACTTGTCATAGTCAAAATCGTCATCGTCGATGTTTGTCTTTGACGTGCTGTCAATGTCATCATCGTAATATGTGCTCTGTTCGTGATCTGAGCGGCGGCTGTTGGCGTTTTTGCTCGCCATTCTCTGCTTTTCACGCTCGTCGCGCCGCTTGGCCTGCAACAGTAATTCCTCTGCCGCCTGCTTTTCCTTTTTCTCCTGCTTTCTGCGGGCGTCTCCAAACGCCAAATCGCCCAAAAACAGTCCGAAAATACCCGCGATCAGGTATACGACCAAAAGAATAATGTTTGTCGGGTTGCCAAAGCCTTCCGCGTAGATCATCATTGTAAACAAGAACGCGATCGGTGCGATAAGCGTAAACAAAAAGTCAAGCCCGTGCTTTGCGCAGTATATCGCCGAGCAGACGACTTGGGTCATCAGCATAATAAAGTAATAACCGATTGCCGAGAATTTCTGCATCGGCGCGCTGATAAAAATAAGCGGGACAAGCAGATACACCGCGAAAATAACGATAGCGTACGGCAAATATTTTTTAATCATTCCAACCATAATGTACTCCTAAGTTATAATTGTATCAATTTCTATTTGTTATTATACTATAAAATTTAAAAAAATCAAGAAAAGAAAATCACTGTTGACAATAGTCCGCAAAAGGGATAAAATAAATAGGTAAGCGCTGAGTTTTTTCAGTAATATTTTGAACAAAAGGGGTGAAACATTAATGGACGCAGACGGAAGTTTAGGCGTTGTTCCCGGGCGAAGTAGCAGTGAGCGCCGGTGTTGCGTTCATTGTGTGAAACGATCATAAACCTAAAACCCTGCAATTCCAAAGGGTAATTGCGTGGTTTTGGGTTTATATGCCCAAAAAGAACACGTCTCTTTTTCCACGATGCACAAAATGCAAAAGGAGGAGAGATGATGATTCAGGTTAACGTAACTCTTACGGAGACCATCAAGA
>CADBXH010000052.1 GCA_902798605.1 uncultured Ruminococcus sp. | reverse complement strand
GGATGGCGATACCTACACGCAGGTTACGGTTCTTACCAACACAGGTACCACTGTTCCCGGCGGCGCTTATGCTGCAAAGATGAAAACCACCGAGGTAAGTGCTGACTTTATCACGACCGATAACGCTGTTAACGGTTATCAGCTTAAGGTTGAGATCTGGACAATTCCGGATTCTCCGGCAGAATTTGACGCTTTTTATAAGAACACAACTACAGAAATGACTTCCCACGTAGACGGTACTACCGGTATTACCTATACAACAGGTCAAACCAAAACCTTTGCAGGAAAAACGTACACATCAGCTACCGTTATGATCCCGATCCGCTACTTCTTCAAGGAGGTTTGGGATGAGGATGAACAGGAAAGTGTTCTGCAGTTTGACTCTACAAAGCAAAACTTCTATCTGTATTCATCTTTAAAAATCGGATATAAGTATTCATTACACTTTGATTTCCAAGGTTACAGAAATCTCTATGGTAACTTGGGTTATGATGTTGCCGAGACAGAATTCACAGCAAAAGAATTAGAAGATTATTTTGTTCTGGCTAATGATGTTATTGATACAAACAACAACACCGTTACCGCTTATAAATTTAAGAATGATGACGCACGCAATGCGTTTATCAACCTGAAGGCTCCGTATGAAAATACATTTATGGAGACGGTCAAGTGGCAGACGGATATGTATGGTCAGGAACATCCCGAAGGAATGACAGCGACGTATTCCAGCTCTGAGCATAAATGGTCGTTTGTTGTAAAGCTCAAAAAGACAGATGATCGTTATGCATTTGTTAAGTTGAGATTCCCGTATGCGGTTAAGAACTACGACCCAGATAAGCACGCGCCTCAAACTTCAACTATAACCATTGATGGTCAAAGCGTTGAAGCTGTTGCAAAACTCACGAATAATGAGTATGTCGAATTTGGCGGAAGAAGCACAACAACTACTAATTACCGCACAGGCTACGGCGCCAACTACTTTATCAAAGGATCTTATGTAACTGCTGCTGATAAGGTTTGGAACACTACTGAGAATCGTTGGGAGTACTTCGATTATTGGAAGGTTGAGAATGTCGGCGACAGCAAGACAGGATCGGCGGAGTATACAAGATGCTATTATCCTGAATTCAATCTCTCGTTGTATCAGGATTCTATCCTTACTCCGATTTATACCACAAGAGCAGATGATATGACTCCTTCACAGCGTGCTGCTGCAGACGATAATGCACGCACTGACACATACAGCACAGGCGGCAGAGCTACCATTACGATGATGGAAAACTCACGTATGCAGTGGACAGGAGGACGTGCAGGAAATACTCTGAGCGGTACATATGAAAATGGCGGCGATAGGATCTATACTGACTTCCTTGTTTCTTACACTTACGGTGACAAACAGCTCAATACAGAAACGGACGCTATGAAAGCCGGTATTGTCATTGAAACTGTAAGAGATTTGGATATGGAAGGCGGAAAATACGTTACCAAAACTCAGGCTGAGTATAAAACAAGCAATGATTCTAGTATCAACAAAGCCAACATTAAAGCGTTTGCTGAGGGCGGAGAAAATTCAGCTCTCTTAAAGAGTGAGTTTAGTGTTTCCCAGCTTGATAATAAGAACAGGATAAACTGGTATTACAGCTTGCCGAACATCAGCCAGACATCGCATAACCCGACAGAACGCAAAAACAAACTTTATCGCGCGTATTCATATTTGAAGGATAAAGACGGCAATGTGCTTCTTATCAGTGATCCCATTTACTTCACCATTTATGATATCGCTTCGATTGAGAATATGTCTGCCGGAGCAGAGTACGGAGGTGTTTCGTAATGAAAAAAGATTATTCTTCACCGGAGTTTGATTTGATGAAAATCAAGTTTGACAGTATTATGGCTGCTGACGACATTAGGCATAGTGATCCGGAAGGATTTAGCGAAGGCGGCAGCGAAGGCCCCGACGAATAAATGGAATTATGTCAAAATGGGCAGTGCTTTTTCTGCACTGCCCATAGGATTAATAATTGGTGATTATTATGAAAATAATTAAATCAATAAGCTTTTCGGTTATTGCTGTTATATTGGCTTTGACTGCAGTTTTGCAAGCTTCTGCCGAAACGATATATGAGTATTACGGAATATCATATGTTATCTTATCAAATACCGAGCTTTCCGTCGTTGGATGGGATAATCGTTCGGAAGAATTTAAAATTCCCGCTCAAATCAACGGGAGACAAATCGTCTCCTTCGGCAATGGAGCATTGATGTCGAATACATTTATCACGTCTGTTGATCTTACGAATGCTAAAAATTTGAATCGAATCGGCGCGTATGCTTTTCAGGATTGTACTGGAATTAACACGGATTTGGTTTTGCCTAAATCTGTTACGGTAATCGAGAACCGCGCGTTTCAGGGATGTTCTTCTATTCCTACTGTAACAATTAACAGCGCGGTCACTGCGATACCTAACCAATGTTTTAAGGATTGCTCATCACTGGTTAGTGCAGAGCTGCCGGAAGGTGTTGAACGAATCAACGCATGGGCTTTTGCAGGTTGTACTTCTCTTGAATATGTAAATATTCCCGAATCTGTTACGTTTATTTCAGATTATGCGTTTGACGGTGACCAAAATGTTATCCTCGGTGTTAATACAGACACCGTAGGTCATAACTATGCGGTTGAAAAAAATATTCCCTACATCCTGCTCGACGGGCCTAAGCTCGGCGACGTCAACGGTGACGGTAATGTTGATATACTCGACTCTACCGAGATCCAGAAATATGCGGCTGAGATGACTGAATTTACCGACGAGCAGTTTGAGCTGGCGGATATCAACGATGACGGATTTGTCGATGTTATCGACGCGCTTCTGGTTCAGAAGTATGTCGTCGGAAAATATGACATCCCGCCGATAATTTATTTTATAACAGCTAAAAGTGATTAATCAAAAAACAGGCTCACGTTTTGTGAGCCTGTAATTTTCGGAGGGCGTTTTGAAGTACAAAATCGCGGATTTGATCGTTGAAATGAACCCAAAATATAATAATACGCTCGAGCTTGCAAAGCCGTTTTTGTATTACGGAAGCCGCGAGGCGGATTTTGAGCTGAAGGTTTCCGACAAATATCTTGATCAGCTTATGTCAAAAGCTGCGGAGGGCGTTACCGTTGAGCAAATGGAAAATTTTGCTCTGAGCGGGATCTTTAACCGCGCGGCGATAAACTACGGCACGATGCTCATCCATTCTTCGGCGCTTATCTACGACGACGGAGCGTACCTTTTCTCGGGAGATTCGGGAGTGGGGAAGTCCACGCACACAAGGCTTTGGCTAAAGGCTTTCGGCGATAAAGTCCACATAATGAACGCGCTTTCGGCACGCCCTTTGACGGCGGCAGCGGTATCGCGCTGAATGAAAGCTATCCGCTAAAGGCGATAATCTTTGTCGAGCGGGGAGAGGAGAACTCTGTCCGCGTGCCTGAAAATAAAGAGATAATCCAAAAGCTCTACTTCCA
Source organism: uncultured Ruminococcus sp. (assembly GCA_902798605.1). The sequence goes on along the minus strand of CADBXH010000052.1, from coordinate 12,184 downwards.
GACCGCACGGATGGTCAACCGCGAGACGGCAGAAAAAATGCTGACAAATATCGAGCGGATTTTATCGCTTACAAGGTTTTATGTGCTGAGCTGCAATATGGATATTGCTGCTGCGTATACGGCTTTTGAAGGCATTATAGGCAATTCCTGACTCAATTAGAAAAAATTTTCTCTTATAACTTGCGTAATTGAAATTTATGTGTTATAATAGCCCAAGTAAATCCGCTGTGAATATATGAATTTTTTAGTTCATAGCACTATAATTCTTTTTTAGAATTAAATTTACAAAAAGGCACTTGCGATATGTGAGTGCTTTATATACGGAGACGTATCGAAGTGGTCATAACGGGACTGACTCGAAATCAGTTGTGCCTCCGGGCACCGTGGGTTCGAATCCCACCGTCTCCGCCAAAAATCGGCACGCTTCGGCGTGCCGTTAATTTTTGGCGGGGGCGGTGGGATTCGAACAGCCCGTTAAGAAAACTTCACAGTGTGAAGTTTTTAGGGCGCCGAGATATACACGCAATATCACATTATACACGCCGCATAAAACGAGCAGGAACATAGCACATTATTGAAACGTATACCGTCTAAATCGGCACGCTTCGGCGTGCCGTTAATTTTTGGCGAGGCGATGGGATCCGAACAGCCCGCTAATTATCGTTTAATAATTGAATGCATAAAACATTTTTATCTGTTGAATATAATCTAATCATATGATATACTGAATTTGTTGATTTACTTCTAAATAAGCTTAATGGTATTATAATATGAAAAAAACTAATCCCGATGAGGTAAAAAAAATAATAAAAAAAACAGCTGATGATTTGATTTATCTGCTGAGCTGCGCTTTTAACGGGGAAGTGCCGGACAAAGATAGGTGCAAAGCAATGGATTTGCATAATGTGTATCGGCTTGCTTCATTGCATTTTCTCGCGGCAGCTGCCGCATTTGCGTTGGAGCAGGTAATGGAGCTCCCGCGTGAGCTTGACCAGGCTAAGAAAAAGGTTATCCGCAAGCTGTCTTTGTTTGAGATAGAGCGTTATGCTGTCTTGAGCGAATTTGAAAAGGCAGGGATTTGGTATCTTCCGCTAAAGGGTATTGTATTGGGTGACTATTACCCAAAAACCGCTATGCGCGAGATGTCGGACAACGATATCCTCTGTGATCCTAAAAGGATAGATGATGTCAGACCGATTATGGAGCGCCGCGGTTATAGCTTTGAACGCTTTGAGGAATATAACGAGGATGTTTATGAAAAACCGCCGACTATGGTTTTTGAGATTCATCGCACTCTTTTTAATGAAAAAAAGACCGTGCTGTTATATGAGTATTACAAGGATATAGAGGATAGGCTCGTTCGGGAGTCTGAGTTCGGTCGGAAGCTGACCGATGAGGATTTTTATATTTATCTTATCGCTCATATGTACAAGCACTACAGCAACAGAGGAACGGGATTAAGAAGCCTCGCTGATACTTTTGTTTTTCTTAATAAATTCGCAGATGTGCTTGATAGGGAATATGTTGACGCGGAGCTTGAAAAATTAGAGCTTTCGGATTTTGAGCGTAAGGTCAGCTCCCTTTCAAGAAAAGTATTTACAAACACTCCTCTGACGGAAAAAGAAGAAAAAACTCTTGATCACTTCATTTTTTCTTCTGTATACGGAGATCCCGAAACAGCCGAGACTAATAAGTATTTAAGGGCGATGGATCACGATGTCAGCGATAAGTCAAAAAAGAAATATTTTCGCAGCCGTGTTTTTTTATCGGGAGAAAAGCTTAAACAAAATTATCCCTTTGTCAATAAACATAGAGTGTTGTATCCCGCGCTTGTAGTCTACCGGCCGATAAAAGGACTAATCATGCGTCCAAAGTCTATCTTTGGAGAATACAGAAAGGTAAAAAAGCTGAAAAAAGAAGACTAAAGCGGTATTGATAATTTTTTTGTTTTATATTATAATGAAAAAAATAAAAAAATAAAACAAAAAAGTTGAGGTATTTATGGAATTATTTAAAGGACGTCCTGCCGATACAGCAGGCAGAGAAGATAGAGAGATCAAGGTTTATGACTGCCTTGATTCGCTTAATATCGAATACTACAGAGTTGACCATGAGGTCGCTATGACTATGGAGGACTGCAAGGCGATAGACGAGGTTTTGGGCGCGGTTATGTGCAAGAACCTTTTCCTTTGCAACCGTCAAAAGACCAAGTTTTATCTTTTGATAATGCCTGCCGACAAGCCGTTCAAGACTAAGGAGCTGTCTTCTCAGATCGGTTCGGCAAGGCTGTCGTTCGCATCAGCCGACAAAATGCTCGAGTACCTTGATATCAATCCCGGCGCGGTGAGCGTTATGGGTCTTAAAAACGATACCGATAATGATGTCAGCTTTATAGTGGACGAGGATTTGCTTAAAGACGAGTATATAGGTTGTCACCCGTGTGTAAATACATCGAGCCTGAAGATCAAAACCGATGATCTTATTAATGTGTTTCTTCCGTTTACAAAGCATACGATGTCAGTTGTTAAGCTTGTCGGAGAGTAGGGTGGAATTATGATGAAAAAGCTGATTGCAGCACTGTTTTCGGCAGTGATACTTTTGTGCTTCATACCGTCTGCGGGGGCGGAGGAAGCGCCCGATTCCGATGCTGTGATATCCCAAAACGAGGATTATGTACCGCTGTACACAACTGCACCCGACAGTACTTTAAAGAATCATTCATATGATATGACTCCGGAACAGGGCATATTTTTTTATACTCAGACGACATTTCTCGCGCTGATCGCGGGCTATCTTATATTATTCAAGGTTAAGTGTATTCCAAAGGGAGAAAAAATGCACCGCAGACGAAAAACAAACAAATAAAATAAACCGACTCATGTAGTTTACAAAGAGTCGGTTTTTGCTTTATCTTAGGTTCTTAAAAAAATCTTTTAATAGTGATGCGCATTTTTCTTCCATTATCCCGCCGTAGTACTCGGGTTTGAAGTTGAACGGCATTTCAAATAGATTCGTTATAGTTCCGCAGGAACCGTTCTTGAAATCATACGCTCCGAAATACACCTTTGGAATGTGCGCATTTATTATTGCTCCCGCACACATAGGGCAGGGCTCAAGCGTAACATAAATCTCACAATTCCACAGCCTCCAGCCTCCGAGAGCTTTGCAGGCGTTGTTGATAGCGTCGATTTCCGCGTGAAGCAGAGCGTTTTTTGATTTTTCACGCCGGTTTCTGCCCTTGGCGATTATTTTTCCGTCCTTAACAATGACCGCGCCTACAGGAACTTCGCCGTCGTCAAACGCTTCTTTTGCCATTGTTAAGGCTTCGATCATATAGCGATTATCCATCAGAGATTTAGCCCCGGAATCAAGAATGAGACCGTAGTTATTAGGAACAGAACAAGCGAAATTATAACTCCGGGAGTTAAGAAGAACGCTTTGAACTTTTCTTTATATGTCATCAAATCAGAGTATTCGTTTTCGGATTTATCCTTTGAGCTGAGCTTAAAAATATTTTTGTTTCTGCCGGTGAGATACAAGAAGGATATCAAGCCGGCAACACAGAACAAAACAACTACCGAAAGATTGATTATGTAGTAAGTTTTTTCATCGATGTTCGTGTTGGTTTTAAGAACATCAAAGGTTACGGCATAGAAGTTGTTCAAGAAGTGAATGATTATCGACGGGATGATCGAATCCGCAACGCAGTCAACAAATCCGAATACAAGACCTAATATGAATGCGAATACGATTTGAGTTGTGTTGCCGTGCATCGCGCCGAACATTACCGCTGATGTTACTATAGCAAAGCAATTGCCGTATTTTCTCAGTCTTCCCATAACTATCCCGCGAAACGCGAATTCCTCGGCAAACGCCGGAACAGCAGATACCGCAAAGATATACAGGAATGTCTGGAGCGGATTAAGTGCCTGATCGTTCGACATAGAAGCGGAGTTTTCAAGTCCGAAGATCGATAGGTTATCATCAAGCATCTGTGCCGCAACGTTTGAAACCATCGCTAACGCCATACCTATGAATACAAGCGATAATAACAGACCGATAGGAACATATGTCTTTTTGAACGCTTCACTTATTTTAAATTTAGAAGCGCCGAGATAAATAAGACCCGGTATAAACGAAGCGACAACGCTCAAAAAAATGTCAAGAAGATATTCCGCTGTAGGGTTTGATGTGTCGAGATTCAATGAAGAAAACACAAGAGCTATAACGATGGCGACGGTTTGCATGGTTAGGAAGTACGCCATAATATAAAAGCCAATGCCGTTTGATGTCTTCCTGAGCTTTTTGCGCTCGTTTTGTTTAATGTACTCTTGCGGATCCATATAAAAACTGTTTCCGTAATATGGATTGTAAGGAGTCTGAGGAGGCATATTATAATACATATATATCACATCCAATAAATATATCATCTTTTAAATTATTTTAACATAATAAAAACTGTTTTGCAAGAGATTATCTTTACTTAACCGTTACAAGAATGTAAATTGACAAAACACGCGTTTGGTGGTATTGTGAAATTGAATAATTATGTTCATTCGCGGGGAGGTTGACTATATGATAACCGCAATGCTTTTCGCCGGTGGTATCGGCGCGAGGATGCAGTCATCGGATTTGCCAAAGCAGTTCTTAGAGGTTGGCGGAAAGCCGATAATCGTCCATACGATGGAACATTTTTCAAGACATTATTTGGTTGACGGGATCGTTGTTGCCTGCAAGGAGGACTGGATTGATTATCTGACCGACCTTGTAAAAGAATTCGGAATAAAAAAGGTAAGGGCGATCGTACCCGGCGGAGAGACGGGCTATGCATCTATCCACAACGGCGTTGTGGCAACATCAAAGTTTTCGACTGATCCCGAGGATATAATTCTGATTTGTGACGGCGTGCGACCGATGCTCTCCGAAAAGCTGATCACCGATTGCATTGAGGAGACGAAAAAACATAAGACCGCTGTTCCCGTAACGCCGAGCATTGACTCGCTTTTGTACAGCACAGACGGCGAAACCTGCCGCAAAAGCTACGATAGGAATACTATGTATATAACGCAGGCTCCGCAGGGTTATACAATGGAGCGGATCCTTTGGGCTCATAATGAAGCCGAAAAGCGCGGGATCACCAACCCGATATCATCAAGCGAGCTGTTTATCGAGCTCGGTGAAAGCGTTCATATTTTTAAAGGGGAGAGGTTTAATATCAAGGTAACTACTCCCGAGGATCTTATCACCCTGCGCTCGCAGTTCTACTATGAAAACTACAAGAAATTCGCCAAGGAAGAATTGAAGTATGGATTATAAGGTAAAAAGCAATATCCTGAGCTCGGTATATCGCGATGTTTGCGAGATAGCAGAGGCGGAGTTTATTGATTGGGATAAACTTAAAAACAGCACGGTCTTTATTACGGGCGCGAACGGTTTTATCAGCTCGCACCTCGTTCTCGCTTTGCTTACGCGAAACGACCTATATAACGATAATATTAATGTAACGGCTCTTGTAAGAAACAGAGATAAAGCCGAGAAAAAGTTCGGATCCATGCTTTTAAGGGACGATTTAACGCTGTGTGTGCAGGATGTTTCAGATCCGATCGAAGCGGACAGGGCAGACTATATAATACACGCCGCGAGCCAGGCGAGCAATATCCAGTTTGAAACCGATCCCGTGGGCACGATAAGCGCAAATCTCACGGGAACTTCAAGAGTGCTCGATTTTTCGGTTAAATCAAAAGCGAAGTCTACTATTATTATTTCGAGCCTTAAAGTATACGGCGAGGTATACGGCAGAAAGGGGTATCTTGTTGAGGAAGATGAGGGTTATCTTGATTTCACCTCATACAAAAACTGTTATGCTATGGGCAAGCGCGCTTCCGAGACCTTGGCTGCAAGCTATATAAAGGAATACGGGCTTGATGTTAAGCTCTGCCGTCCTGCATATATCTATGGGGCGAGTTCCCTTGAAGACGACAGAGTTTGGGCTCAGTTTATAGCTAATGTAGTAAAAAAAGAGAATATCCTGCTCAAATCAAATGGCGCTGCTAACCGCTCGTTCTGCTATGTGACCGACACCGCGTCGGCGATTTTGTGCGTGCTTTTGAACGGCGAAAACGGTTTTCCGTACAATATAGCTTATGAAAAATCAAATACTACGATCAGAGGCTTTGCGAAAACTGCCTGTGAGGTTTTCCCCGAGAGGAATATCAGCCTGAGCTTTGCAAACCCCGAGGATGAGAAAGAGCCCGAGGTTTTGAAAACTCCGCTTTCTACCGAGCCCGAGATACTCGACAGCACAAGGCTCAAAAAGCTCGGCTGGATACCTAAAGTTGACCTTAAAGAGGGCATAAAAAGGGCTGTTGCGGTGCTTGAAGAACAGAACAGTTAGTTTATTTTAACAGTGAAAATCGGAAAAAAGTTATATTTTTCACCAAAACTACAATATGTTGTGTTTTGGTTGACAATTTACACGCAAATATGATAAAATATTTAAAATGCGATTAAGTATAATTTGGCGTATTACAGGAGAATTCTTATGAACACAGCTATTATTCTCGCAGGCGGCGTTGGCAGCCGAATGGGAGTAGACAGACCTAAGCAGTTTTTGATGGTTCAGGATAAGCCGATCATCTCTTATTGCCTTGATATTTTTCAGAATCATAATGAGATCGACAGCATCGTTGTAGTAGTAAGCGAGCAGTGGCAGGACTTTGTTGAGGGATACGCCCAAAAGTATGGCGTTACCAAAATAAAGGGTTACGCTCCCGCGGGCAAATCACGCCAGCACTCTATCTACAACGGTTTGAAGTGCATTGATAAAAATGTTCCCGATACCGATATCGTTATCGTTCATGACGCGGCTCGTCCGCTCGTATCTGATCAGATAATCTCCGACTGCATCAAGGGCGCTACCGATTATGACGGCGCGATGCCGGTTATCTCTGTAAAGGACACCGTTTATCAGAGCAAGGACGGCGAGGAGATCGGATGCCTGCTCAAAAGAAGCGAGCTTTTCGCGGGTCAGGCTCCCGAGAGCTTTAAATTCAGAAAATACTTTGATATACATAATCAGGTCACGGATGAGGAGATAGGCGCTACCGCCGGAAGCTCCGAGATCGCTTACCGCCACGGAATGGAGATCCGTATGGTAAAAGGAAGCGAGCGCAACCTGAAGATCACTACCATTGAGGATTTAGAGACCTTTGAAACTATCTTGAAAGGTGATGTATGATATGGACACTATGAAGGCGAGAGTTTTAAGAGAAGTCGGAAATCTTGAATACTGCGATTACCCCATGCCCGAAATCAAGCCCGACGAGGTGCTTTTCAAGGTAAAGGCGTGCGGCATCTGCGGTTCGGATATACCGAGAATATTCGTAAACGGAACTTATCACTTCCCGACGATCCCCGGTCACGAGTTTTCGGGCGAGGTCGTTGGAGTAGGCGCTGATAAAAACAAAGACCTCATTGGCACAAGAGCTGCTGTTTTTCCGCTTATTCCCTGTAAAAAGTGCGAAAACTGCAACAACGGCGACTATGAGATGTGCAAATCTTATGATTACCTCGGTTCGCGCAGTGACGGTGCGTATGCAGAGTATGTAAGAGTTCCCGTATGGAACCTTGTGCCGATCCCCGACAGTCTCAGCTTTGAAGAAGCAGCTATGACAGAGCCTACAGCTGTTGCTTTGCACGCGTTAAGGCGCGCTCAGATCGAGGTCGGTGATAACGTTGTTATCTTCGGACCCGGTACTATCGGTATGCTTCTTGCTCAGTGGGCGAGAGCGTGGGGCGCAAGAGTGCTGCTCGTCGGTACAGACGCCAATAACTGGGATTTTGTTGAAAGCCTCGGCTTTACCGAGTATTGCAACTCCTCGCACGAGGACGCTATTGAGTGGGTAAAGAAGATGACAGGCGGAGTAGGTGCTGATATCGCGATCGAAGCGGTAGGTATTGCCCTTACAGCCTGCAACTGTCTTGAAGCTGCCGCAAGCGGCGGAAAGGTAATCTTTGTAGGTAATCCCCACGGAGACTTCACTTTCCCTCAGAACACTTACTGGCAGATATTAAGAAAACAGCTCCGCATTTACGGAACATGGAATTCAAGCTACAGCGACACCCACAAGAGCGACTGGAATATGGTCGTTAACGCGATGGCAAGCGGTAAAATCGATGCTAAAAAACTTATTACTCATAAGTATAATCTTGAAAATATGGACGAGGGTCTCAAAATAATGAGAGACAATACCGAGTTCTTTGCTAAAATTATGGTAGTTAATGACTAAGGAGCAGACTATGAGAGGAAAGCTATCTCCGTCTTTAATGTGCGCTGATGTACTGAATCTTCAATCAGAGCTTGAGGCTTTGGACAATTTAGGCGTAGATTTTATTCACCTTGATTTTATGGACAACAAGTTTGTTCCGAACATAACTCTTGATACTAACCTGATAAAACAGGTCAAGGGTGTGCTCAAAAATATGAGACGCGATATTCACATTATGGCTTACGAGCCGGTCCAATACTTTGATCGTATGGATATCGGCGAGGGAGATATTGTCGCGGTCCATTATGAGGCGTGCCCCGATTTAAAAGATGTTATAGGGGAGATAAGATGCAGAAACGCTTCTCCGTTTATCGCGATAAGCCCCGACACCAAGCCCGAGGTTTTGTTCGACTTTCTTGATATTATCGACGGCGTGCTTGTTATGACGGTTTATCCCGGATTTGCTGGGCGTCCTATCGTTGAGGGAAGTATGGAAAAGCTTGCTGCAGTTCGCAAACTGATCGACGAGAACGCGCCGGGTTTGCTGCTTGAGGTCGACGGTCATGTAAGCTGGGATCTCTGCAAGCAAATGCGCGAATGCGGTGCGGATATGTTTGTAGCAGGTTCTTCTTCTCTATATCAAAAGGGGTTAAAGCTCGAGGAGAGCGTTGAAAGAATGAATAAGCTTGTTGAGTGATATAGTTTTACTCAGTTGATTATTGAGGTGTTTTTGTGGAATACCAAATTCAGGTAAAAGAACTGATAATTGAAAAAAACAGAATGACTATGACCGTAATGGGCTCGATTTCCGACCCGAGTATTAACTCGCACTTTCTGTCGAACCCTAAGCTTGTTATGCACTTTAACAACGGTAAAGAGGACAGGCGTATCCCGTTTGTGCTGACCAATGTTACTCATATTGACGGTAAGGTCTTTTTCTCGGGTAAATACAAATACGCGCTTAACTATTTGTTTTGGAAGACCCGTAACAGCTATAAACCGTTTAATATGTATTTTAATCTCGGTTTTGCTGATTTTTACGAGGAAAAGATCAAAGTTGACCTGACTCCTGAACTTTTTGAAACGGATGATAAAAACTTCAGGATGAAAATAAAGGGAAACCATTACATTTTTTTCCCGAACAGACGTAGAATTTTGCACGCGCCTATGGCGAGATTCACTGTCGGTTTGGTCAATACCATTGTGAAGATTATTGAATTTTGCTTTGCAATCGCGATGTTTCCTTTGTTTATTATTGAAGCAACGCTTCGTTTCACAGGCGTACTTATTTTGCCAAGACGATTTAATGATGAAAGCGCCGTAAGACGTTTTTTCGCATATGTTTTCTGGCGGTTTTCAAGAGTTTCTACGACCGATTTGTCTTTGTGGAAGGTCAAAAGATATATTTTCTGTCGCTGTTATGACTTTTACTGCGCCAGAAGGATCAAGGACAACAGAATTACCTTTATATCACTTCGTCGTGATGATCTTTCCGGTAACTTTGCCTTTGTTTATGATAAACTAAAAGACGATGAAAACCTTGATATAAACTTTATTCTTAACGATCATACGATTGTAGATATGACATTCAGGGAGATTTTAAAGTTCACCAAGGCATGCGCTACCAGTAAGGTCGTTATCCTTGATGAATTCACCCCTCAGATACATTACATCAATTTACGCAGACAAACTACTCTTATCCAGCTTTGGCACGCCTGCGGCGCGTTCAAGACCTTTGGATTTACACGTCTTTCAAAGCCGAAGGGTTCGCCGCAGCCTACACGAAACCACCGCAGCTATGACTATGTTACAGTCAGCTCGACTTATTGTAAAAAGTGCCATTCCGAGGGATTTGGTATTGCGACCGACAGGGTAGTGGCTACAGGTATCCCGAGAACAGATGTGTTCTTTGACGAGGATTACAAGCAAAAGGCACGCGACAAGTTCTATGAGGAGCATCCGGAATTCTTTGGCAAAAAGATCATCCTATTTGCGCCGACCTTCAGAGGTATGGTAAAGGAGACTGCTTTTTATCCCACAGAGATGTTCGATTTGAAAGAGGTATGTGCAAAGATCCCCGAGGATTATGCAATAATCATAAAACATCACCCGTTTGTTGAGGATGTTCAACCTATCCCCGAGGAGTATGCCGACAGAGTTATCGACCTATCAGAGGATAACGAGCTCAACGACCTGCTCTTTGTAACGGATGTTATTATCACAGACTACTCTTCGCTTGTATTTGAGGCTTCGCTTATTGATATCCCGATGATTTTCTATGTATTCGACCTTGAAAAATATATCAATGAGCGTGACTTCTACTTTGACTTCAAGCTTTATGCTCCGGGTAAGATAGTTTACTCGACAGAGCAGCTGATCGATGCAATAAACAAGGAAGACTACTGCACAGAGAGGATACAGCCGTTTGCCGATATGTTCTTTGATTACCGCGACGGCAAGTCGACCGAGAGGGTAGTAAACCTTATCTATGACAGTCTTCAGAATCATAACGGATATTCAAATCAAGAAAAAATTTGATTTATACTTGACATATTATTATTTCTGTTATATAATTAATCGGTAAAATAAAGCAAAGCAGAAATGCTTTCACCTGTGGGGTACCGTCTGCACGGGTCAATACGAACTAATATTGTTTTAGTGTATTGTTATGCGGACGGAGTATTTCTGTCCGCATTATTATTTTTCTATCAGTGCTTTGGAGGTGCTTGACAATCGGCAAGAGGGATAACAACATTCAGATCAACGAAGAAATCCGTGACGCGGAGCTGAGAGTAATCAGTTCCGACGGCCAGCAGCTTGGTATTATGTCCGCAAAAGAGGCTCTTGATATCGCAGAGCAAAAGAATCTTGACTTGGTCAAGATAGCTCCGCAGAGCAAGCCGCCTGTTTGCAAGATAATGGACTACGGTAAATATCGCTTTGAACAGTCAAAAAGGGAAAAAGAAGCCAGAAAAAATCAGCATGTTGTTGATATAAAGGAAGTGCGTCTTTCGCTCAATATCGACACTCACGATTTTAACACAAAGCTCAACAATGCCCTTAAGTTCATTAAACACGGCGATAAGGTAAAGGTTTCCATCCGCTTTAGAGGAAGAGAGATGGGACACCCCGAGATCGGCTTAGAGACGATGAAACGTTTTGCCGACGCGTGCGAGGAAGTTGCCATAGTGGAAAAACCCGCTAAGCTTGAAGGCCGCCAAATGCTTATGTTTCTTGCGCCAAAGCCTAATAAGTAATCAATACAAGGGAGGATATAAAAATGCCTAAAATCAAAACACACAGCGGTGCAAAAAAGCGCTTTAAACTTTCCAAGAACGGAAAGGTTATTCGTGCTCACGCTAACAAAAGCCATATCTTGAACAAAAAGACCACAAAGCGTAAAAGAGGTCTGCGCCAGACAACAGTTACTGACAAGACAAACACACCGCAGATCAAGCGTCTTATTCCTTACAAATAATCGAACGCTTAACACTTATTTCAAAATATCGGAGGTAATATAAAATGGCACGAGTAAAAGGTGCGATGATGACTCGCAAGAGAAGAAAGAAAGTTTTAAAGCTTGCCAAGGGTTACTGGGGTGCGAAATCCAAGCACTTTAAGATGGCTAAACAGGCCGTAATGAAATCCGGCAACTACGCATATATCGGCCGTAAGCAGAGAAAGAGAGATTTCCGTCGTCTTTGGATCACTCGTATTTCCGCTGCCTGCAAGGCTAACGGCACAAACTATTCAACATTTATGAACGGTCTTAAGAAGGCTGACATCACTCTTAACCGTAAGATGCTTTCTGAAATCGCTATTTCAGATCCCGCTGCTTTTACAGCACTTGTTGAACAGGCAAAAAATGCATAATTAACTGTATCAGCGTTTGGGATTCCAAACGCTTTTACTTATAT
>CADBXH010000051.1 GCA_902798605.1 uncultured Ruminococcus sp. | reverse complement strand
ATGCTGAAAAAAGTATTATTACGCGCCGGGATCGGTTTCCTTATCGGCGCGGTGGTCGGCAATCTGATCGCCTTATTGACCGGGAACTCGGATACAAACGGCGTTACCTTTTCTTCGCAGCAGCTGCTTGCTATGTCCGGCGGAAGCGCGGTATTGGCTATGGTATTGCAGAGCCTGTTTTCGGGCTTATACGGCGCGTTGTGCTTTGCCGGTATGAGCTTATACGATGCCGAACGCCTGCCCCTCGCGGCGGCAACGGCGCTGCACTGCGGACTTATAGTCCTGCCCTTTATCCCGATCTCATACCTGCTCGGCTGGGTAGGCGGCATTGTTGAGACGCTCATCATAGCCGCGGCACAGATCGCAGTGTTCTTTATCATCTGGCTGATTTTGTATTTCGGATATAAAAAGCAGATCAGAGAGCTAAACGAGATGCAAAAGGATTTTTCCGAGCGAGAGGAAGATTGATTTTGCAGGTACGACCATTGGTCGCTCGCGGACGTGCAATGCACGCCCCTACGGAAAAATCAACGCAAACATTTCCTTGACATTGTAGGGGAGCACCGGTGTGAAATTCTCCTGACAGGGGAAATGTCGCGGAGCGACAAAAGTGTTGCCGCCCGGCTACGGGCTCCCGAGAGCGTTCAACCTAAGTTTAATGTTCTATCAGGTTTTTCTGCGTGAACAAACACTGCTTCTCTGAAAAGTTAAGGCAACGCCGCAAGATCCGCGCGCCTTAAAAAAGCATTTGCAAACGTTTCAAATAAAGACAACACCGAAAGGAGAATCCAAATGAAGAAAAAACTATTAGCAATCCTATTGGCGCTGACGATGCTTATCGGTATCTTACCCATGAGCGCCTTGTCCGCGTACGCGAAGGAGGTCGGGGATCAGCTCGCGACAACTGGCTTTGACCCCAACAACTACAAGGGAAAGATCACCAAGATATCCGTCAAAGAGCCATATACCAAGGACGGGATCACCTACCTGCCTATGGAGGTGAATTTCCATGTGAACGAGGATATCAGCGATTCCAACTCGGTATATTTTATGGAGGGCTATAACAATGTCTACCTCGCCGACGGCAGAAAAGCCGAGAGTCTGCCCGGAGTCGGTAATACGCTGATTGGTCCGATGAAGCCGGATGTTTCTCTGGAATGGAACAACCAGTTTATTTGGAAATGGAACGGCGGGGAGAACGGCGGCGACGGCACAGTGCGTTATGATGTGCCGATGGCGGCAGATAACGATCCGCAGGAGATCACACAGAGTCAGGCAACAGGCTTAACAGAGGTAAACGGAGTAAAGCCCGATGATCAAATCGGCCTCAGGCTCGAGACCGTTATGAATTCTTCCGTCATCCCGCAAGAGGTTCTTCCTCCCGGCGGAGTAGTAGTTTCCGACGAGGCGCGCATCACCATCGAGGACAAGAGCAAATACCCCAAGGAGATCACGATCGGTACGGAAGAAAAAACCGTCGCGCCTCCTGAAGAGGTCGTGCTGCCCTATTCCGGTCAGCCGCAGGATTGTCCCTATAAGACTACAGCGGGCTATACGGTTTCATTAAACGATCCCCAGACCGACGCGGGTATCTATACCGCTGCTCTGATCCTTAATTCCGGCTGGAAATGGACGGACGGCACCACCGAGGCAAAGCCGGCGGTATGGGCGATCAACAAGGCGACGATCACCTCGGTCACGCTGTCGGCAAGCCAACTGACCTACAACGGTAAGGATCAGATCCCCATGATCACTTCCGTCAAGGCGGGCAATCTGACCGTACCCGCGGGCGGCTACACCGCGACCTTCCCCGAGCCTTCAAAGTTCAGCGGCAACTACACCGTGACCGTTAAAGGCAAGGGTAACTTCACCGGCTCCGCGAGCGCGGATTATTCGATCGTTACGATCTACGCGGACACCTGCAACCACATCGAATATCCCAGAGAATATGAGGACAACAAGGACGACGCGACGCATAAGGCATTTTGCACTCATTGCGGCGGCTGTCTTGCCAATGCCGAGAAGCATGATCTCAAAAACGAGCCAGTCAATGATCCCGAGACCGGAAAGCCAAACGGAAAGTATCGTACAGTCTGCACCAAGTGCGGTTATGCGGTTGACGGTGACTGCGACCACAGCGTACCGCGTGAATATGTAGATAACGGCAACGGCACCCATGACGAGCGTTGCAGCCGCTGTCATGTCGTTTTCAAAACAAATGAAGCGCACGACCTCAAGGCGACTGCTGTCCTGTCCAACGTCAGCGGCTATGAGATCTATAACGGCGAGGTTTCCGTCGACTGCACCAAGTGCAGCTATCACCAGGATCAGATCTGTTCCCATGCGGGCACCGGCAGGGACGATTATGTCCCCGCCAAAGGCTCTTATCCCAACTTTACCCACAGAAGCCACTGCGCAAGATGCAAGAAGCTGATGTTCGAAGAAGAGGAAGCCTGCACCCCCGGCGAGTGGGCGCCGTACGGTCTTAATTCTCATCACACGAATTGCACAAAATGCGGTCAGGAAATAAAAGGATTCTGCGACTTCAAGGGAACGCGAAAAATCACCAAGTTTGAAGCTACTCCATATAAGGGTGGCTTGTTCAATATGTTCACCCGCTACAACTACCGCTGTTGGTATACCGAGACCTGTAAGGTCTGCGGAGGCGTGCGAAAGGGTTGTTTCGATTATCCGATCATTGATGTCGAGCGTTGGGCGGACTACCGCGCTGCCTTTGAATCCATCGTAAAAATGAACCCCGAACAGCTGCAGAGCTTCAGCGATCAGGATTACTTAGAGGGTTATAAATATTATTTGCTGATCCCTTCATGGTATCTCAGCCCTCTCTATGAAGCTACCGGAACAAACGAGATGAACTATGCCAATCTGCAGTCCGGCTGGCTGACCAAGCTGACGAACACCAAAGAAGCCGGAAGCTGCAAGATGTTCGACAAGAACGGCAATGAGGTTGCGAGCTATAAGCCAAAGAATAACAATAAGTCATCCGCTCCGTTGGGCGCGAACGGCGGCGAAGGCGAGGGCGAGGGCATCTCTGAGGACGAGCTCGAGATGTGGAGCGTCACCCAAGAAGACGGCGCTGCGCTCGGCTTGAGCACCGACTATCTGATGTCGCTCCCCGACGGCGAATACACCTATACCGCCTGCTTCTCCAACGAGAACGGTCAAACCGCAGCAGTGTCAGTGGCGTTCACCATCGTATCAGATGAAATCGGCAAGAAAGTGACCAACGTACATCCGCTCGGCACGATGGTCAACGCCGACGGCGATGCAGTCGGAATGAACCTTTCCGACGATACGCTTACCTACACGGGCGAGCCGCTGACTCCCCCTGCCGTTACTCTCACAAGCGAGATGGGCGTTGAATACGCCGAGGGCGAGGACTACACCCTGACCTATTATCAGGTAGTCGACGGTGTTGACGGCGAGCCGGTCGAGGTCGAGATCGCGCCGGAAAACATCAAAGATGTCGGAACCTATAACGTTGTAGCCACTCCCACACGCAACGGCGTGCTCTCGGGCGAGGCGTGGGCGACGTTCACGGTCGCCGAGGAAGCGCCGAAGCTGATCGGCGACATCAACCACGACGGAACCGTTGACGTTCTCGACGCCACCGTTGTTCAGAAGTACGCCGCGGAACAAATGGAGCTCGACAAAACGCAGCTCTATGTCGGCGACGTAAATGATGACGGAGTCGTTGATATCCTCGACGCGACGGACATCCAAAAGTTCGCGACTGAAAAGCTTACCGAGTTCAAAAAGAAAGCATAAAAATTTAATGCTTCAACAGAACACCCCGGCAGGCATAAACCTGTCGGGGTGAAACATTAGAGCTTAGAATTAAATATGTGACGGAATATCCATTCCGCAATAGAATACGCATAGGACCTATATCATATTCCGAATTCATCCGCAAGCAAAGCATCAACATCTTCGACAGGAACCGCTTTGCCACTCTTAATAGAAGTGATACCTTTCAGCAATTCAGCGTCAAGCTCTTCGTGCGACATTTCTTCGATATTAACTATGTTTGCCATATAAAAACACTTTCCTTTCAAAAAAAGCATAGCACACTATGTTGACAATTGCAAGCAAAAAGACCCCGCTGTTTTCAGCGGAGCCTTTGACAAATCGTATCTGTTAAATAAAGCGGATGCCGGGGCAGAGGACGAGCGCGTCAAACGCGAGCACCGCCGCCGCGACGATCCATAATGCGACCTTCTTCTCGGCGCAGGGAGAGAAGTAATAGACATTCTTCTTGCGCGGCTTAACCATATGTGCCACGAACATATATCCCCAGAAGAAACCGATCATTCCGAAAATATTTATGATCGGGCTGATAATCAGAAAGCTTTCGATGCTTTTCTGAGCGACAGGACCTCTGAGCTCTACCAGCGTAAAGATAACAGCGTTGGCAAGATACGGGAACAGATAAAGCGCCGAGGCTACTCTGTTGCGCTCTTTTTTGTCGTTGTTGTCGCTGATAAAGTGGAACGCCTGACGATAGGCGATATAGAAGACGAACAGGATTCCCAGGCAGCCGATGATAAGCATTGTGATCCTGAGCGCCATATTTCCGCCGAAGTTCTCAAAAACCTTTGCCCAGTCGCCCTGCTGAACGTCGGGGTCCGGGTTGGGATCGTACAAAAAGAAGTCCCTGAGGAAATAGCCGAAGCCCATACTGTAGTGCATCATAGTTGTCATCAATACGAGCGGTCTGCTGATCGGTCCGAGCTTGCACTTTTTGAGGACGATAAGCAGGATGGTACCGATGACGATGTTCATCAGCGCCGCCGAGCCTGAGAACATAACCTTCCAAAATACCGAATCAAGGTTTGCTGTCGCTGTTCCGTCAACGGTGCCTGCGCAGCCGAAGGAGAGCACCTCCGGCTTAGCGCCCGCGAGCATCTGAGTAATCAGATGCGTCGCTTCGTGGACGGGCGCGGTCAGGTTCATTGCGATGATCCCGAGCGCGATGCAGTTGATAATCATAAAGGCTCTGCTGCCTTTTTTTGTATCACTCATTTTTTACCTCCGCAATGCCTTATCACTTACGCTTGTAAATCGTGTCGTTTCCGGTTGAATCCTTTACATTCAGTGTGTCGCCGTTAAGCTCGTATTCAAGCTCCATAGCGGGAGAGCCCTCGTATGTGATCGAAAGCTTAGAGCCGTCGGCAGTATATGTGAATTTCATCACGTTGCCGGCAACGTCATAGGTTCCGGTGCCGTCTTCTTTGAATGTGTAAGTAAAACCGCCGCTTTCGTATTCCCAAACACCGACAATACTGTTGTCTGTTGTTTCGGCTTTTGACTGTTCTTTTTCAGCCTTTGCTGCAGTTGTTGCTTCATCGGCGGCTATTGTAGTTGCTTCTGTCGGGATCTCTGTTGATGCTGCCGTTGTAGCTTCCGCGGAAGAGTCAGAGTAGCTTACCACCGAGTTTGTCTCGGAAGCGCTGCCGGACTCTTTGGTTTCGTTCTTCTCGCCGCATGCCGAAATCGAAATAATCAGCATTGCCGCACAAATCAGCGCTGATATTTTTTTGATTGTAGTACTCATGATAACACCTTTTCCTTTTTTATTTATCAGTATTGTTTTGATCTGTATTTTTAGCGATAACGTTAAAAATGCACATCAGTATAACGCCGATGAAGGACGCGATCCAGCTGATGCTCCAAGCTTGACCGAGAAACCCCCAAATCACCTGTACCGCGATGCCTACGAACAAACAAATCATACCGATCATCTTAAAGTTTTTCATTTTTATTCTCCTTCCTGTTGTTTTTTTGTTGAGTTGATTATACTATGTTTTGATTTTTATTTCAATAGATTTAGAACGAGCGGTATTAATAGCGGAATAAACGGCAGAAAAAACGGATTTTTCTTTATATCGGGGCAAAAACAGTCCAATAAACAATCAAAAACCCGGGAAAACACCCGGGTATTATTTTTGCAGTATTGTGTTGTAGTCAACATCGAGAAGCTCGCAGATCAATTTAAGTCTTTCAAAATCGGGTTCCGTAACGCCTGTTTCGTATTTGGTCAGCGTTGTGCGGTTAATGTTCAGCTTATCAGCCAGCTCTCCCTGAGTATAGCCTTTTTCGGTTCTGAACCGCCGCAGATTTTCGGCGAATACCTCTGACATAAAATATCTCCCCAAATAAAAAGTGCGCAGCCGAAGCTACGCACGAAAAACGCATAGCTCGTTTGCTGCGACACAAAATTTCAACACTTTTGAGATGTGAAAATTGAGCATGCATTTTTACCGAAAAAACACACACCTCAAAGTGTTAAAAATTCAATTTTGTGTCGCAAGATTATTTTAGCATATATAAAAGAGGAATTCAAGTAAAAAGCAGAATAAAACGGCGATCGCTCGGATCGCCGTTTTTTTAATAAGAAAACAGTTTTTCTATATCTATATATTCACACAGGATAGCGGAGTATGTGTATGTCTTTCCCGGTATCCAAGTGCTTCTTGATACGCGCGTGCTTGAGCTGCTTTGTTTTTCCCAGTTATAATTTCCTTCTATCGTATGGATCTTGGTAACCTGTCCTTTTGCGTTGGTTTCTACCGATTCTATAAAACCGATATGCAAGCGTCCGTCGCTGCCGGGATATTTTTGGGTCGATGTGGTGAACAGATCCCCGGGCTTTGGAACATATCCGCTGCTGTACGCGCTTTTTAACGCGCCTTTTGCTTTTGCCTGCATAGCGATTTCGCTTACATGAACACAAGGCTTAACAGGATTTTTCATATTAACTTTTGTTGCAAATTGATCGAGCATACACCACGCGAATTCGGCACACCACGCAAAGCTTGTCGATACCTTGATGTTCGTTTTTGAGTTGGTATATTTTACATACGATGCGTTTGAGTTACCGATTTGTGCCTGCAAATGCTTTAACATAACACTGCGGAACGGTTTTTTCACCGTCACGGTAGCGTAGGCCTTTATGCCGTTTTTGATTTGGCAATATATTTTAGTAGTTCCTATTTTCAAACCTTTTGCTAAGCCGCCCGATTTTGTAATCGAAACAATGCTTGTGTTTTGGCTGTAAAAATCACGGTAACGAGCCGCGTAACCTGACGGCACAAAGCTGTTAAAATCAAATGTTCCGCCAAGCTCAAGGGTGATCGATTTCGCGTTGAGAGTCAGCGATTTTGCATATGGATAAACTTTAACGGTACAAGTAGCCCTTAGACCGTTGTTCAGCTTACACGTTATTTTCGCGTTTCCCGCGGCTTTTGCAGTAACAAGACCGCCGGACGAGGTTACAGAGGCAACCGCGCTGTTTGATGTGGAGTATACGCGATAATACGCTGCCGTTCCCGGGTTAATAAAGCTGTTCAGGTCAATTTGTTCGCCGACGCCGAGCGCGATGTTGGTCGCGTTTAGCGTCAGTTTTGTCGCTTGCGGGTAAATCGTCACGGTGCATTTTGCCGATAAGTTGTTGTATGAGCAGGTTATTGTGACCGTTCCCGCTTTTTTGGGGTATATTCTTCCTAAGTAATCGACCGTCGCGATAGATTTATTGCCGGAACTGAACGTACAAAGATTTTTGATATCCGCATCAGATTGGATTTTTAACACATACTGTTCGTTGACGCCGAGCGTTACCGAGCTTGTGTTCAACTTCAAAAATGTCGGTTCGGGCGGAGCAGGTGTCTCTGTCGGGGGTTCCGTAGGATCTGTGTTTTCTTCTGTGGTCGGTTGAGTTTCGTCGCTTGGTTCGCTGTTCTCGGTTTCGTGTGATTCAACCGCGGAATACGGTCCCGCGAGGCTTCCGTTTATCGGGCACACCTGAACATAATAGGTTGCTCCCGGCGCGGGATCAGGAACATCGTAACAGCGCAAATCGGTTGTACCGAAGCTCCACGCGGTATCGGTATCGCGCTTATACGCAACCTTGTAGCTCGTCGCGCCGTTTGCCGCGTCCCAGCTGATGCTCATATTTTCATCGGTTGAGCTGACATCTGTGATTGTCGGTTTTTGTATAGTAGTCAACGACAATGTGTTGCTCCACGGAGCATAAGCGGCGCTTTTGCCATTTGAGTAGTATGGTCTGACCTGATAAAAGTATTTCGCGCCGGGGTCAACATTTGTATCTGTAAAGGTCGTTTGTGTTGTATAGAGATAAGTATAGTTTATGTCCGTCGGCTTTTTTCTTGCCACAGCATAGCCGTTCGCGCCGTCGGCAACATTCCAGCTAACGGTTACGGATGAGTTATACGCCGCGCTCACGAGCTTGGTAGTGCGGACATGCGTCATAGAAGTGACCTTTGTGCATCCGCCGCGCGCGTTGTTGCTGCCGATAGACTGAACCTGAACGTAATAAAGCTTTCCGTATAATAGGTTACTAATATTGACGTCGTTGGTTTTGGCGTCCTTATAATACCAGCCGCTTTCTTTCGTCTTGTAGTATACTCTGTATTTTGCCGCTCCCGCCGCTTTGCTCCAGGTAATATAAAAACCCGTGCCGCTGTTTTGAACAGCAACCTTGGTCGGAGCATAAGGCGGCTCGGAACCTGCAGCGGAAACCGGTATTGCATTCATACATAAAAGCATAACCGGTATCAGTATGGCAGCGAACAGTCTTTTACATTTCATTTTCAATACAATGACCCCTTTTACAAATGCAGATGCATTTATTTGTTATATTATAACATTTTGTTTTTGCTTAGACAAGCTCGATTTTTCGTAAAACAATGAATTATCCTGTAAAAAATCGACCCTCTGCCTAAAACAGAGAGCCGATAATAACAAATCCTTTGTGTTTTGTTCGTTTGATGTTAAAATCAAAACAAGGCACCCTTAACGGGTACCTTGCTTTGTTGGTGCCGGCGACCGGACTTGAACCGGTACGGAGTATTAATCCGAGGGATTTTAAGTCCCTTGTGTCTGCCTATTCCACCACGCCGGCGGTTATCCTATTAGAGCCCCTCACATAATGTAAGGGGCTCATTGGTGACCCGGACGAGAATCGAACTCGTGTTACCGCCGTGAAAGGGCGGTGTCTTAACCGCTTGACCACCGGGCCGTATGGTAGCGGAAATAGGACTTGAACCTACGACACTTCGGGTATGAACCGAATGCTCTAGCCAGCTGAGCTATTCCGCCATATACGCTGAAATTCAGCATTTATGATTATATATTAAAATATGGGGTTTGTCAATAGCAAACCCCAAATAAAATTTTTTGCTTGATTTGCGGCTCACAGCGCAGAATAACCAAAGCTGTTCACAAGCGCCTCAATTTTTTCTCCTCTTTGGCAGATCGGGCACTGATGCGGCTTGTAGCTTTCGTAGTCGACAAGATCGTGCGGATTAAAAATCGAGTGCACAGCGTGGCCGTCACATTCGTTTACAGTCGCGAATATCGATGAGATACCGACAACGATACCGCCGTAATATGTGATCGCGTCGATTGCCGCGAGGGCGCTTTTGCCGGTGGTAACGCTTGCCGCCAAAATCAGCACGTGTTTGTTTGTAAGCATATGGATCAGGTTATCGCGGAAGATCATCTGACCGCCGCCGACAAATTCGGGCGATACAACATAGATAGTCTGGTGGGCGTTGAGGTTTACAAAGTTGTCCTGAGTCAGCTCGTTGGCAACGCAAGCGCCGATGACCTCGGTGCCGTCAAGGCAGATGATAGTGTCAACTATCGTTCGGGCGCGGTACGCCGAGACCATTTCCTTTGCAACGGCTCTCGCCTCTGATAATCTGGTTTTTTGAGTTGTAACGTCGATGTAATAGTTTATGTGGCTGTGCATCGTGGCAAAGTGACCTTTTGTAACGCGCAGAAAAACATCCTTGTTCCTTGTTCTGATTTTAAATTCCTTAGACATAATGTCCTCCTTGAAAAAGCGGCTTTTTATGACTCTACTTTAATTTTACATCATAAAGCAAGATATTGCAAGGGGGATTTGATGAATTTTGGTTGTAAAATCCGATTTGATATGTTAAAATACGGATAAATTAATCAGGAGGGCTTTTATGAATAAAATCAAAATTACAGCGGCAGTTCTCGCAGCGATAACAGCGTTTTCTTCGGTTACAGCATTGGCGGGCTGCAGACAGGATCAGTCCTCTGTTGAAACCACGGCAGCAACGGCAGACTCAGCTGAAAAGCCGGCAGCTGCAAAAGACACAACATCAAAGCCGGAAGCAACAACAGAATTCACAACCCAAAAATCATCGGCAGACGGAGATTATTTTTCTCATCAAGAGGTTAGAGATTCGCCCGCGTGGGTGACGGAGCTTGACGCGGCGAAGGACGCCGAGCAGATGATCGTTGTTGCAGGGGTTGGCAAAAGTACTGCCTTCATTACTATGCACGAAAAAGACAAGGACGGCAAGTGGCAGCAGATAATCTCGACCCCGGGATTCATCGGCGAAAGCGGCCTCGGAGAAGGGGTTATCAACCACAGCATTACTCCGGTTGGAACTTTCACCGTGAGAAAGGCGTTCGGTTTGGCTGACGATCCCGGATGTCAGATGGAATATACAAAGGTCGACGACACATATTATTGGTCGGGCGATTCCAATCACGAATTCAACAAGCTGGTAACGACTAAGGATGTTCCGGATCTCGATACAGTGAACAGCGAACACATCGTGGATTTCGACTACGCATATCAGTACGTGTTGGATATGGGCTACAACTCCGAGTGCGATCCTAAAAAAGGTTATGCGTTTTTCTTCCACTGCTTCCGCGTTAACCGTCCCTACACAGGCGGCTGCGTAGCGGTTCCCGAGAGCATTATGAAGTTTATTATGCAGCATATCAAGCCCGGCTGCAAGTTTACGATAGATTCGCTTGAAAACTTCGGCGGTGATATAGACGCGTAATGTTTTGTAAAAGACATAGTAATTGTTTTATAATAAAAAAACTCCACCTTTAATCGGTGGAGTTTAACGTTTTAAAAATCAGGTTTTTATCAGGCGGATCGTGAGCTCCGCTTTTTCGATTATTCTGAGGTCGTTGTCATAGGTGCACATCTTGCGCGCCTGCTGCAAGTCGACCCAGATGTAGCTTGCGATCTCTTCCTCCTGGATGATGACGTTGTCGGTGAAAGCCTGCGCCAAGAAGAAAACTACCCTCTTGCGTATCTTGCCGAACGGGCAATACTCGCTGATTTCGCGGAAGCCCGGGGTCAGCGTTACGTCAAGCCCTGTTTCTTCCTTGATCTCGCGGATAGCGGTCTCCTGCTCGGTTTCGCCTTCCTCAATGTGTCCCTTGGGGAAGCTCCAGTATCTGCCGTTGTTGTTCTTGACAAGCAGCACCTTTGTGTTTTGCTTTGTCTTATGGAATATGATCGCGCCGCAGGATTTTTCATAAAGGCAGCGGATCGATTTTAGTTTTATGTTTTTTAGTCTCGCGAGTATGCGCCTGAGCTCGGGCTCATAGAAGATATCGCCGTAGCGCGCTACGATCATACGCTCACCGGTCAGTCCGTCAAATTCGGCGACAGCAACTACGATGCCGTCAAAGTAGTCGTCCGCGCCTTTTCGCGTTACAAAATACGCGCTTTTTGTTGAAGAAGATCCGTCCGTGCTTACGCGCGCGGAGTAGAGATTCTCACTGATGTTTCCGAATATGGAAACCTTGACGTTATCCGCAATCAATTCTGTCGCCTCCTTTCCGAAAAACTAAATGGATTTTAATGCGTCGATCTGCGTCTGAGATCCCGCGCTCCTGATATCGTTGACTACAAGAACATCGGTTATACCGTTTTGTGCGCAGTAGTCGGAAAAACTAACGCCCATCATATTAAAGTAACGGTAATCTATTACATGTACCTCGCTGTAGTTATAGGAGAGATACGGAGCAAGCGCGTTGCCGTAATCCTCTTTTACAACGGCGATTTTTTTATCACCCTGAGCGGCTTCGGAACTCGAGCGGATCACCGACAGAGGGTTGTCGCCCACAAGGAACACGCCGTATGTCAGCGCGCCGGTAGCAGCTCCCTCGTAATATGGGCTCGGGTTTGTGAATGTGTTGCCGTTTTGGTCGGTAACATCCATCGGAGCGTCATACGGTAAGCTTTGATAGTGCACCGAATCCTCTCCGGTTGTAGCCGTGTAGGTTGAGTAGTTGCCTGAGAAGCCGTCTATCGACTTATCCTCGCATGCCGACAAATCAAGCGGCGTCAGCCCCGCGGCTTTGGCAAAAGCGGTATATGGTCGCTGTTGTGTTCGCCGATTGCGTTGTAGGCGTTGACCGATGTTACCTCGGAGCCGAGAGAATTATCGACCGAAGTCAAAAATTCCGACTGAGAAGCCGTGGTAAAATCGCCGCTTTTCAGTCTGTCGGGCAGGCACATCTCTGTGCTGCTCGGCGCTACAATACTGTAAAACTGCAACGACGGAGATTGCTCCGCTAAGCTTTTTACAGCCGAGGCGTAGGCTTCCGCGCTGCCGTCGTCGGGAGCGAATCTTGAATTCCCCGCTTCTTTCCAAACGCAGCACTCTCCGTAAACTTCGGCGGGAGAATCGTCGTCTTCGATCGCGGGCTTTTTATAATCGGATGAAGCCGCGTTTCCGTTGGATTTATTGTTAGGGTCTGCCTCCGACGGAGTGGCCCTTCTGCCTTCCTGCTTGAACTTTGTCTCGGTAGAAACATTTACGACCTTGTTTTTTCCGCCGCCGCAGCCGTTGATCATAAAGACGAACAGAACGATGACCAAGGCGAGGATCGCTATACCGATAACTATTATCAAGGAGCGGTTTTTAAGCATTTTTATGCGTCTTTCCCTCGCTTTTACGCGTTTGCTCTTCGGCGCGGGTTTTTTGTCCGATGTTTTTTCGGAGTGGGATGAGCTGCTGTATATCTCGTCGTCAAAATTGTCGAGATCAAAATAATCGTCGTTATTGCGCCCGCTCATAAGCCTTTTCCTCCATTGTAAATTACATATATAATCATTATACAACAAATCAGCCGCAAAAACAACATTATTCGCCAATTATTTTTAAATTATTCGGTGCTTTCTATATTTATAAGTTTTAGAATATTTTTTAAATATTAAATTCCAATGGTGTGGAGATTTGTGAAAACAAAAAGATACCGCTATGGCTTCCAAACGTAAACCATAGCGGTCATTTAGTTTTAGGATTCAGACATTCAGCTTTCGCCTTTTTTGTTGTCGTCCTTTTTGATTTTCTTGACAGAGTCGACATCAAGCATAAACCAGAACGTGCTGCCCTTACCGACCGTGCTCATAACTCCGTACCTTGCGTTGTGAGCGTCAAGTATGCTCTTTACGATAGAGAGTCCGAGTCCGGAGCCGATAACGCCGCGGCGGTGTTCTTTGTCTACCTTGTAGTATCTTTCCCAGATATCCTCGAGCTTATCGGGCGGGATACCCTCGCCGTGGTCGGTTACTTCGACCTTGACCTTGCCGCCCTTCGCGATCTGTGTAACGATGACGGTCTTGTCCTCGCCGACATGGTTTACTGCGTTGTTCACAAGGTTGTAAATAACCTGAGAGATCCTCAGCTCGTCGGCGTTTATAAACACGTTTTCTTTGTAATTAAAGATGATGTTGTAGCCGTCCTGTTCAACAAGCTTTGAGTATCTCGCGAATATCTCGGTGATGCTGTCGGTCAGGCTGAACGTCTTTTTCTCCGCCTGCAGCGCGCCCGACTGCAGCTTGGACAGATCGAGCAGGTCGTTAACAAGCGTAGAAAGCCTTGTTGCCTCGTCAATAATGATCTGGATGTTCTCGGGGGTGTTCTCTCCGGGCAGATCTCTCATAACCTCGCCGTAGCCGGTGATCATCGTCAGCGGCGTCCGCAGGTCGTGAGATATATTGGCGATTAGCTCCCGCTGCAGCTTTTCGGTAGCCGCAAGCTCGGTTTTGGCGTAGTTCAGCGTTTCGTTGAGCTCTTCGACCTCAAGGTAGCCTTTTGCGCTGAACTCAACGTCGTAATTCTTCTTTGCAAGCTCCTTTGCCGAGGTGTTCGTTTTTGAGATCGGCTTTGCTATCCTGCGGCTCGCGTAAAGCGAGAAGATGACCGACAAAACAACAAAGGCGAACGATACCCATATAAGCTGACCCTGCATGATTTCGATCGTATTGCTAAGCGGCGTTAGCGATGAGGTGATCAGCAAAAATCTTTCGCTTCCGTCCTCGCGCGCAATAACGTTAGCGCAAACAACGCTTTCGGAAGACACATCAGACTTTGACCGGTAGTGTATCTCGGTGTTGGCGCTGTCGTCGGACGCGCCCGAGAAAGAATTCCGCAGCATATCAAGCTTGCGCTGAGCAACATCGCCTACGCTTACTGTGTTGACGGTCATATACGATCCGTTGTTGTGTTTTGCGTTGTTGTAGTATGAGTAGACATCGTGCTCCTCTATAATCAGCTCGTTCGTCGGAACATCATAGGTGCACTTGTAAAGCATCTTCATAAGCCCCGCGCCCGAGTCGTAAACATAGACCGAAAGCGAGTTGTTGCTCGCCACGTTGTCGATAGTCGTCCAAACGTTTTTGTTTTGTTCGATCGACCGTGATATCCTCGACGCGCTCTGCTGAACGCGGTTTGTTTTTGAATTCGTGTAGTAGGGCTTTAGAAAAAACGACTGGAACACCCATAGCACGATCAGTATTATCGCGCCGAACAGCAAAAAATATCCGAGCAGC
>CADBXH010000050.1 GCA_902798605.1 uncultured Ruminococcus sp. | reverse complement strand
CCTGGGACGAATACTTTATGGGCGTGGCTCTGCTTGCAGCAAAGCGCAGCAAGGATCCAAATACTCAGGTGGGCGCGTGCATCGTCGACAGCAATAATATCATTCTGTCGACCGGCTACAACGGCTTCCCCTACGGCTGTTCGGATGATGTTTTTCCGTGGAACCGCGAAGGCGACGACACAAAGTATAACTACGTCGTCCACGCCGAGCTCAACGCCATACTGAACGCCCGCGGCAAAAACCTGAAGGGCTCAAAGCTTTATGTCGACCTGTTCCCCTGCAACGAGTGCGCTAAAGCGATAATCCAGTCGGGCATCGCGGAGATCGTTTATCTCTACGACAAATACGCCGACACCCCCGCGACCATCGCCTCAAAAAAGATGCTGCTCTCCGCGGGAGTAAAGCTCACTGTTTTTGAGTCCGACAAAAAGGACATAACGCTGACTTTTGAGCGATGAGCGAGGAAAAATCAAGGCTGCAAAGGCAGTTTGAGTTCTGTCTTGAAGCGGACAAGGAAAAACAAATAGAGCGACGCACGCTGCTCTCAGACGGAAAACGGTGTGAAAACGACGCCGAGCACGCGTGGCACGCAGCGCTGATGTGCGTTTTGCTCAGCGAATACGCGAACGAAAAGATAGATGTTCTGCGCACGGTCAGTATGTTGCTCATTCACGACATCGTTGAGATAGATGCCGGCGACACCTACGCCTACGATGAAAACGCCAAGCTCAGCCAGAATGACCGCGAGCTGAAAGCCGCCGACAGGATTTTCAACTTGCTCCCCGAGGATCAGGCAAAAAAGCTCAGGGCGCTTTGGGATGAGTTTGAGGCGGAAGAAACGGCGGAGTCGAAATTTGCACACTCAATGGACAACATCCAGCCCGCAATGCTAAATAACTCGACAAACGGCAGGGTCTGGGAGGAAAATAAAATAAAGCTAAGCCAGATACTCGAGCGCAATAAAATAACCCCCGAGGGTTCAAAAAAGCTCTGGGATCATTCATTAAACAACTTCATTATGCCAAGCGTAGAGAACAAAAAGATAATAGACGACAGATAAAAAAAGAGGCGGAAAACCCGCCTCTTTTTTTATTCGATTCAATTTGAATTATTTTTCTTAACGATAAAGAACAGCTGAGCGATCGAAATTGCGATTCCCGCTATTGCGATAATAATCAAGAAAATTGGAACCGGAGTAAGCTTTACCATATTACTCAGCACATTATAGTATTCGCTATTGTAACCGGAATAAGAACCGGTTTGGAAAATACTCTCAAATACTGATTGCAGGATCTTCATAAGACCAAACCACATAATGGAACCTGCAAGCAAAAAGGTCGAACTGACAATTCCAAACACGCCCGCGATCTTTTTGCGCATAAACGAAAGAACTGCCCACGGAACAAGAATGGCCATAGGAACAACAAATATCATTACAGCAAATGTTCCGATACCTCTAATGATTGAAGCATACTGAATGGGAATCCCCGGCATTAATGTGGCGTCATTCAAAGCAGACGCAAAACTAAACGCGTTCAGGCTGTATTTCTGCTTTAGTCCGATTGACTGAATACCGCTGCCGATTATTTTCTCTAATCCGGTAAAATCCAGAGTCATACTCGGCAGGAAAGGCAAGATAAACGCAATGCAGGCAAGAACGCCGGCAATAATAAACAAAACCTTTTCGCTCTTGTTTGAGCCGGGAGCATTAAGTCTCGGATTCACTTGGCGGGGATAGTCGTAGCTTTGCTGCGAATAAGATCTCCGGGGCTGTTGATAATGCTGCGTAGACGGATAGTCTGGCTGATACTCCGGCTGATAGTCTGGCTGATAGTCGGGCTGACGATCGATCGGCTGTGAATAATCGTTATTCGATCGAGTCTGCCGCGGAGCCTCCATTGTGGCTCCGCAATATGAGCAAAAAGCAGAGCCGTCGGGGTTTTGCATACCGCATTTGTTACATATCATAAATCATTCTCCTTATAGTATTGTCTGCAAAAAGGGGCTATAGCAATAGCCCCTTAACGTCTTATATCAACTAAAAGTATTTTTTCTTTACAAGCTGAATGATTGAAAGCACGATTCCCGCAATCGCAAACATAAGCATAAAGTACGGAACACCGGTGACTATACTCCTGTATATGCTCTCGCTGGTAAGTGTACCAAGCCAAATACAAGATGCTATAAAGTATATAATAGAGCTTATCAATCCAAACACACCCGCAGGTCTTTTGCGCATAAATGAAAGGATAGCCCACGGAACTTGAAGAGCCATCGGGATAACGAACATTACGATTATAAACACTCCGCCGCTTTGAGCTGACCTGTTTCCAATAGCGCTTCCTAGACCCGAAGCTAATCTTCCGATAGAAAATACGTTAAGGTTCGTTCCAAGCGCAGAAACACTCGGCAGGAAAGGCAGCAAGAAGCACAAGCATGCAATCGCTCCCGTAATAATGTACAGAACCTTTGCGCCTTTGATCGCACCGGGATTATCCAGTCTCGGATCTCTCGCGGGAGCATAACCGTAGCTTTGCTGCGGATATGGACTCTGCGGCTGTTGATACTGCTGAACAGGCTGCTGATAAGGTTGCTGAACAGGCTGCTGATAAGGTTGCTGAACAGGTTGCTGATACTGCTGCTCATAGGGCTGTTGATACTGCTGCTGAATCGGCTCCTGAACAGGCTGCTGAACCGGCTCTTGATACTGCTGCGCAAAGTCGGTGTTCTGCTGAGACTGCTCGGTAGCATCCAGCGGAGCGCCGCACGATACACAAAACGCTGAGCCTTCCGGATTTTGCATTCCGCATTTGTTACATAACATAAAAAGACCTCCATTTTTTATTTTTATATTTGTTCTACAAAATTATTATATACTAATCGGTATAATTTGTAAAGAGTTATATGATTAAAAATGTCGAATTCTTTACAAACGACTCGAATAATTTGTATTTTTGTTTTCTTTCTATTATATTTGCTCTTATTTCTGTTCTTAATTTTCTTCTTTTTTATTCTATTTCTTCTTCTTTTTCTTATTGGCTGCAATTGTATACAATTGTATGCAATTGCAGCAAAAGGTAGCTTTTGCTTACGGTCGTATACGTTCGTAAAAATGTAGGGGCGTGCATTGTACGCTTTATTATGCCGAGCGTAAATAATAAAAAGATAATAAACGACCAATGAAAAAGAGGCGGAAAATCCGCCTCTTTTATTTATTAATTAAGATATTTTCTCTTTGCTAACTGGATGCCGGAAAGAACTATTCCCGCGATCGCCATAACGAACATAAAGAACGGAACCACGGTCATCACGCTTTGCATGTAACTGTTGCCTACAAGCGAACTAAACCATATGACCGAAATAAAAAAATTAAAAATAGAAGCGATCATTCCCAATTTACCCGCCGGTCTTTTGCGCAAAAACGAGAGGATCGCCCATGGAATTTGAAGAGCCATCGGAACGAGAATCATATAAGCGATGATCAACATAATAAACGCGACCGCGCCTCCGCGGTTTCCGCCAAAGGCATTATTCATCAAATCTTTGTTATTCATCAAATCGGTGAAAAAAGAATCTTGCCCTCCGAAACCTATCATACCCATACTGAAAACATTATAGCTTTTTCCTGATATAGAAATACACGGCAGGAATGGAAGAATAAAACTCAAGCACGCGACCACGCCGACAATAATATAAAATACCTTTGTGCCCTTGACCGCTCGCGTCCAGGCCGATTTCTGATTACGCGCGGGATCTTTGACGTAGCTTTGCTGCGGATGCGAACTCGTCGGCTGCTGAGCAGATTTGAGCGGAGCTCCGCACAACGAGCAAAACCTTGAAGTATCCGGGTTCTGCGTCCCGCATTTTTTACATAACATAAAAAAACCTCCATTTTTATATTTTTATGTTTATTCTACAAAATCATTATATACCATTATGTGCATTTTGTAAAGAGTTGTATAATATAAATTGCCGAATTCTTTATAAACACCTCGAATTATATGTATTTTAGTTTTCTTTCTCTTTTCTTATTCTTTTTATTCATCTTTTTCTAATTCTTCTTTATCTTATTCTTATTATTCTTCTTCTTTTTCTTATTGGCTTCAATTGTATACAAATGTAGTTATAAGTTACAATTGTATACATTTGCAGCAAACGCTGCCAATTGCTGCCTTTTGCTTACGACCGTATGCGTTCGTAAAAATGTAGGTGCGACCTTAGCACGTCGGCAACCTTAGCACGTCGGCAAACCTTTTGTCACTTCGTGACATTTCCCTTAAAAAGGGAATCACCTTTTGGGCTTCGCCCATTTCCCCCTGACAGGCAATGTCGTCAACTTAAGAAATCATCGCATACTTTTCCTTAACATTGTAGGGGAGCACCCATGTGTGCTCCCGAGGGCGTTCAATCAAACTTTGATGTCCTATCAAGTTTTTTTGCGTGAACATTCGTCCGGTTCTCGCGGGCGGACACACGGGTCCGCCCCTACGAAAAACCTTAAGTTGATAACATTGCCCGTCAGGGGATGCTTTAATAGGCCGAGCAATGCTCGCCCCTACAAATTACAATATACAAAAAAAGAGATGACCTGTCAGTGATCGCCGAAAACGTAAATCCCGGAAATATAACAGAATCATCTCTTAAAAACATTATTATCCTACGCGCACCAAAAACTTTTAGCTTTCGGCAACGCTATGACCCGCCGTTCATCAAAGCTAAAGTATCAATCAAACTTTTAAATAGGCGGATTTGCGGTGTCGCCGCCGCGACTTATTCGTATTCGCAGACGCTTGCCCATGAGAGCAGGAGATCTCTTTCCTCGGGCTTGCCCTTTACGGACTGCGAGGCAGCTACGATCGGCATCCAGCGCTCAACATACTGGCGCGCGGTGTCGGTCTTTTCGCAGTAGAGCCTGAGGTACTTCTCGCCGAGGTCTCTCTGATCCTTCAAAACAAAGGTCAGGTAAGTTCTCGCCGCGTCAGCAGCGCCGTTGCCCTGGGTCGCGTGAGCCCAGTCAAGAATATACGGCGTGCCGTCCTTGGAAATAATGATGTTGCTCGGGGTATAGTCGCCGTGGCAAACCTTGTTGTGATCCTTCATCGAGGCGAGCCTTGTGTGGAGCTCGTAGCGTGTAGTCGCGTCAAGATCGGTCTGGCTGATCTTATCCTGCATTTTGTCCTTGATGCGCTTGAGGAGCGGACATCTTTTATCCAAGATCTCCATCTGGATATTTACGAACAGATCCATATACTCGTCGATCTTGTCGGGATCCTCGTCCATAAGCTGTTCAAGGGTCTTGCCCTCGATGTAGTCGGAGATGATAGCCCACTTGCCGTCTATCTTCTTAACCTCCTCAATCTTGGGGATGTTAAGACCTGTCTCCTCTACCCTTGCCTGGTTGAGAGCCTCGTTGAGGATATCGGACTTAGGGAAAGACTCGTCAAAAACCTTTACCGCAAGGTCGCCGTCCTTGTATATTACTTTATTCTTTCTCTCTGCGAGAACATTTTTTAATTTCATTGTTTAAGCCCCCTTGTAATCACACAGCGTTTTTGTTGTTGCCGTAGTAGGCGTTGAGGTACATCTGCTTGATCTCGCTCATCAGCGGATATCTCGGGTTAGCGCCTGTGCACTGGTCATCAAACGCCTGCTCGGTCATTTCGTCAAGAGTCTTGAGGAAGTATTCCTCGTCAACATCGTAGTCGGCGATGGTCTCCTTGATACCGACCCTTGCCTTTAGCTCGTTGATGCCGTTGATAAGGTTCTCGACGCTCTCCTTGTCGTTCTTGCCGGCAAAGCCGAGGAACTGAGCAACCTCAGCGTAACGCGCGAGGGTATGCGGATGGTCGTACTGAGAGAACGTGCCCATCTTTGTGGGGACCTCAGAGCTGTTGAAGCGGATGACCTGCTCGAGCATAAGAGCGTTTGCAACGCCGTGAGCGATGTGGTGGAACGCGCCGAGCTTGTGAGCCATTGAGTGGCAAACCCCGAGGAATGCGTTGGCAAACGCCATACCCGCCATTGTTGCGGCGTGAGCTACCTTTTCGCGAGCATAGGGCTCGTTCTGTCCGTTGTCATAGCAAGCGGGCAGATATTCAAAGATGACCTTCAATGCTTTGAGCGCGAGGCCGTCGGTGAAGTCGGTCGCCATTACCGAAGCGTAAGCCTCGAGCGCGTGCGATACCGCGTCGATACCCGAGGCTGCGGTGAGCCCCTTGGGTCCGCTCATCATATTGTCGGCGTCAACGATCGCCATATTCGGCATAAGCTCGTAATCCGCGAGCGGATACTTGATGCCCGTATCCTGGTCGGTGATAACGGCAAACGGAGTTACTTCCGAGCCGGTGCCCGATGAGGTCGGGATAGCGATAAAGTACGCTTTCTCGCCCATCTTGGGGAATTTGTAGATCCTCTTGCGGATATCGACAAAGCGCATTGCCATATCTGCAAAATCGACCTCGGGATGCTCGTAGAGCACCCACATAATTTTTGCAGCGTCCATAGCAGAGCCGCCGCCGAACGCGATAATACAATCGGGCTCGAACTTTGTCATAGCCTCAGCTCCGCTCTGGGCGGACTTGAGCGAGGGATCGGGCTCAACATCGGCAAACACCATATACTCAATGCCCATCTCGTTGAGCTTGTCTGTGATGGGATTAATGTAGCCGTTCTTGTACAGGAAGCTGTCGGTAACTACAAAGGCGCGTTTTTTGCCCATATCGTCCTTAAGCTCCTGCAGGGCAACAGGCATACAGCCCTTCTTTATATAAACCTTTTCAGGCGCTCTGAACCAAAGCATATTCTCTCTCCTCTCGGCGACGGTCTTGATGTTCAACAGGTGCTTTACTCCTACGTTCTCGCTTACCGAGTTGCCGCCCCATGAGCCGCAGCCCAGCGTGAGCGACGGGAGAAGCTTGAAGTTGTAAAGGTCGCCGATACCGCCGTGCGAGGACGGGGTGTTTACAAGAATACGACAGGTCTTCATATGAGCCGCAAAGGTGTCTATCTTTTCTCTCTCGTTTACCTCGTCGATATAAAGCGATGAGGTGTGTCCATAGCCGCCGTCGGCGATGAGCTGCTCAGCCTTTTCGACAGCGTCGTCAAAGTTCTTCGCCTTGTACATCGCGAGCACGGGTGAAAGCTTTTCGTGTGCGAATTCTTCGCTGATATCGACCGACTCGACCTCGCCGATGAGTATCTTTGTCGATTCGGGAACCTCTACCCCCGCCAAAGCCGCGATTTTAACCGGCTTTTGACCGACGATCCTCGCATTGAGCGAGCCGTTGATGATTATGGTCTTTCTGACCTTTTCGGTCTCTTCGGGAGAAAGGAAGTAACAGCCTCTCGCCTTGAATTCTCTTTTGACCTTGGCGTAAACCTTGCGGGTGGCGATAACGCTCTGCTCCGAGGCGCAGATCATACCGTTGTCAAAGGTTTTTGAGTGGATTATCGAGTTGACCGCGAGCAGAATATCCGCGCTGTCGTCAATGATAGCGGGAGTATTGCCGGCGCCGACGCCCAAAGCGGGCTTGCCGCTCGAATACGCAGCCTTTACCATTCCGGGACCGCCTGTGGCAAGGATGATGTCCGCCTCCTGCATAAGCAGGTTTGTAAGCTCAAGCGAGGGAACGTCTATCCACGCGATTATATCCTCGGGAGCGCCTGCCGCCACGGCAGCCTCCAAAACGATCTTTGAAGCCTCGATCGTGCTCTTTTTGGCGCGGGGATGCGGGCTGATGATGATTCCGTTCCTTGTTTTAAGGCTGATCAGTGTTTTAAATATCGCGGTAGAGGTCGGGTTTGTCGTGGGGATTACCGCCGCGATAACGCCGATGGGCTCGGCGATCTTCATCGTACCGAAAACCTTGTCTTCCTCGATAACTCCGCAGGTTTTTGTGTCGCGGTAGGTGTTGTAGATATATTCCGAAGCAAAGTGATTCTTTATCACCTTGTCCTCGGCAACGCCCATTCCCGTCTCCTCAACAGCCATTTTGGCGAGCTCGACCCTCGCCTGATTTGCAGCTGTTGCGGCGGCAAGGAAAATCTTGTCGACCTGCTCCTGCGTATAAGTGGCAAAAACACGCTGAGCCTCTCTTACTCTGTTAAGCGCTTTTTTGAAGCTTGTCGCGCTTTGAACAACAGGGTATTTTTTGTTACTCATATAATCTCCCTTTCTTGGTATATAGTGAAAAATCACCGAACAGTTCGCTCATAACGGCTGTTCGGTGATTATTTACGAATCTGTATTTTTAAACATTTCCCGAGTTATACCGATAATACACCGAAATCTCGGATCAATTTAAGTTTTTATCTTTTGAGCTCTTCAGCCTTGATTCCGTTCTTCTGTGCATAGTTGAGCGCGTATGAACCGGAATAAGCCTTGATAGTAAGATCTGATGAGCACTCCTTGAATGTTCCCTTTTCAATCTTGGTGATAGTAACGGGGATAGTTACTTCCTTAAGATCTGCACACTGGAAGAAGCAGAAATCAGGAAGAGTAGAGAGTGTGTTGCTCTCGGGGATAACAACACTTTCAAGACCTGTTGCGCAGAAAGCATATACGCCTATCTCTTTAAGAGTTGAGGGAAGCTCAATGCTTGTCAACGCCTTACATTTGAAAAACGCGTTAACGCCTATGACCTTGACGTTCTTTGAAAGCTTAACGCTCTTTAAATTATCGTTGTTCGAGAAAGCGTAGTCCTGAACCTCTGTGATAGAGTCGGGCATTACAACCTCTTCAACATTCTTTTTCATAAATACATCGCGGCCGATAACTGTTACATTAAAGCCCTCAAAGGTAGCGGGGATCTCAACCTTGCCGCCGTTGCCGTAATACCTTGTGAGCATAAGTTCCTTTGTGTTTAATTTATAAAAACCAAAGGTATCGTCCTTAAGATCGGGCTCTGTTGTGGGAACAACATAACCGGGGCCGCTGCTCTTATTGCCGTCTTTTGATTTGTCATCGTTACAGCCGCAGCCGGTAAAGCACATTACAGCCGAAACACACATTAGGCACGCAAGAAGCGCACAAATAATTTTTCTCATTTTTTGGATCCTTTCTTTTCATAAAATTAATAGACTGAAATCGATTGCACGTGTCGATTATTAATATAATAACATTTTAGCAGAATAAATGCAATGAGTTTTTTATATTTTTTATTAATTTATCTTTTAAAATGTCACACGCGCGCAATACGCGCGCACACGCATATACATATATTATATGGGAAAATAAAGCCCTAAGCCCATATTTACAGGAAAAATATTACAATCGAAAAGGAAAATTATTACAATTTTGGAATTTCTGTTACTAAAATATTAAAAATAGTTCTTGATAGGAAATAAATGTTGGTCAACGTGCCTGAATTTACCTCAAAATGAAAAAAATATGGGTCAAAGGGTTGATTTTTTGAAATAAGGGTGATATAATTGTTACAAATTTGTTAACAAGTGGTTCGCGGGCTGTAACTTTTCCGGTCTGCAATCCCTATAATAACGCTTGTTACTTTTTGGAGGTAATAAAAATGCACAGGTTAAAAAAGCTGGTTGCTGTCATTTTGTGTATTCTCGTAATTTCGAGCGTATGCGTATTCGGCAGTGGTGCAACCGCAAGCGCGAGCGGCACAGGCGCAGGTCTTGCCGAGTGGGCGCTTAACGCTTATAACAGCGGATGGTCATATTCTTGGGGCGGCTCATCCCCCGGAGCGGTAGACTGTTCAGGTCTTATCTACTCCTACTGCGGTGGCGAGCGTGTCGCAATGATCGAAACCTGCACAGAGCAGGGCTCGGTTGACGCAGGTATCCCCAGGATCCACGGTCTCGGTCTTTGGAGACCCGGCCATGTAGGCGTTTACATCGAAAACAATATGGAAGTTGATGCCAGAGGCGATGAGTGGGGCGTATGCTACGACGAGATTGGCGGCTGGAACACATGGACATATTGGTTTAAGCTGGCGGCTGTAACTTATCCTACATCAGGTTGGGAAAAGTTCAACGGAAACTACTACTATTATGAGGACGGCCAGTACATTGTAAACACATCAAGAACTATTGACGGTACTACATATTACTTTGACGGTAACGGACATTCAAGCACAACTCCTTCGGATATGTCCTCTACCGCTTCGGATTCATCGTCATCAGGTTCATCTTCATCAGGCAGCTCGAGCACTCCCACATCTTGGAGCAAGGGCTCAAGCGGTGAAGAAGTAGAAAAGATCCAGGCTCGTCTTAAGGAGCTCGGATTCTACAACGGTCCCGTTGACGGAGATTTCGGCGATGCTACCGACCAGGCTTACAGAGCTTTCCAGGAGGCCGCAGGCTTGACTGTTGACGGTATCGCGGGCTCAGACAGAGACGTTCTTTATTCGGACGACGCTCCCCACGCAAAGGAAGCGGCTGAAGAAACAACCCAGCCCGCCACAGAGGAAGCGACTGAACCCGCTACAGAGGAAGCGACCGAACCCGTTACAGAGGAACCCGCTCCCGTGATCATTGCTCAGAACGGCGACTTCAGCGAAGAAGTGATCAACGTTCAGCAGAGACTTCTTGAGTTAGGTTATCTCGGAATCCAGCCCACAGGCTTCTACGGCGACCTCACAGAGGAAGCTATCAAGGCGTTCCAGGCTCAGAACGGTCTTGAGGTAACAGGTATACTTGACGACGCTACCTATGCTCTTCTCTTCAGTGAAAACGCAGTGGCTAACCCCACACCCGTTGTAAACATTGAGGAACAGCAGGAAGCTGCGGTAAGCGCGGGCTCAGGTCCCAGCCAGGTATCATCATACACTCCCTCAAGCCTGATCGTTTCTAACGAAACAAACCAGAGCTACGCTAACAATGCTTCTAAAGTTGCAGACAAGACAAACAAGGTAACAAATCAGGCGCTTGCAAGCTCTTCATCTGTTGTTCCCTCTTTTGCGGCTCAGGTAAAGAGAACTGCTAACATCTGGATCTGGTTCGTACTTGTCGCGGTAATTCTCGGAGCGATCGCTTTTGTAATGCTCAAGCGTGGCAAAAAGAAGAATCGCTATCAGAGATACCTTGCAAAAAAGAAGAAAGCTCCCTCAACAAGAGCTCAGCTTACTGCTAAGTGGTAAGAAACGTAACGTTTCATCCAATCCGCCTTTTGAATAGTTTTGTTTGATACAAATGTTTAATTAACGGCGGGTCGTAACGTTGCAATAATCAATATGCAAAACAGCTCCTTACTCATTTCGGGTAAGGAGCTTTCTTTTGTTCATATTATTCACATAATCGGGCGAGCAATGCTCGCCCGCCTGAACCAAACGCCTATACTCGTCTGAAATATCGAAATAAAAACAAGCCTTTCTTGACCGTCCGCGGGAGCACACGCGGGTGCTCCCCTACAAATGATTTTATTTTATTGATCACATAAGCCACAGCTTCATATACGCCGCGACCGGCGACATCGGCGGCAAAAGCCTGATACCGAGCTCTTTATACTTTTGCTTGCTTTCATAGTTGAAGCCGACTTCGGAGCCCGTAAGGTAAACCGGGATATTTTTGTCTTTAGCGGCAGCGCAAAGCGCAACTACACCTTTTCCGGCTGTTCTGATGGTTCCGGAGTGGTAGCTGTCAAGCAAAACCGCCTTGTATTCACCCGTAAGCTCAGGGTAGATCATTCCCGGGTACGGTCTGATATACAAAACACTCTTGCCTATCGGCTTTGATAAAACCTCAAACTCGCTCTTTTTTTCGCGGTATTCGGGGTTGAAGATAAAAACCCCGTCCTTTACAAACCCGTACGGCCTGTTTTTCAGGCTGAACAAATTATCAGAAAACGGCAAATGCGGCAGCGCACGGATCGCGCGGTGGATATTTACCATAGGATCGCCGTCGTTATAGTAGGCGATAAACACGCCCCTGCCCTGCCCCGATTTTATAAAGCCTACCGCGGCGCAAAAGTTTTCAAAGCCGTTTGAGCGGCGGTGATCGAGCGGATAATTCGCCGATACAAGCACGATAGGCGTTTTGCATAAACCGAATCTATACGACAAAAACGCTCCGGTGTACTGCAAGGTATCCGTTCCGTGACAAACGATCACGCCGTCGTATGCAGACAGGTCATATCCCCCAATGCAGTAATACAGCGCGTCAAGGGTCTCTGCCTGTAGATTCTCGCTTAAAATAATATACGGCCGCGCGGTATCAAACTCGGTTTCACGGTCGAGCTCGCGGTACATATCAAGCAGCATATATCCGTTTTCTTTGTCGGGAGACAAGACGTTGTTTTCGCTTGAGCAGGCTATTGTGCCGCCCGTAAAGACAGTTAAAATTTTCATGGCATTACTTCATTCTTTGTTATAATAAACGCGGGCGAGCACTGCTCGCCCCTACAATTTTAAACGTCAATATCGTTCATTACCATACCCGTGATCATTTTGGGATAGAAGTAGGTCGACTTCTGCGGCATCTTCTCTCCCGCGGCGGCAACGTCGCGGATCTCCGTTACCCTTGTGGGGTTGAGGATGAACGAGCACTGGAACTCACCCTTATCGACCTTCATAATGGCTTCCTCA
>CADBXH010000049.1 GCA_902798605.1 uncultured Ruminococcus sp. | reverse complement strand
CAGTAAATGAAATTGTACTTGAATACCAGAAGGTATATTCACCGCTTATTGCTCTTCTTACACCCTCTCTTATACCCTCTTCACTAACGGGAAGTACAGCATACGCAACATTTCCATCGACCTCTGTGTACTCTCTGTCTGTTGCTGTAAAGTGTAATCATTGTAGGCTCTTACACCGAAAACTGTCCCGCAACAGCAACAACCGCTACGCAGACAACTGCGATAATTATGATGCATTTCTTTTTCATTTCATCGTCCCCAAATAATTTTATATCTTCTTACAATCTTCTTTTTCTAATTCCTTATTTATATAACCGCAAAATTTACACTCATATGTTATTTCATAAGTTTTTCTTACACCGGGAATATACTGTTCAGAATGCCCTACTATTTCTCCGGAATTATTTCTATTTTCAAGTTGAACTTTTATAGATATGTCTTCTTCGTTTATAAGCTTTCTGGTAATCATCAATGCGTTAATCTTTTTACAAGCAGGACATCTGTATTTTATTATTGTATGAATCTTTGAAAAAACATATGCTATTACAGCAATTACGAGTGCAATAACAAGTATTACAGCCACCCATTTAATCTGCATTATATTTAGTATTAACGGAACAATTATAAAAAAAGAAAGCAGTGATAAACCAAATACTTTTAGATAGTGTCTATAATGTTTGATAAACAACATTAAAATAAGCGGCAATATAGCTATTACCGATACACCTATCAAAAGTATCTTAGAAAAAGCATCTATAAGATAATTTATCATATATCCGTTATTGACAGTATCTCCATTAAACCATTGCATAAATGCTCTGTTAAACTCCAAACTTGCTGCTCCAATTGGAATTAATGAACACAAAACACATAAAACAGCAATACAAGTCAAAGCAATAATCATTATAACTTTTTTTGCTTTCTTTTCTCGTATTGCAAAAGATACGCACAATAATAAAAATCCAATTAAATCAATTATGAACAATATATTCAATATATTTCCACCGTAGAATTTAATCGGCAAATATTCAGCACCGGTAATACTATCGTACCCGCCTGATACTAAATATCTAATATACAAAAATACTCCATAACCCACGCTAAAAGCTAATACAGATAAAAACAAAATATTACATATTGATTCTAAAGGAGCAGTTTTAAATTTCTCTATTCGCAATTTAATCCTATGCTTTATATTATGAAATACTGAATCTTTTTTCTTCGTTTTATCATTATTCTTTTTATTCTGAGCTTTTTCTTTTTGATTGAAATTATGCACAGCTGATTTGCTTATACTTTCTCTGTCAGAATTCACGTTTAATTTATATAATGACATAACCCCATCAGACAAAAGCTTATAATCTTTGTCGTTTTTATCATCAAAGTTTTCCAACAATCTCAAAAGTATTGTCACTGCATCATTATAGCCATCCATATGCACGTTATTAAGGAAGTCACCTTGAATAATATTGAAATATTCATCGGATATTTCTTTTAGCTTTGGATTATCAGCGCTTCTAAGCCTCATAAGAATTGACATAAAGGAACCACGCTTACTTATGTTTTCACAGGCATTTTTTAAAAACTGCTTTAAATCCTGTTCATTACTGATATTTGTCCAAGGCAAGGAATTATCGACATTACCGTTCTCAATATTACTGTGAGAATTAAACAAAGGCTTGACCCTATATTCTCCATTTACACTTTCTACATAATCCCATAAATAGAAATAATTTATATATTTAGTGAAATTACGCTTATCAAACAAAAGCTGATTACCGTACGAAAAGCCGTCATTTTTGAGCCATACTAAAGAAGAATCCCAAAAATCAAAAGTTTTTCCGTATCGACCACTGTTAAAACGACGAGGAACAAGCACCATATTTCCTATTGTATGATATAAATCAGCAAATCGAATAAAGTCAGGCTCTTTTTGAAGTTCAAAAAGAAGTTCTTTTGGATAATTACAATATATCTGTAAGCAGTCCATAAAGCTGTAATTATTCTTTTGATACTGCCTTAAATTACTGTTTTCAGATTTGCTCAGAGCATAACCCATTAATGCATTAAAAGTCGTCTGCATTGAATTCATCGTATCTCCGCCAAACTCGCCCTGAAAATTCGGAGTTGAAATTACACCTGAGGAATAATATCCTTTTTCCCAATTCCAGAGTTTTTTATAAACATCAAGTGTAAGCACATTTTTTCCGTCAGAGCCATCACAATCGGGAATATCACCGTATGTGTTCAGGCTATGCAGACAAAACTTTTCGGCATTACTAAGGTTTTGTTTATCTTTGTCCACCTTTACTCCTGTTGATTTATAGGCAAGATACCTTTCTATCGGATTAAGTGCTTCATAGGCTGAATTACCGTATTCAAAATCCAAACAGTATTCATATGGTTTTTCTTCGTTTTTAACGAATGTTTCAATTCTGTCATATCCCATTTTTATTTCTCCTCAATTAATTTTTAAAGGCAAAATACATTTAAAACCGACTACTAAATCAATCAATACCTTTATTCTATCAAATCTTTACTCGACTTTTTCCGCTTAAATAATATATTTTTAAAAATATTAACTTCTGTTTTCAACTATTTTCTCAACATACTGCAAAACACCGTTTGCAACCTCTCTGCGATACGGTCTATCCTGCGACACTTTTCCGTCATAAAAAGGCGGTAAAGTGTTTTTCTCTGCCAGTCTGTTGAGCACATTAACATTACCCAAAGCCCCACAGGGAAACACTGAAACAATTAATATTCAAATGGGCGCACAAAAAACAGGCTTGGTATTATCACGCCGAGCCGTACAGAAAGAAAAGCCACGTTGATTTTACACTTGATGAAATCCGTGATATGTTCGGCTCAAAGCGTTACGACCAAAAGCAAGAGGAAGAAAAGAAGCTGAAAGCTGTTATATAAGGTTAGGGGAGCGAAAGCTCCCTTAATCTGTATTCCCACCATCCCACCCTGTTACATAATGAAAGCCGACGGTACACCTTTTGATGTACTGTCGGCTTTAAATGTGCCTATGCTGTTGTTATGCTAATCGAAAGCTATTCAGAATCGAAATGACTTCCTGCTGTTCTTGTTCCGTAAAATCACCGTCGGTATCTCTGCCGATGAACGATACAAAGGCGTTATACCAAAAAGCAAATTCGCCCTCATAATGTCCCGAAAGCTCCGTCTTTGTTCCGACCTCGGATTTTGGAATGACAGCATACTCCGTTTCGCCGTCAATATCTCTGTAATCGGAATCGCCGTTAGTGATATACATTACGCCTGTTTGATGTAGCTTTGCAACCATAAATTCGCCGAGATCTGAATGATCTGTACCCTGTACGGTTGACGGAACACGAACTGCGAGCCGTCAGCTTCCGTCACTTCAACTCTGCCGAAAACAGAAGCTCCATAACTGAAATTGAAGTCCTTTCCGTAAAAATAGGTCGAGAATTTGACCTCTGCGCCCTCGCCATTGGAAAGAGTGACGATCTCTCTGTCGGAAGTAACATCCTCTTGCGTTACCGTCCAATTAACGGGATAGTCAAAAGTGAACTTTGGATAAGTCACACTGTTTACGTCTTGAAATTTTGTGGTATAGGATTGTGTTAAATCAACTGCTTTTTCTTCATCTGTAGGAGCTTGCGTTGGCTCTATTGTAGTCGGTTCTTGCGTTGCTTCTGTTGTTGGCTCTTGTGTTTCAATTTGTGTCGTTATTTCTGTTGCAATCGTAGAGTTTTCGCTTGCATTTGTCGGCTCAGAATCTGTTTTGCCGCAGGCTGAAAGTATTGATAAAACAATTATAGAAATGATAATAACTGCAATAGGTTTTCTTAACATCATATATTTTTACTCCTTATTTAATTATTCTCTTGAATCTCTTTCCAGTTCCACCTATTTCCTTGGTCATCCCAAGCTTCTCCTGTACGATCATTAAAATAAGAAGTGTTTCCATCGCCATCTTTATACCAACGATTATATCCGCCTGATCCGC
This sequence comes from uncultured Ruminococcus sp., assembly GCA_902798605.1. The sequence continues at coordinate 11,957 of CADBXH010000049.1, read as the reverse complement.
CGCCAGAACCGGAGCCGGAATTACCGGAAGAACCGGAATTATCAGAACTTCCTGAACCGCTGTTATTAGAGCCGGAATCGCCGGAACTATAATCGTAAGAATCAGAGTTGTTTCCCGAATAATTATTACTCTCGTATGATTGATTGTCCGAATTATCAGCGCTTGTGTTGTTATTCTCGGTGCTATAGGAAGCCTCTTTTTTTGCTTCCGCTTCTTTTTCTATTGCGGTAATTCTTGATTTGTATTTTGAAATCAATCCGTCGATTGTGCCGACGATATTATTATAAGCTTTTTCATCATTACCGTAAACGGCAGATTTTTCAGTTTCAACAGTTTTCTTCAGCTTGGTAAGACTTGTTATTGCGTTATTTAGCTTATCTTTATCATCAATCTTTTCCGGACTGTCAAATGTGTTAGCTTTTATAACAGCACTATAATCATCAGTAAAATTCTTTCTGTATTTGTTTATCAGTCCGTTTATTGTGTCTGATATGTTTTTGTATCCACCGTTATCCGATTTGAATACAATCGCTTTTTCATCTTCTACTGTAGTGTTCAGTTTGGATAGGTTTTCAATAGCGGAAATCAGTTTTTCTCTATCGCTTTTTATATCTATATTTGAAAATGTTTTTTTCTTAATAACGGAATTATAATCGTCTGTAAAATACGCTTTCATTTTTCCAAGCGTTTCTGTATAATCGGGCTCGACCGCTTCTACAACTTCAAGAGAAATCTCGTCTGCTGTTGACGGTTTATCTTCTATGAACTGTGCCAGTATTTTGAGCTTTTCCGATCTGTCACTCGTTGCTTTAAAATCCGCATAAGCGCTCTCAATATCCTTTTGGCGTGTTTCAATTTGCTGTTGTGTTATGTAGTTGTTGTAGGCTTTCACACCAAAAAAAACACCTACAATAACGGCAACCACCACTAAAGCAATTATAATAATCCTGATTTTTTTCTTGCTCACAATAAACACTTCCTTATAAAATAATAGATTATGGATGAGCTCGCCTACGCAGTAAAACGGCTTTTTCAAGCCGCGTTTGATTTATGATATAGGTGTTATATATAATCAAAATGCGCAACTCCAAAAGAGCTGCGCAAAAAACGTCACGGCTCATTTGCTGCTACACAAAACTTTCATTACATCTCTGCATATGAAAACAGAGCCAGCGTTTTACGAAGAAAAACACTCGCACAAGATGTAATTATATTTCGTTTTGTGTAGCACTTTTATTCTACCACAACGCATAGTTTTTTTCAATACGATTTTCTATTTTAAAGCAAGAAAAACAGCACTACCGTTGATTTTGGTAGTGCTGTTGATCTTTTTTTAGATGTTTATTGAAAATAGGGGCGAATTTCCTCCATAGCCATTTTTAAGAATTTATCTTGAAGCTCCATACAATGTTGCATTACACGTCCGACAAATAGCTTCGCGCTCATTTCATCCTTAAATTCAAAAATGCCTTTATCATTTCTGCAACCATATTCTGAGGTTAGGAAGCCTTCAAGCGAAAAACCGTCATCAATTATTGGCTCAATGTTGTTTTTAATGAAACTTTTAAATGCATCAAAAATGCTGGTCGGCATAAAGGGCTTCATTCTTTCAATTTTATTAATTCTTTTAATTGTGTTGAGATAATTATTATCATCATCATAAAGACTATCATATGATAACATATCCATAATCGTATTATAAACGTGTAATACCAAGCCTCTGCTTGTTTCGTTGTTATACTCGTTGTTATAATTATTCATAGTAGGTTTCCTTTCTAAAATATAATAATTCGTTGATTGTGATTAAATGCAATCATAAGCATCACTCCTTTGTCTCTTTGATAATATTCTATCATATTGTATAGAATGAAATCTTTAGCTATTTTTTGTTATTATTGCAAAAAATCTGCAAGAAAAAAACCGACACAGAAAAACTGTGTCGATTTCAATAATAAGGTTTATATAACATAACGTAGTGCTTTCATAGCCCCTGCTCGGCGGCGAGGTTTTCGTGAAGGTCGGTGATCGGGTCGCCCTTGCTCTGCAAAGCTGCCGCGGTAAACGGCACGCCCGCCGCCGACTGGGGATAAATACCGGTAGTGTGGTCGACAAAGTAATCCTCAAAGCCCGCTTCCTTTATCTGCTCCTTGGTTAGATTTTTCGTGAGCTGATAGACGATCGCACCGATCATTTCAAGATGACCCAGCTCCTCGGTACCTATATCGGTCAAGGTTCCCTTTAGCTCGGGCAGCGGCATAGTGAATCTCTGTGAAAGATACCTGAGCGACGCGCCGAGCTCGCCGTCGGGACCTCCGTACTGGGTGATGATTATTTTTGCGAGTTTTGGGTTTGTATTCTTGATATTTACGGGATATTGCAGCTTTTTTTCATACACAAACATCAGCAGTCCTCCTCGCTTTCCCACGGCCACGGAGCCTTTATCCAGCTCCAGTTATTAGCTTCGGTGGCGCTCTTTTTGAGCGGACCGTATTTCTTTTCGTATTGTTCAATAAGCGGAGCCGCCTTTTCCTTGAACATATTCATCTTTTTGATCGCTCCCTCGTCATCGGGGTGGGTGTCGAGATAAAGCTGCAGATCAAGCGCAGCGAACTGATATGTCGCGATTTTTTTGAGCAGCATTTCTCTGTCAGTCATTCATATCACCGCACATTCCGATATAAAACGGCTTGTTCAGCTCCGGGAACATCGTGCCCTGAGAAAACCCCTGATCAGCCGAATAAACCTCGCTGTTTTCCTGCTGAAAAGGAACATACGCCATTGTGTATGACGTATCCTTAGGCAGCATTGAAAGCCCGTAGGTTTCTTCGATCATTTCCGATAACTTTTTCAATCCTATTCTCCTTTCGTTTATATGAGCCTTGCTCGCTACATAATATGAAAAAAAAGCGGAATAGTGAAATACAAAAGAGCCGACCATACTGTCAGCTCTCATTTTTTTAACATTCAATATCAAATTCAACGGTTTCGGGCTCTTCATCGGCAAGCTTTGACGCATCATTGATTTGGGAATCAAAGCCCGTAAGCGCCGCGAACGGTGCAAACTGCGCGGCGCGGTCGTGCATAGGCATTCTGGCGCGCTTATATGACAGCGGTCTGTTCATATCAATAATGTCGTTGTATCCGTTATTCACGCCCTGTGGCCTCCTATCGTGCGGTTGCGCTCTATTGTCGTTCCTCCCTCGCGGAGGTTCATCCCCTTTATCACGGCGTTTTTGCCGAATCGCCGCTGCAGCTTGAGCACCGTGGTCTGGATCGCTTTTTCTTCTCTGTCATCGGAGCTTTCTTCGCCCGAAAACAGGCTTAGCTGCTTTGGCTGAGCTTTATACTCGCTCTCCTCTCGCGTGTGGTTTGCCACTACATACATCCTGCGCACGAGGAGCTTTTTATTGACGATGCGCTCAAAAAGCTCTGTTGCGGCTTTTACAACGAGATTTGAGGACGAGGTGAAGCCGCCGAGGTTTATTGAGCCGTGAGCGCGCTTTGGGGCTAATCTTCCGTAGTGATCTATCTCGATCTCGCCTCTGTATTTTTCTTTATTAGAAATATTCGCTATATCGTAGCCGACGGTAAGCACGAGCTGGTCGCAGCAAAGCCCCTTTTTTACCAAATCGAGAGCCAAAAGCTCGGACATCTCGCGGACTATAAGCAGCGCCTTGTCGTAAACATACGGGGTCGAGAGCACCTGTCCGCGGCTTAATGAGGTGTTTTCGGGGCGGTAATTTTTGACCTCGGCGATCGTGCACGGCTCTACTCCCCACGCGTGGTCGATCAAAAGCTCGGCATTTTTGCCGAACAGCTTGTACAGCAGCTCCTCATTATAGACCGAGCAGCGGGCGATGTCGCCCATAGTGAACATACCGTTTTGCGCAAGGCGTTTTGAGATACCCCTGCCGATCCGCCAAAAATCCGTAATCGGGCGGTGATCCCAAAGGCTGAGGCGGTAGCCGCGCTCGTCAAGCTGAGCGATGCGCGCTCCGTTTGAGTCCGCCTTGATGTGCTTTGCCACTATATCCATCGCGATTTTGGCAAGGTACATATTCGTGCCGATACCCGCGGTGGCAGTGATCCCCGTGCGCTCAAAGACAGTCCTGACCATCTTCTCGCAGAGCTGATCGGCGGTCATTCTGTTCGCACGCAGGTAGTTTGTCAGGTCGATAAAGACCTCGTCGACCGAATAGACGTGGATATCCTCGGGCGCGACAAATTCAAGGTAGATCTTATATATCTCTGTGCTCACCTGCATATAGCGAGCCATACGCGGCGGCGCTGTGATGTAGTCGACTTTGAGCGCAGGGTCGCGGTCAACGCGGCTCGCGAACGTACTCGCGCCGCTGAACGATCGGCTTTTGAGCTTGTTTTTGCGCATGGCGTTCACCTTTTTGACGCCCTCCACCACCTCGAACAACCGCGCCCTGCCGGATATTCCGTATGCCTTCAGCGGCGGAGATACCGCGAGACAGATAGTTTTTTCGGTTCGGCTCTTGTCCGCCACGACAAGAAAGGCGTCAAGCGGATCGAGCCCTCGGTCAACGCACTCGACCGAGGCATAAAAGGATTTTAAATCTATTGCCGCGTACTGCTTTTCCACTTGATCACCGCCTTTTTGTATGATATCAATATTATAGCACATATGTTCGATATTTGCAAGAGGAAAAGCGCGGAAATTAAAAATATTAAAGAAAGCCTCCCCTAACGCTGACGCGCTTGGGAAGGCTTGATCGTTTTAGTTATGTGGATTTAAATAAGATCAACTGCTTGCGGAATCCCTTTGGATAGCAGACGCGTCGAGGATATCTACGTTTCCGTCGCGGTTATAATCTGCCGCGGCTATCTGCTCGGGAGTGAACTCCGTCTTGCTCGAGGTGTATTTCTGGATCATAATAGAATCCAAAATATCAACAATACCGTCGCCGTTTACATCGCCGTAAATCACCTCGCCGCCGGGCTCGGTCGTGGGCTCAACAGTGGGCGTAGGATCATCTGTGGGCTCTGTGGGCTCGTCTTTCTTGTTTGTAAGGAGCCAGAGCTGAGCGCCGTAGAACGGGTTGGATGTGCCGATATACAGTCCCTTGTCGGTCGGGATAAGTGTTCTTCCGCCGTAGTTGTACTTGTCGCCAAAGCCGTTTGTAGAGATAGTCTCAAAGGTTTCTCCGTCGGAGGTGCGGTACATATCAAAGCCCCAGTCGTCTTTCATTACCGCGTTATTGATGTAAAGATACATCTCGATGCCCTTGAAATCTATTTTATTATATATCTCAACAGCTTTGTTAACGTATTTGCCGATGGTGTCCTGATAGAATTTTTTGATGTCCTCTGCTATCTTAGCTTTGACATTTTCAGGGCTGAGGGTTTCCTTGAGCTGCTGAGCGGACTCCTTAAACATATCCTGATATTTTTGAGGAATAAGGCTCAAACCGAGCTCTGTGGAATCATCAATTGCGCCTACAGGCTCATCATCCTTGTAGTCGTAAGTAAAGAATGCCGCGATATCCTCGGCGTTTTGGTCAAGAATATCCTTGATATCGCCGTAAGCCGCCTTGAACTGCATAATTAGCTCGCCGAAGTTTTGAAGCTCAACAGCCATTTCGGCATCGATCATAGCCGAGGGATCGTAGTTTTCAAGGAACTGCTTGATCTGCTCAAGTTTAGCAGTGAGCTGAGCGAGCTTTTCTTTACCCTTGCTCTGACCGATGATTTTAAGAAGTTCGTTGATATATCCGATCTTCTGAATCTTTTCTTCCTTGGTCATTGTAAGGAAGCTGCCGTTTGTCAGCTGAGTCATATAGTTATAGAAGATACCGGCGTCCATCGTTGCGATGTAGAGGTCGCCGTCGTACTCGCCGAGTCTCCATACATACTCATTTGTTGTGCCGTCTACGAGCTTTGTAAACTCCTTGCACTCCTCAAACTTGCCTGTTTCATCGTTGAGCTTCCAGATCTTCTGGGGGTTATGAAGTGAATCGTACATATAGAAAAGGTACTCGCTCGCCTTTACATCCTTGCCGGCAACCTGCTGAAGCATACCTGCGAATGCAGAAGCCTCGCCGCCGAAGCTGTGGTCAAAGTTGTATGCGTAAAGCTCGCCGTTGAACTCATAAACCGAACCGATAAGTGAACGCATCGTGCCGGGCTCGCCGCCCTCTTTTTCAGAGATACCGGGGTTGTTGATGCCGTTGTTGAGTCCTACGACCTCTTCCCAGTGCCATCCGTACTCATTGGCTTCTTCGCCGTCGGCAGCAGGATGTCCTTTATACATTACAAAACCGTTGGTCGAGGGAGCTGTGGCGTAAATGTATCCGTTATGGTTTGCAAGCTCCCAGATAGGAGCGCCTGCCCAGCTTGTCATAATTGAATCGTAAGGGATCACGCCGAAGTCCTTGTAATCGGCAACTCTCTCCCATACGGTGTCGTCCTCGTTGCTCTTGCGGAGCACTGCCATTCTTGCGATCGGAGCCTCTTCCGCTTCAACAGTCAGCTCTCTGTCGTCCGCGCCCGCGAAGAACAGGTGACCGTCATACTCGCAGTTTGCTCTGAGAGAAACCGAATTCATTGTCTGGAAAACCTTTGTAAAGTTACCCTCGCTGTCAAGCTTCAGAATATACTGCGGATTTGTGGGGACAGCAGAATAAGAGCCAAAGTAAACATCGTCGCCGAAGGTCACAGCCATACGGAAATAATCGCCCTTACCGGCTGTGTAGATGACCTTGAACTCTCCTGTCTTACGGTTGTAGCTGATGATGTTAGCGCCTTCGTTGGCGTCGTTGCGGGGGATATCGCCGTTTGTTACCGCGTTGATCATTGCCCAGAAGGTATCAAGAGAAATACCTGCTTGAGAAAACGCACTGCCGTACATATTTACGAGCGCGCTCGCGATATTGCGGGTCGTGGCAACATAGATCTCGTCGCCGCGCATAGCGAGTCTCCAAGTATAGCTGTTCTCGCGGTCTCCGCCTGCGATCAGGCCGTCGACCTCTCTCTCTCCCCTGTCGGGATTAGAGATTTTTGTAACAGTGTAATCCTTATCTTCGCCGCACTGCCACTCAAAGTCAACGCCGACTTCGATAGAAAGAGCGGATGCTGCCGATATCGTGATCGACACGAGCATTAACAAAACAAGAATTACGGAAATGGTCTTTTTGCTCATTACTATTCCTCCAATAATTTATTACCCATTATAGTAATAATGAATTAAGAAGATTATAACATATAAATTGCTCAAATTCAACCGAATTTGGAAATTTCATTAGTATATTTATGCATAATCGGTATAAGATTATGCGGCGAAACTCAGAATGACAGCAACTAATAACTCATAACTCTACAAGCCGTAGACGTTATCATCGCCTTGGGCGTATTTGCGGACGGTGTCAATAAAATGCTCCGCTACGGGATTTGAAATCGACTTTGCCCACGCCATAACGTACGCCACTCCCGTGTCGGCGTCCTCTATCGGACAGCACAAGGTCTGTTCGGGCGAAGCGAAACCGGCGAGCGACTTTGGCAGGATAGTGACGCCCATTCCCGCCGAGACCGCCAAATAAAGCGATGAGAGGTCGTCAAACGAGCTCTGCGAATCGAGCGAGATGTGAAACGTCCTGAGAAGATCCATTATCTCCATAAACAGTATAGGCGCGGATGATTCCGACAGCAAAAGCAGGCGCGTGTCAGATAGCTCCGAAAAACCGAGCTTTGACTTTTTACTTTTATAATCCTTTTTTGAGCAGACAAAAACGAGGGGCTCTGTGTGGGTGACGATCGTTTCTATACCCGAGTTCTCGGGCACCATATCGCGCGGCATAAAACAAAAGTCATACTCTCCGCCGGTTATCGCCTGGCTTCTGTCGGCGGTGTCGAGCGGCTTTAGCTCCACCCCTATCCCCGGGTATTTTGCCGAAAAATCCGCAAGGCACTTTGAAGGAAAGCTCATCGAGGTTATGTCGCAGCCGAGGGTCAGCTTGCCCGTTGAGCCGTCGCGCATCTGTTTTATAACGGTCTTTGCCTTGCTGAGCGTGTTAACGATGTCGATAGCGTAAGGCAGGAGCAGCTTGCCCTCGTTAGTGATAATGACATCACGGTGAGAACGCGTAAAAAGCTGGACTCCGAACTCCTTTTCGAGCTCGCCGATATAGCGGCTGACGGTTGACTGGGAGACATAATTCCTGCGCGCCGCCTCGGAAAAATTGAGAGTCTGCGCAACAGAAATAAAACAATTGAGCTGATTGAAATCCATAAAACGACCTCCTGAATATCAGTGTTTAGCAAGTATTCACGCATAGACTTTTGCTTAGTAAAGCGATTATGCAGAAAGTGAAATCAAGCGCGTGATAAAGTTAGTTTTTGCATTATGTTTTGTATTGAAAATCTTGGAAAATTTGTTATAATCTAAATATAGCATAACTATATGCAAAAAGTAAATAGCAATTTAAAACTTTATAGGAGTAAACATTATGAAAAGAATCGTTATTACAGGAATGGGCGCCGTTACTCCCGTTGGTATCGGCGTTGACGAGTATTGGAAAAATATCACCGCGGGCGAGTCGGGTATCGACACCATAAAGACCTTTGACCCGAGCGAGCTTGCTGTTCAGATCGCGGGAGAGATCAAGGATTTTAACCCCTCGGACTACCTCGCGAAGGATCTCATCAGAAAAACCGACCCCTTTATGCAGTACGCATATATCGCCGCCGAGGAAGCTATAAAGCAGAGCGGCATTGAGATAGAGCCAGATAGAACGGGTATCATTATGGGTACGGCAATGAGCGGCGTTGCGACAACGGCGTTTACTCAGGACGCGCTGTCGGGAGCTTCTCACAAAAAGGTCGGACCGAGGTTCATCCCCAAGATCTTAGGCAACATCGCCGCGGCCAACATAGCCATCGACTACAACATTCAGGGACCGAGCTTTACCGTCAGCACCGCCTGCTCATCGGGCGGAGACGCCATAAACACCGCCGTTATGTGTATGCAGGGCGGCAAGGCTGACGTTATGCTGGCTGTAGGCGCGGAGTCTGTACTTTGTCCGCTGGTAATTTATTCGCTTGCAAACGCGAAGGCTTTGTCAAGAAGAAACGACGACCCCAAGACCGCGAGCAGACCGTTTGACGTAACGCGCGACGGCTTTGTTATCGGCGAGGGCGGCGGAGCCCTGGTGCTCGAAACCGAGGAACACGCCAAAGCGCGCGGAGCTAAGATCTACGGCGAGGTAGTCGGCTGCGGAAACACCTGCGACGCTCACCACGTTACCGCACCTCACCCCGAGGGCAGAGGCGCTATCGCCTGTATGAAGCAGGCGCTTGCCGACGCGGGAATAAAACCCGAGGATATCGGCTATATCAACGCTCACGGCACCGCGACCCACAAGGGCGATACGGTAGAGACAAACTCGATAAAGACGCTGTTCGGCGACAACCTCCCCTATGTCAGCTCTACAAAGGGCGCTACCGGTCATATGATGGGCGCCGGCGGCATTACCGAGACGATCGCGTGCCTCAAGGCTATTGAAACAGGCATAATTCCGCCTACCATCAACCTCAACGAGGTCGACCCCGAATGCGAGGGCATTGACTTTGTCGCGAACGAGGCTAAGAAAGCCGAGATCGACTACGCTATGTCGAACGCGTTCGGCTTCGGCGGACAGAATTCAAGTATCATCGTAGGACGGTACAAATAGATTATAGTTTTTATAGTTTAGAGTTTACATCTCTATGCTTATAAATCTTTTTTATGGAGGTATATTATGGATTTAACTTACGACAGCACAATGTTCAAAGAGACCTTTGAGGGTCAGTTTACATACCTTAACGGCTTTATGCGCAATGTCCGCCGCTTTGGCAGCAGGACAGCCGTTATTGACCCCGCAACTAAAAAGCAGTGGAACTATACCGAGTTCAACGAGGACTGCAACAGGTTTGCTAACGCGATGAAAGCCGACGGAGTAAAGAAAAACGATATAGTATTTGTTCAGCTTTTTAACTCCCCGCAGTTTTTGTTCGGCTATATCGCCGCGCAGAAGATAGGCGCGATTTTCAATCCCGCAAACTTCAATCTTTCTCCAGGCGAGACCGCAGAGATCATGGCGCACAACAAGCCCAAGGTCTATATTTACGACTCCGAGATAGTAAAGACAGCGATAAAGGCGCTTGAGATCTGCGAGCATAAGCCTGAGATAGTAATAGCCGTTAATAATTCAAAAAAAGAATTTAACGTACCCGAAGGTCATATTCTCTATGATAACTATGTAAAAAAGCAGAGCGAGCTTGACCCGCCCGTTGACTTTGAGCCGCATATTTACGATGAGGTCGTAAGACTCCAGACCTCGGGTACAACAGGCACCCCCAAGGGCGTTCCGCTCAACAATATCAACGAGGTGCTGTCCGCTCACGATGTAATAATGCATTTCCCCCTCAACCCCACAGACATCACTATGAATATGACGCCATGGTTCCACCGCGGAGGACTTCACTCGGGCGGCCCCACTCCCACTTTGTACATCGGCGGCGCGCTCGTTATTATGCGCACCTTCAACCCGAAGGTAACGCTTGAATATGTTGAGAGATTCGGTATCTCGTTCATCACGGGAGTTCCGTCTATCCTCACCCTGCTCGCCCCGCGTCAGGAGAAAAAGCCGAAGAATATTTCGACCCTCAAGGGTATAATAACGATGGGCAGTCCGCTTGAAAAAGAGGCATGCATACGTTTTCAAAAGGTGCTCACGCCGAACATCTTCAACGGTTACGGCACTACAGAGAGCTTTTGGAACACATTCCTGCGCCCGTTTGATCTTCCCGAGATGTCGGGAACCGCAGGCCGTTCCTGCACCGATGACGAGGTAAGAGTCGTCAAGGTTTACGAGGACAGAAAGGCAGAGCCCGATGACCTTGTCGCTCAGGACAATGTTGAGGAGGGCGAGGTAATCATTATGTGCCCCGCGAAGTCGACCTACTGCTACGCCAATAACGAAAAGGCTACAGAGGAAAAATTCTACAAGGGCTGGATGTACACGGGCGATATCGCCACCTGGGACAAAAAACAGTTTATCACCATCGCCGGCAGAAAGGACGATATGATAATAAGTAAGGGCGAGAATATTTATCCCGCGAGGATCGAAGAGGTTATCAACACCAATCCGAAGGTCGCCGAGTGCATCGTCACCGGCGTTCCCGACAGCACCAGAGGAGAATCTCTTGCGGCGTATGTCATTCGTGATGACGAGAGCCTGACGGTAGCCGAGCTGCTCGACTTCTGCTCAAAGTCACCTAACCTTTCAAAGTATCAGATCCCGCGCTATTTCCGCTTTGTTGAAGAGCTGCCGACCACTGCCACAGGCAAAAAACAGCATTTTGTTATTAAAAAGCAGGCTAAGGAAGACCTTAAAAACGGCTTGCTGATGAGGAAATAATATGAGCTATATTTATAAAAGAACCGCTAATTACTACGAGACCGACCAAATGGGTATCGTTCATCACTCAAACCACATAAGATACTTTGAGGAAGCAAGACTATCGTTTATGAAAAGCATAGACTGTGACGCTGCCCGGATGGAACAGGACGGTATCATTATCCCGAACGTTGACGCTTACGCGAAGTATATCACTCCTGTAAGGTTTCAGGATGAAATGGAAATCGAGGTAAAGCTCGCAAAGTTTACCGGCGTTATTATGCGTTACGAATACACCGTAAGGCTTGCCAAGAGCGGCGAGACCGCTTCTGTCGGTCACACGGAACACTGTTTTGTAAATGATAAATTCAAGCCTATGAGCCTTAGAAGAAAATTCCCCGAATATTTTGACCGTCTTAAATCTAATATTTCTCCGGAAGAATAATAACACCTCAAAAAGGTAATATAATATTTGTGTCAAAATTATTTAGGAGGTTTGGTTATGGAAAAAATTTATCAGGAAGAATTTGCTCAGAAGGTTTTGAACGCCGAGCATCC
>CADBXH010000048.1 GCA_902798605.1 uncultured Ruminococcus sp. | reverse complement strand
TCCCACTCCACCGTGCCGGGTGGTTTGCTTGTTATGTCGTAAACAACACGGTTGACATGGTTGACTTCGTTGATTATCCTGTTTGAAACCCTGCCGAGAATATCATACGGTATCTTCGCCCAGTCGGCGGTCATAAAGTCGTCTGTCGTTACTGCGCGGATAGCGACAAGCTCGCTGTAGGTTCGTGAGTCGCCCATTACGCCAACGGTTTTTACTCCCGGGAGAACTGCGAAGAACTGGCTCATCTGACTTGCGTAACCGCATTTATCCATCTCATCACGGAGGATAGCGTCGGCTTCCTGCAAGATTTTTACTCTCTCGGCAGTTACCTCGCCGATAACGCGCACGCCGAGTCCCGGCCCGGGGAATGGCTGGCGCCATACAAGGTCGTGCGGAAGTCCGAGCTTTTCGCCCACCGCTCTGACCTCGTCCTTGAACAAGTCTTTAAGCGGCTCGATAATACCCTCAAATTTTATATCCTTTGGAACGCCCACCTGGTTGTGGTGGGTTTTTATTTTTGCCGCGTCGCCCTTGCCGCTCTCTATGCGGTCGGGGTAGATCGTACCCTGAGCAAAAAAGCCCGAACCGTAGCTGTCGCGAATCTTATTCCAGAAAACATTATAAAACTCTGTTCCGATGATTTTCCTTTTATCCTCGGGATCGACCGCTCCCTTTAGCTTTTCAAGAAATTCACCGGCACAGTTTATGCGAACAAAATTCATATCAAACAGCTTTGTAAATGTCTGCTCAACAAAGTCGCCCTCGTCCTTGCGCATAAGTCCTTGGTCGACAAAAACGCAGGTTAGCTGTTTGCCGATCGCCTTGCTTATGAGCGCGGCGGCGACTGAAGAATCCACCCCGCCCGAGAGTCCGAGCACAACGCCCTTATCGCCCACCCGCTCTCTGATTTGAGCGACGGTAGAATCTATAAAGCTATCCATCTTCCACTCACCGGCGCAGCCGCAGACGTCATAGAGGAATGATTTCATCATCATACTGCCGTTTTCGGTATGTTTTACCTCGGGGTGGAACTGAACGCCGTAGAATTTTCTCTCATCATCAGCCATCGCCGCTACGGGGCAATTATCGGTATGAGCGGTGATTTCAAAGCCCTTTGGAGGCTCGCTGATATAGTCGCGGTGGCTCATCCAAGAGATACCGCTGTCGGGCAAGCCGTTAAACATAACGCCGTCTGTGTTGTAATATGTCTTTGTCTTGCCGTACTCGCTGACCGAATCATCAGCCGCAGAGACTACGTTGCCGCCTAAGGTGTACGCCATAAGCTGGCAGCCGTAACAAATGCCGAGTATCGGTATCCCGAGCTCGAAAATCTCGGGAGAATAGTGTGGTGAGCTTTCGTCATACACGCTGTTGGGTCCGCCGGTGAATATGATACCCTGCGGATTTAATTCCTTGATTTTTTCAAGCTCAGTCGTATACGGCAAGATCTCGCAGTACACATTACACTCACGGACGCGCCGCGCGATAAGCTGGTTATATTGTCCGCCGAAATCGAGGACGATTATCAATTCCTTGTTCATACCGATTCCCCCTAAACAACACGGCGCTGCCATTAGGCAGCACCATATTATCACTTATAGATTATATCGCTTCTCTTAGGTCCGTTTGATACCATTGTGATGGGCACGCCGATGTATTCCTCGGCAAACTCGATGTACTCACGGCACTCCTTGGGAAGCTTGTCGTACTCGGTGATACCCGAGATAGAGCAGTTCCAGCCCTTGAGCTTTTTAAGCACGGGCTTACATCTTTTAAGCTTTGTTGTTGACGGGAAATAGTCGATGACCTCGCCGTCGAGCTCGTAACCGACGCAAACGGGGATCTCCTCAAGATAACCGAGAACATCGAGCACGGTGAACGCAACCTGAGTAGCGCCCTGAACCATACAGCCGTAGCGTGTGGCAACAAGATCGAGCCAACCCATACGGCGCGGTCTGCCGGTAGTAGCTCCGAACTCGCCGCCGTCGCCGCCTCTTTTTCTAAGCTCGTCGGCTTCTTCTCCGAATATCTCGGAGACAAACTCACCCGCGCCTACAGCGCTTGAATAAGCCTTTACGACTGTGATGATCTCCTTGATCTCATAGGGCGGGATGCCCGCGCCTACAGCGCCGTAGCCCGCGATAGTATTGGAAGAAGTTACCATAGGATAGATGCCGAAGTCGGTATCTTTTAATGAGCCGAGCTGACCCTCGAGCAGGATATTTTTGCCAGCTTTTAGTGCCTGATGGATGAACCTGAATGCGTCGCCCACATACTCGGCGAGCTGTTCCTTGTACTCCATCAGCTTATCATAAACCTCCTGCTCCGTTATTCCGGGCTTGTTGTAAAGGTTTTTGAGGGTAGCGTTTTTGATTTCGAGCGCGTGACGGATCTTCTCTTTTAACGAGTCGGGATCGTCGTAGAGCTCGTTGATCTGGAAACCGATCTTTGAATATTTATCCGAATAAAACGGAGCGATACCGCTCTTTGTCGAACCAAAGGAGTTTTTGCCGAGGCGCTCCTCCTCGTAGCAATCGAACGCTACATGATACGGCATAACGACCTGCGCACGGTCGGAGATGATGATGTTCGGCTTAGGCACGCCCCTGCTTTCGAGTTCCTTTAGCTCTTTTACAAAATTCTCTACGCTGAACGCGACTCCGTTGCCGATGATGTTGACGATATTCTGATGGAACACGCCGGAAGGCATTTGATGAAGCGCGAATTTACCGTAGTCGTTGATGATAGTGTGACCTGCATTCGCGCCGCCCTGAAAGCGGATAACAATGTCGCTATTTTCGGCGAGGACGTCGGTGATTTTTCCCTTTCCCTCGTCGCCCCAGTTAGCGCCTACAATTGCTTTTACCATAATTTTTCTCCTTTATATAAGCGGGATCAATATTTGTTTACACGTTGATTTCGGGTCTGTCGGACTCAATGTCCTTGTATTTTTCAAGCGCGGGATAGACATATTCATTGAGGAAATCCTCTGTCTGTTCCTTTGCTCTGCCTGTATATTTTTCGGGCTGCAGTATCTTTTCGAGCTCTTCAAGGGTAACTCCGAAGGCTTCGTCATTAGGTCGTTTTCTCCGCCCTCTTCCTTGATAACCTTTGAAGCCGCCATCGAGTGAACGCGGATCCTCTCGTGAAGCTGCTGACGGTCGGCGCCTCTCTTTTTAACGGCGTCCATCATAATATTTTCGGTCGCCATAAAGGGAAGCTCTTTTCTGAGCCTTTGCTCGATGACCTTGGGATAAACCACAAGTCCGTCGGCTACGTTAGCGCAAAGCGAAAGCACGCCGTCGATAGCGAGGAACGCCTCGGGAACGCTCAATCTCTTGTTTGCAGAGTCGTCAAGAGTCCTCTCGAACCACTGGGTAGCGGTCGTAAAGTAACCGTTGAGCACGTCTGTCATAACATATCTTGAAAGCGAACCGATTCGCTCTGAACGCATGGGATTGCGTTTATAAGCCATTGCGGATGAACCGATCTGGTTCTTTTCAAACGGCTCCTCGACCTCTTTGAGGTGCTGGAGAAGTCTTATATCGTTTGAGAACTTCGCCGCTGACTGGGCGATACCTGCGAGCACATTGAGGAACTGTGAATCGAGCTTGCGTGAATATGTCTGTCCCGATACGGGGAAGCAAGCCTGATAACCCATCTTCTCGGCAATTTTCTGATCGAGCTGCTTGCACTTATCGTGGTCGCCGTCAAAGAGCTCCAAAAAGCTCGCCTGCGTACCCGTTGTGCCCTTTGAGCCGAGGAGCTTTGCCTTTGAAAGCTGATACTCAACGTCCTCTAAGTCCATTAAAAATTCCTGGATCCAAAGCGTCGCCCTCTTGCCTACCGTTGTGGGCTGAGCGGGCTGGAAGTGAGTAAAGCCGAGAGTCGGCAGAGCCTTGTACTCGTCCGCGAACTTTGAGAGATTGCGGATGACCGTGATGAGCTTGTTGCGGATAAGGCGCAAGCCCTCGGTCATAATGATGATGTCGGTGTTGTCGCCTACATAGCACGAGGTCGCGCCGAGGTGGATTATGCCCTTTGCATTTGGGCACTGAACACCGTAGGCGTAAACGTGCGACATAACATCGTGGCGGACAAGCTTTTCCCTCTCCTGGGCTACATCGTAGTTTATATCGTCGGCGTTTGCCTTCAGCTCGTCTATCTGCTCCTGAGTTACGGGCAGACCGAGCTCTTTTTCAGCCTCGGCAAGCGCGATCCAGAGCCTTCTCCAAGTTCTGAACTTCTTGTCGGGAGAAAATATATACTTCATTTCCTTGCTCGCGTAACGTGCGGACAAAGGCGATTCGTAGCAGTCCTTACTCATTTTTTATCCTTTCTTGGCAAATCAGTTATCCTTGCCCTGACATTTGTTTTTATCCTTAAAATCCATTCCGCCGCGCTCCTTGCCCTCTAAGGTCTCGAGGGTGATCTCGGCGGGATATTTTCCTGTAAAACAGCCGTCGCAGAAGCCTACATCGGCAAAATCTATCATCTCGTGAAGATACTCGACCGGCAGATAACCGAGAGAATCGGCTCCGCTGAGCTTTGTTATCTCCTCGATAGAATGGTTGCAGGCGATGAGCTCTCCGCGCGAGGGGATGTCTGTTCCGTAATAGCACGGCCACATAAACGGCGGCGAGCTGATACGCATATGGACTTCCTTTGCGCCCGCGTCACGGAGCATTGTAACGATACGGTCGATTGTCGTGCCGCGCACAACGCTGTCGTCTATCATAACAACGCGCTTACCCTTGACCATATCGGCGATGGGGTTCAATTTAAGATGAACACTCTTCATACGGTCCTTTTGATTGGGCTTGATAAACGTCCTGCCGATATAGCCGTTCTTTACGATAGCCTTTTGATACGGGATACCCGATTCCTCGGAATAACCGATTGCAGCGTCAATTCCCGATTCGGGAACGCCGATTACCATATCCGCTTCTACGGGAAACTCGCGCGCCAAGATCCTGCCGGCTTTTTTGCGGCTTTCGTACACGCTGACGCCGTCAATAAGACTGTCACTGCGGGCAAAATATATGTACTCAAAAATACAAATAGATTTTTTCTTTTCTTTGAATTCGGGCTTGATGCTGCGCATACCCTTTTTGTTATCGACAACGATTATCTCTCCGGGCTCGACATCGCGGACAAATTCCGCTCCGCAGGCGTCGAGCGCCGCGCTCTCGCTGGCAAAGACGTAAGAATCGTTGTATTTGCCCATACAAAGCGGTCTGAAGCCGTGGGGGTCGCGGGCGGCGATAAGTTTTCTCGGGCTCATTACAAGCAGAGAATACGCGCCCTTGATCTTCTGCATAGTGTTGGCGACAGCCTGTTCTACGCTGTGGCATTTAAGACGTTCGCGGGCGATGACGTAACAGATGACCTCGGAGTCGATAGTCGTCTGGAATATCGCGCCCGTCTGCTCAAGGTCACGGCGGATCTCCACCGCGTTGGTGAGATTTCCGTTATGAGCGACCGCAAGAGTACCCTTTACATAACGCATAACAAGCGGCTGCGCGTTTTCAAGCACAGAGCCGCCTGCTGTTGAGTATCGAACGTGAGAAATACCCATCTGTCCCGGGAGCGAGTCAAGGATATTGTTATTGAACACCTCGGTAACAAGACCCATATTTTTATAATAATCGATTACACCGTCGTCGGTAACGGCGATTCCGCAGCTTTCCTGACCTCTGTGCTGAAGCGCAAGAAGTCCGTTATAACAAGCGTACGCTGGCGGGATCGTACCATCGCTGAAAATTCCGAAGACTCCGCACTCCTCGTGCAAGCCTTCCTTTGCGTAATTATCGAGAGAATAATTCAAGACTTCACCATCCGATTAATATAACTCAAATTTCCTATCTTTTATCCTGTCTTATATATGCTTATTCGCCGAGTCCTACGCGCTTCATCATCTCGGCATACGCTTCTTCTACGCCGCCCATATCTCTGCGGAAACGGTCTTTATCGAGCTTTTCGCCTGTCTCTACATCCCAGAAACGGCAGGTATCGGGTGAGATCTCGTCTGCGAGGATGATGGTTCCGTCGGGAAGTCTGCCGAACTCTATCTTGAAGTCGATAAGGTCAACGCCGCATTTTTTGAAGAAGTCGATCATAACCTCATTGATTTTCATTGTATACTTGGCGATAGTGTCAAGCTCCTCCTGCTTAGCCGCGCCGATTGCGATGATCTGGCTGTCGTTGATCATAGGATCGCCGAGGTCGTCATCCTTGAGGCAATATTCAAGAGTCGGGCACTCAAACGCCGTACCCTCGGGAACGCCGAAGCGCTTTGAGAATGAGCCTGCCGCCTTGTTGCGGACGATAACTTCGAGAGGAACGATCTCAACTCTCTTTAATACCGCGTCACGGTCGTTAAGCTCTTCGACAAAATCAGTGGGGATACCGTTTTTCTCGAGCAGCTGAAACATAAAGTTGCTCATACGGTTATTTACTACGCCCTTGCCGACGATAGTGCCCTTTTTTTCGCCGTTAAAAGCGGTAGCGTCGTCCTTGTAAGAAACGATGCATAAAGCGGGATCGTCGGTAGAATACACCTTTTTTGCCTTGCCTTCGTACATAAGCTCTTTCTTTTCCATAATGACTCCTCCAAATAAATAAAAATGTAAATAACAATACACGGTATATTATAGTATAAGAAAAGTGATTTTTTTAGCTGAATTAGAATTAAAAACAAATTTTGATGATTAATATAAAATAATAGCAGATATTGTGTGAATTATTGTGTATTTTGGCGTCAGGCACTATATTTTGTGATTTGATGAAGATACTAATCATTATATAGACAAAACAGAGATACCCAAAATGAGTATCTCTGAATATAATGTGTTGATTTTGTTATAAGTGTGTTAAATAAGGTAAAAGTACGGCGTTCCCAAACAAAGTGATTTACTGTTTGTTGATTTACCCTTATCATTTAAAAAATGAATTTTTACATCGTTATACTTTGAAAGATCAACTTCTACATCAACAGGTTTTGAAGAAACAGACATTGCCGGAGATTGATATATCTCCTCTCCGTCACCGTCTATTATCATAGTAACAGTTTTATTAAGTTTTTCGCCTTTCGGGATATATAAAGTGCATTTAAACTTACTGTATTTTTTGTCTAATATATATTCAAATGATAAATCTGAATATGGAGAACGACTATATATTGCGTTACTATATGTATTACCAAACGTATCAGTTAATTTGAATGTACGTTCCGGCTTATCATCAATGCTCGTCAAATCTGTGATTATAATCGGCAATGTTTTAATATCAACAGCTTTAGAGTCATTTGGATTAGCTTTAACCAAAATCGGATCAGCTATACAGCATTTAACTTGATACTCGTACCACTCAATTACAAGTTTATTGAATCCGGCTATCGGAACATCAAATTCAACCGGTTTTGAGGTTTTTGTCATAACAGGAGAAGAATACAGAATATGTCCGTCACCTTTTACAGTTAATGTAACATTATAGTCATCGCTTTCACCTTTTGGAATATATAAGGTTCCCTTCAAAGACGAGTATTTTCCATCAAGAATATACTCGTATACATCATTTTTATAATCACTTATAATCGCACTTTCATAGTTGTTTCCGTAGTTATCTGTTAATTTGTCGGTTTCAATAGGCTGATCTCCAACGCTTGTTAACTCAGTCAATTTTATCGATTCGGCTTCCGAACCGGTGGTACTTTCTGTTATAGGTTCTGTTGTTTCTTCCTCGGTTGCTTTTTCTGTTGTTGGCTCGGTAGTTTTTTCTTCACTTGAAGAAAAAGATGAATCCGAATCATTTCTATCGGTCGGCAATTGAGTATTTGAGCCAAAGCAGCCGGAAAACGACGAGATAATAACAATTGCAATTATAATTGATAATAACTTTTTCATTTCCTTATCCCCTATTCCTTTTTTAAATATTATAACAAAAGTTGCCTTTTTCGTCAATGAATTATTCATAAAATACGTTTTATTGAAGCTCTTCAAGTATCTCGCTTTTGTTCTTAAAAACAGCCTTATCGGAATAATCGGCTCTCATTGAATTATACTCACTTTCAAATGACGCTTTATCAGTAGTCTCGCCGTCTATAGTATACACTGTTTCACCGCTCGTATTACTAAACCCGATATGTTGCCCCTGTGTTACCGAGCTTCCGTCAAAGAAAAATGAGGTCGCGCCTGTTCCCTGCGCATTGTACTCATAATAAAAATCTCCTTGCTTTTCATTATAAAGAAATTCACCCCACGACAAACCCAAGTGTTCTGATTCAGTATCGTCTCCGACTATCCAGTATATTTCCAAGCCGGGCGAATGGCTGCCCGATTGCATCAACAGTTCGGGAACATCGTCGTCATCAATATAAACAAGCGCGAATTGGGGTGCTGGCTGTGAAGATTCACCACTGTACTTTTCTTCAATCTTTTCGGCGTAGATATCTTTCCAATTCTCACTGTTATCAGGGGCTTCGGTTACTTCCTCTGTAACTTCTTCTGTTTGCTTTTCGGTTACTTTCTCGGTCGCTTTTTCAGTAACCTTTTCTGTCTCGGGCACTTTTTTGGTTTCTGTTACTTTTTCGGTTGCGGTCACTTTTTTGGTCTCCTGCGTTGCGGTCTCTACGACCGGAACAATCGGATCATCATCGTTATTATTACCGATCAAATTCATCAATCCGATGCTTAAACCCGCCACAAACAGTGCGGCGGCGGTTACCGCTGCAACTATTTTGGCCCACAGAGGGATTGACGCGAGCATCGCACCCGAAGCCGCAGCGCCCGAGGTCTCTCCCGCGGCAGTGCCTGAAGCCGCCCCGGAATACGCGGCAGTACCGGCTGAATAACCCGCGCCCGAATTTGCTCCGGCAGCGGGTATAACGTATCCGGCAGGAGCGTTTCCAAGTCCTTTTGCGATGCCGCTGAGAATAAGCATCGCCTTATCCGCGGGAATAGCGCAGCTTTTGATTTGACTGACAAACAATATCGCAAACGGAATAAGCGCAATACCCTGAACAGAGTAAAACCTTTCGCCTGTTTTGCGTTCGTTTTCTTCTATTTCTGTTTTTATTGCTTTTCTCGCGAGGAACAGTCTGGATTTTACGGTTCCCTGAGAACAATCCATTGTCTGTGCTATTTCCTCTATGCTCATCTCGCTGTAATAATACAACAGGATGGTTTCCTTTTGAACAACGGACAAATCATCAATTATCATTTTAAGGCGTTCGGACAGATCAGCTCTTTCGGCATACTGCTCGGGCAGCATCAAATCCGATTCAAGTTGAAGCAGCTCGCCGTTGTCGCCCTCGTTCTCAATTGAAAAGTCCGGCTTTTTCTTTCTGAGCATTGCGTTACATTCGTTTATCGCTATTCTTTGAAGCCATGTATTAAACACGGCAGGGTCGTTTATCCTACTTATATTCTGCCACGCCTTAATAAACGTATTTTGCAGAATGTCCTCAGAATCTGTGCTGTTCTTTACCATAGTATAAGCGATAGCGTATATTTTTTCATAATAAAGCTTATATAATTCCTCAAAGCATTTGCCGTTTCCGTTTTTGGCGGCAAATACAATAGCTTCTTCACTTTTGCTGATCGGCATAAACCCCACCTCCCGCTTTCTTATTGTACGGCTCCGCAATTACTGCAAAACAACGACCCTTTCTCTAAATTCTTATTGCATATCCTGCACCGGTTTTCCTCGGTTCTCTGAATAGGACAGCCGCAGTTATTGCAATATTCATAGCCCTTTTCCAGTTTTATTTTTTCACCGCATTTTATGCAAAAAACATATGAGTATAGGTCTGTGATTTTTGCTTCGGTTTTCTCGAGATTAAATAACACAGGCATACCGCAAAATCTGCAAAATCTGCTATTATCTTTAATTTGATTTCCGCAAGAATTACAAAACATAAAAATCGATCCTTTCAAAATGATTTTCACTATATAGATGCAGTTAATAGAGAATCGGTTCAAATTTTTTAAATTTTTTTTTAAACAGATAGCTGTTGTATGAATGTAAATTGTCTTTTATGATTCTTCTGATTATAATATACCACATCAAAATATAGAAAACAATAAAATGAATAATATAGTATATTATTATTGTACAAAAATCATTGAAATAATGATAAATAAATGATATAATATTTTACAGATATTTTGTCGAGAATTATTATTTAGGAGGAATTGAAATGGGCTTTTCCAAAACAAGACAGCGCTTCGGATACGGAGCGGCAGATATGGCGAGTAACCTTGTGTGGCCGATGATTTGTACATATCTGACCGTATACTATACAGACGCTCTTTTACTGGACGCAATATCAATAAGTATTATCACGCTGGCTTCAAAGTTTATTGACGCTCTGACCGATGTTCTTATGGGAATCATCGTAGACAAAACCAAATTCAAGGGCGGAAAATGCCGTCCGTACTTTGCAATCGGCGCGATACCCCTTGCGCTGTTTGCGATTCTTACGTTTTGTCTGCCCTCGATGGCTTCAAACAATAAGGTGTTGCAGGTTTTCCTTGCGTTTATTACCTTTAACCTTGTAAGCACCTGCTATACGATAGTCAACACCCCGCTCTCGGCTATTCTTCCGAGCTTATCGTCAGACGGAAACGAGCGAAATATTCTTGTGACCTTCCGTATGGTTATGGCGGCGATCGGAAGCTTTTGCGTAACATTCTTCGCTTTGCCTTTGATCAACTGCTTCGGCGGTCAAAAGGATCCCTTCGCCTATGCATGGGCAATGGGTATCTTTGCAATAGTCGCGGTGGCGCTTTTGTTCTTCTCTTACGGAAACACAAGAGAGGTCGTAAAACCTATCAAAGAGGATAAAATCAAGCTTAAAGACGGACTCAAGGCGATCAATGGGCAGTATATACTTTTTGTAGTCACTATGTTTATTTATCTGCTCGGCTTTGCGGTAAAACAGGCGGGCGTGGTCTATTACTACAAATACTATGTAGGTGATATTGGTAGTCTTTCGCCCACGGAAATCATATCTATCCAAGCGATCGTCACTTCTCTGAGTATGGTAGTAGGACAGCTTACGATCCCGTTCTTCTGCAAAATCATGGGCAAGAAAAAGTCCTCTATCCTAATGAATATAATCGCTCTCGGCGGTAATGTGGTATTTATCTTCTGCGGCGCTAATCTTGTTCTGCTCTGTATCGGCACCGCGCTCGTATGGTTCCCGCTCGGTTATCTTATGGGAATGAGGTTCGCACTGCTTGCCGACGTTGTGGAATACTGCGAGCTCAAATCGGGGATACGCGCGGCGGGTATACTCTCCTGCCTCGACAGCTTCCTTGCAAAGCTTGCCTTTGGTCTTAATGTAACGATCATTTTGACTCTGATGCAGATGGGCGGATATGATCCGGAAATGATAGAACAATCCCCCACCGAACAATTCTTTATCCAGCTCGGTTTTGTCGGGGTACCTATAGTTTGTATTATCCTGACGATAATTCTTTTCTTATTCTTTAAGTTCGACAAAGAACTCCCCAAATTGAAAGAAGAACGAAAGACACAAACGGAAACAGCATAATCAATAATCAGTTAGAAAACCCGATGAATGAGACTGAAGATTTAAAACTTAAAGCTTCAGATTTAAGAATACAAAGCAAAAATCCTGCCACTATCGTAACAGGATTTTCTAATTGGTGCCGGTGACCGGTTTTTACGGGTTAGAAATGTTCCTGCTCGTTTTTTGCGGCGTGTGTTTAGCTATAACTTCGCGTGGCTCTCTCGCGGAAAACAGTCCACAGGACTGTTTTCTTTTCGCTCGCCTTCGAGCCCGCTCACCACGCGAAGGTAAAAATAAAACCGAGATACCCAAAGGGTACCTCGGTTTTATGGTGCCGGTGACCGGACTCGAACCGGTACGGTATCGCTACCGGCGGATTTTGAGTCCGCTACGTCTGCCAATTCCATCACACCGGCAAATCACTTTGACTATTATACAATATGTTCCTGAAAAAATCAAGTGATAATTTCAAAGAAAACAGAATGTAATAAGGAGCCGGAAAATCCGACTCCTATTTTAATACTCTTCTATCCCCGCGGCGGCATTGAAAATCTTCTTCGCATTACTCATCATCGCTCTGAGCTTGTGTCTGCCGCATTTTGATACTATGTTATTGCACGCCTCGGTGAAAACCTCAGGCGTGTTGTGGGTGAAAGAATGAGCGTCCGA
This sequence comes from uncultured Ruminococcus sp., assembly GCA_902798605.1. The sequence continues at coordinate 3,573 of CADBXH010000048.1, read as the reverse complement.
GCCTAATATATCTATCAGCCCGCCGTCAATCATCTTCATAAGCTTGCGCTTGTTGAAAAACGACGCTTTGTTGGTATAGCGCGAAATATTCGTCTGAATAACAACGCCCAGCTCCTTTAGGTCGCGTATCTTGTCGATGTGGTTCATAAGGTAGTCGTAACGCTCAACGTGAGGCAAAACAGGAATTAGACCGTGGTTTTGCATCAGGATATATATCCACTGCATATCCTTTTCGTTAAACTCCATCTCATACGGGAATTCGGTAAGGATATAGTTTGACTTACCGTAGGTTATCTGCGACAGATCGTCGTTGTTGAAAAGATAGCTCGTAACATATATCTCTGTGCCGAGGACAACGTTCACATCGTCGGGGATATAGGGCTTGAGCTTGTTAAACGCTCTTTCCCTCTTCTCCAAAAAGCGGTCAAGGCTGCGCTCGTTAGTGTAAAAATGGGGGGTCAAACAGATGTTGTTAACGCCCTGATTTTTTAAGTTTTCAATCAAGCTGATGCTGTCCTCCACCGTCTTTGCGCCGTCGTCAAAGGCGGGCAGGATGTGCGTGTGCATATCATAAAGCTGCATATCAAAGCTCCGCGCAGACAAGGTCGCCCATTTCTTCCGTGCTGACCTTGTTCATACCTTCCTCATAAATATCGGGTGTACGGTTGTTTAACAGTACCTTTGAAACCGCGGCTTCGATAGCGTCGGCGGCTTCGCTTTGGTTGAGCGAATATCTGAGCATCATAGCTACCGACAGGATAGTCGCAAGCGGATTTGCGATCCCCTGACCCGCAATATCGGGAGCCGAGCCGTGGATGGGCTCGTATAGTCCGAGCTTTCCGCCCGAAAGACTTGCCGACGCGAGCATTCCGATAGAGCCCGCGATCATTGAAGCCTCGTCCGAGAGGATGTCGCCGAAGATGTTCGAGGTAACGATAACGTCAAACTGTTTGGGGTTGCGCACGAGCTGCATAGCGCAGTTGTCAACATACATATGGTTGAGCTCTACCTCGGGATAGTCCTTGCTGACATTTATAACTGTCTCTCTCCAGAGGCGCGAGGACTCGAGTACGTTTGCCTTGTCAACGCTTGTGAGCTTTTTGTTCCTCTTCATAGCGAGGTCAAAGGCTACGCGCGCGATGCGCTCTACCTCCGCGACGGAGTATTTCTCGGTATCCCAGGCATAGTCGTCTCCCCTGCCGCGCTCGCCAAAGTAGATACCGCCTGTGAGCTCGCGGACGATCATAATATCCATATTGTCGCCGATGATGTCGTCCTTGATGGGTGACGCGCTTTTGAGCGGTCCGAAGATAACGGACGGACGGAGGTTAGCGAAAAGTCCGAGCGCTCCGCGAATGCCCAAAAGTCCCGCCTCGGGACGGTTGTTGCCGGGCTGATCATCCCACTTGGGACCGCCTACCGCGCCGAGCATTACGCTGTCGCTCGCCTTACACTTTGCGATTGTGTCCTCGGGGAGCGGAACGCCGGTTGCGTCGATAGCGCAGCCGCCGAGCAGAGCCTCGTCATATTCTACCGTGAAGTTGAATTTTTCAGCCGCCTTGTCAAGCACCTTTACCGCCTGATCTACGATTTCGGGGCCGATTCCGTCGCCCTTTAAGAGCGTGATTTTGTAATTTGCCATTTTGATTACTCCTTTTATGATATTAAAAATCTTCGTTAAAGTGTTATTCTAAACTTCAGCAGTTTTTTACTGTCGGGAATTCGAGTTATCAACCAACGCCGCGCTTGCTACTCGTTTTGCGGTGTCGCCGCCGCGACGGGGATTTGTTGATAAACTTCTGTCACCTTGTCCCTTTGCCAGAGCATCGGGGTTATCCTGATTGAATAACCGCAGCCGTTTTCCATAGCCCACTCAAAGGGCTTTGCCTGCGGTAGTCCGTAGACCGCGAGCAGGGTCATTATCACTCCGCCGTGGGTAACGATGGCGCAGTCGGTAGTGCCGGTCTTCATCAAGCCCTCGACAATACTCTCGAACATCCTGCATATCCTGCGGACAAAATCGGCGTTGCTCTCTCCCCGGGGCGGCTTTACGGAGTTATCGCCCGCGAGCCACTTCTGAAAATCGGGGTCGTCTTTAAGCTCGTCGGCGGTCTTGCCCTCCCACTCGCCGAAGTTGCACTCGCTCAGATCAGCGATAACAAGCGGGTCAAGCTCGGGATATAAGATTTTACAGGTTTGGGTACAGCGCTTGAGCGGACTTGTAAAAACAACCTTTGCATACGGGTAGTCACATTCAAAATCGAGCTTTCGCAACGCCGCCTTGCCTTTGTCGGACAAATCAACATCGGTTGTGCCGATGTACTTGCCCGATAAGGTCTCGTCTATAGCGCCGTGGCGGATAAAATGGATAACATAACTTTTCATAAAAACCTCTTTACAAATAGTAGAGATTAATCTATACTTTTAGTAGAGCAAAAGATAATAGTACTGTTTATCGTTATGCACTAACTTATATTATACTATGAACAAAATCGAGGTGTCAAGTATGAATAGTGATTTTCCGAGAATTATTACATTTTTACGCAAGGAACGCGGGCTAAGCCAGAAGCAGGTCGCTCAGGATTTAGGTATCTCTCAGGCTTTGCTCTCGCATTATGAGAAGGGGATCCGCGAGTGCGGACTTGATTTTCTTGTACGTGCGGCGGATTATTTTGAGGTATCGACCGATTATCTGCTCGGCAGGACGGTACAGCGCAAGCCCGCTTCGGTGAGCGCAGATGATATTCCCGAGAGCGATGAGATCAGGCACCTAAAGGGCAGTATGATAAACCAGGTCAACCGCAAGCTGATAATGAACACCACTACGGTGATTTTTGATCTGCTCGCTCAGCTCGGCGAAAAAAAGCTCACAAACGCGGTCAGTAACTACCTTATGTGCGCCGAGTATCAGGTTTTCAGGACGATCTACTGCGCCGATGAGACAAACACCCAGACGATGTTTTCTATCGACAAGAACAGGTATCAGAACCTTACCTCCGCCTCGATGATAATCGACCTTGAAGTCATCAATACATTGTTTGAGAAAAACGACAAATCATTGGCACTGTCTCCGGATATTATCTCGAGTTACTTCGACAAAGGCGCTTCATCGCTGTTTAATCTTATCCAGTTCTCCGAAAGGAACATCAAGGGATTCGCGCAGAGGAGTTAGTTTATAATATAAGGCTCCCCCAACACTTGTTTTGGGGGAGCTGGCAGAGCGGCTTTAGACGCTCTGACTGAGGGGGCGGAGCTTGTGTTTACACCACGTTTGCCGCTACAAAATCATAACTCGAGATAATTTACACGCAGCCCCCTCCGCCGCCAATGTCGTCAACTTAAGGTTTTTCATAGGGGCGGACCCATGTGTCCGCCCGCGAGAACCAGACGAATGTTCACGCAGAAAGACTGGATAGGACATCAAAGTATGATTGAACGCCCTCGGGAGCCCGTAGCCGGGCGGCAACCCTTTTGCCGCTTTGCGGCATTTCCCCTATTAGGGGAATTTCACGCGGGTGCTCCCCTACAATGGCAAGGAAAAGTATGCGATTATTTCTTAAGTTGACGACATTG
>CADBXH010000047.1 GCA_902798605.1 uncultured Ruminococcus sp. | reverse complement strand
CGTGAAGGCGGCAGAGCAAAGGAGTTTGAGACCGCGATCATGTGGCTGTGCGACTGCGGACTGGTTCACAAGGTCAGCCGTATTACCACACCCAATCTGCCGCTGAAAGCATATGAGGACTTAAAAGCATTCAAGCTGTTTTTACTGGACGTTGGGCTGCTCTGCTGTATGTCCGGCATCAGCAAAAGCGTTCTCCTTGACGGCAATGATATGTTCAAGGAATTCAAAGGCGCTTTGACAGAACAATACGTTCTGCAACAGCTGAAAGCGACCTCAGATTTTGGTATCTACTACTATACAAATGACCGCAACAGTTGTGAGATAGACTTTCTACTCGATGACGGTGAGAGAGTCATTCCGCTGGAAGTCAAAGCAGAAGAAAACCTCAAAGCCAAAAGCCTGAAAACCTATCGGGAGAAATTCAAGCCGGCGCTCAGTATCAGAGCTTCAATGGCAAATTATCGCGAAGAAGATGATGGATTGGTAAATATACCATTGTACACGATGATTACATTAAAATAACGATTTCAAATAATCCGTTATTTTCTGACTTTTCTGCCGAAAAAGTATCTGTCTGAAAAGCAATAAAACGGATTGGAAAGGAATACATTATGAAAAATATCATAAAAGCCACTCTTTCAACGGAAGACCGAAAAACCTTTTTCCGACTGTTTATTCCGCTGCTGGATTTTACAAATCAAAAATACGAGATAAACGAATACCTCAGCGAAGATTTGCGCATGGGACGTCCCGATACGCAGGAGCTTAAAGAAGTGGCAGGTGTGCTTTGGGCAAATCCCGAAACCATTGACGAATACATAGAAGCTACAGAAAAACAATTTGGATTAGAAGAAGCTGACCGCCGACTACTGGAAGGCTGGCGATACCCTGTTTCTGGACGTTTTATCTTGGAACGACATTTATCAAAAGGTTCTATTTTTATTGATGCCGAGAATACCGAAACCATGAAGGTCTATCTGGTAAAAGGCTTAACCGAACCGTGGAGTGATATGCTCGCAGATTTTAGACCACCTATTCTTTTGCAGGCAAATCTAATTCCGTTTGGCAACTGTATTATCTCCGATGGGTTGGTTTATCCTCACAACATTATTTTCGGTTCAGGTGCAAAAAGCGATTTTAAGGACTTATATATGAACGCAAAGCAGAACGGAAAAATTATTACATCGTTTTGACCTACAAAGCTAAAACAGGCTCGGCGCATTTTTTGTTGCGCCGAGCCTGTTCTGCTTATTCTTCAAGGTTTCTGTGATATAGTTGAAGCCATTGCAATGTGGATTCCTGAAGCTCATCGCTGAAATCCTGCAAATCATCCTCTGCAATGACGTTTTCAATAATCAATCCGGTCAAAATATTTTGCAGTTTTGACCTGCTGACCTCGTTTACTCGAACGCCTAAGCTCTGTCTATCCGCGCGAATGCGCTTGTCAAGCGCCCAAAATTTTTCGGACGCCGATGCATCACCGTCAAGCAGTTCGGCATATTCCTTAATCAGCCGCTCTATATACGCTTCCTGCCATTCGGGCAGCTTTTCACGGAACAGCTTCCAATCTTTTTCCTCAAATTGATACATGGTAATCCCTCGCTTTCATTATATTTCATAATGTTCATACCGTCTTATATTCCTGTTTTTTGCTTCGGGGCTTGTCGGGATAGCGGAGTTCAATCCTTCCCTGTGCCACCAACGGATTGACAAAATAACTCATCAAATAGGATGACGTTAAGTGGCTGAACCGTTCCTTTAATTCCGCTCTTGTTCTCCACACTGAACAAAAATCCAAAATCTGATCAACCAGCGGATTTTCCTTTGTTGTTTCGTTTGATTCCCGGTGATTGAACAGTGTAACTTTAAAAACGCCGCGCTTGCTTTCAAACAACGGCTCCGGCAAGCGGTACTCCGCCATCAATCTTCTGATAATTGGAATTCCGCTGAAACGGTTTTCTGTCTCGCCTATTACTTCCATTGCCTTTGCGATAAAGGGGTTACGCGTGTCAGCTATCGTTTTTCCCAGCTCATCCATCGTCATTCTACCGTACAAACCGCCGGGATTCTCAATTTCGATTCTGTTTTTGAAAATACGAATTGTAACAGGCGATAAATCCGTATGAATACTGTAATCTCTGTGAATCAATGCGTTGAGTATCACTTCTCTTAATGCGACAATCGGATATTCCGGCTTATCCTCGCGCTTGCCTGTTGCGGAATCAATAATGGTTCTGACTTTGATATTGCGCCGGACAAAGCCCAACGCTTCCTCAAGCATCTGCGGAATTGTCCCTTCGATCCGTTCATTATCATCAAAGCGCTGCGATAAATCTCCCAAATCGCCGATTTCATATCCCTGCACGGAGACCGCAGTGATACACAGCTGCGGATAAAAAGCCTGCGGATACTCAGCAAACATCATAATTCCCGCTAAAGTAGGCTTCTGACCGTCCGAAAAGCCCTGCAGCTTCATCACCTTTTCCGTTGCAAGATTTCCCTGCTGCGGCTTTGTTCTGCGAAGTTGGGTTAAATAATACGCAAAGCTGTCCGTATCAATATCTTCTATTTCAGCCCTGGCCTCTACACGAATCTCGTCTTGTATCTTCTTGCGGAACGCCTCATAGCTGTAAATCTCATATTCCGTCATGTGCTCATCGCTGTCACCAACGCGGATATACGAACCTTTCAGCCTGCCTGCTCCGGTATAAAAGCACGGCTTTTCAAACATATCTATCTCTTGAATTTCAGCGCTGACAAACACTTTGTCAGCTATCGTCGCGACAGTACACACAGGGCGGACAACCGGCGTCATCTGCTTGCACATTGATACAATATTCTTCTGTAAATCATCGGCATCATAAACGCCGCATAAATCAAAATCGTTATCTTGATCTATACCGAATATAATAATGCCTCCTCCGGATTGATTGGAAAAACTGGAAAGTGTGTCATAAATCTTTGGACATCCTCCGGCAGCTTTTTTTATCTCAATCCGATTATCCTCAGAACCGTTTTTTCGAATTTGTTGAATTAATTCTACCAAATCTTTCGAAAGCATTTTTATCACCTGCTTTTATTATAACTATTATTTTCGAATAAGTCAACAATTATTCGAATTGTTTTTAATTTATTCGAATAATTTATTCGAAAATTCATGAAATATATTTGAAAGATATATTCTAAGACTGTCAGAAGTCCCATAATTACCATATATATCCAAAATCTTGACCCGTCACAGATAACATTGATACCGTGGCTGAATTTCTGCATAAATATAGGCAGGTTCGCTGAAAGGCAGGGGCTTGGTTAGTACATAATGACGGAGAAAAATTGATTCACAGTAGGTATTTGAGAAGGGTAAAAATAGGCTCGGTGCATTTTCTGTTGCGCCGAGCCTGTTTTTCGTTGTATTTTTTGTGATCCAAGAAAGATATTCGTTGTATTTTTTGTAACAGATAAGTGTTTACTAATCACCAATCCTGCTCTGCCAAATACTTTTTCAGCATAATGGTACAGAAATATGGGAACGTATAAATGCTGTTGTTAAAACCAATATTTGCGTTACAAAGCTTTATGCCATATTGAACATCGGAATATTTCTCACTCTTGATTAGCGTTTTCAAAGATTTTGCGCGGTTGTTATTTGCTTTGACCTCAATAGGAACCAACGACCGCTTTGTCCTCACAAAGAAATCCTGCTCCAAAGTGGAGTCCTCTCTCTTGTAATAATATAGCTGATACCCTTCCTTAACCAGCGCATCACCAACAATGTTTTCATACAAAGCGCCCTTGTAAACACCGAGGTTTTTGTTAACACGCAAATCATCTTGCGATTCTTCGTCAAGCATTGCAACGAGCAATCCTGTATCCCGCATATAAATTTTATATTTAGAACTGTCATAGTTACCTTTCAACGGCAGTTCGGGAAAGCTCATACAATAGCATATGTTAATTATACCAGCATCATTCAGCCAATCGATACAGCCGATATAATCCTTTGAACGCGCACCCTTTGCGACCTTTGAAATCTGAAATTTCTTATTATCTTTTGCAAGCTGAACAGGGATGTGTCTAAACACATTGATAATTTTACTTTGATCAAGCCCCTCTGCATACTTGCGAACATCGTCCTCATAGTCAAGCAATAACTGCCGCTGCGTATCAAGACTTCCTTCAAAAGTACCTTTATCAATATAATCCCTCACGACCGCAGGCATTCCGCCGAGAATTGAAAACTCCAAAAAGCACCGATTAAATGTATCAAGCTCCAGCTGACTAAACGGCTTAAGATCAAGCATATGATCAAAAATACTTCCAATTTGTTCCTCGCTGTAATGTAATGCCCAAAGAAATTCCTCAAAATCAAGCGAGTTCATCTCGTAATTGGTTTTGTAGCCAACGCTGTTACTCTCAATCCTCTTGTAGTGGATACCAAGTAATGAGCCGCTGCAAATCACATCAAAACGACCATCCTGAGCAAAGAACTTGAGCGAAGTCGCAATCTCCGGAAAATCTTGTATTTCATCAAAAAAAATCAAAGTCTCATTCTCAATAAACCTCTTTGAAGGATCAATCAGAGATATATTTTTAATGATTTCAGCCGCACCATATCCGTCACGGATGATTGCCTTATATTTCGGTTCTTCATAAAAATTTATTTCAATGAAACTACTATAATTGCTTTCACCAAACCTACGGATAGTCTCAGTCTTTCCGACCTGACGAGCGCCCTTAATCATCAAAGGCTTTCTGTCTGCATCTGCTTTCCATTCAGTTAAAAACAAATCGGCTTTACGCTTTAAATAAGTCATGCTATCACTCCTACAGTAAGAAGTATAACATAATTGGAGCGAATTATCAATCATATTATAACATTTTATGAGGGAATATTTGCTGTAATTTAAACATTTTTCGAGGGAATCATAATCAATATTCTTTTGCCAAGAATTAATACCCTTAAAAATTTGGTAGAATAATAAGGAAGTATTCCCTTAATCAACTGTCTATTCCCTTATTTTAAGGTGGATTTTAAGGGAAAGAATGTTGTTGATCCATATTATATTAGAAAAGCCGGGAGACGCTCAATCTCCCGGCTGATTTTATTTTGCCGTACCATTGGCAACCCAAATCAAGAGTCCGATTATTATCGCTAATGCCGCTATAACCGCAATCAAAATCCAAGATTTGCGAGGTCCTTTCGGTGAACGATATACGTTTGCGTCGGGCTTCGGTGCAGCCGCCGTAACAGTCTTAGCCAACTGCTGTTGTCTTTGAATTTGAGACTCTTTTATAACCCGGTGAGCCTTTGCCAAAAGGTCTTGCTGCGTGAGAAGTCTGTTATGTAAGCCCTTTAACCAATCCAAATCAGACTGAGTACACTCTACAGATTCGGTGCTGTGTGCAATCTGATTGCGCAGCCATCGAATGTGCTTTAGCTGTCTGTACTCATCATTCCACTCCGTGATCCAATACCGCACAGTCATCGGCGTTTCATCCAACTGTTCTATGTACGCACTGACTCCCTTTTTGGTGCCAAGCATATCCCGACAAATCGCATCCACATATTTATATTCTTCCAAAAATTCAATGTGTATGTTGTCCATTCTCTACTTTACTCCACCCAAAAACATATTCATTTACATATCCAGATAGTCTCTAATAAAGCTTTCATACTGCCTCACTCGGGACCGTCAAATAACATTTGAATATTATATTCACTCATTCTCAATCGCCTTCCTGCCTGGCACAGCTTCCATTCCAAACATAGCAAGCGCCTGATTTACCTTATCCATTCGCACTGTTGGCTTGCCCTGTTCAAGTTCACGCACAAAACGCAATCCCAAACCCGAACGCAATGCAAACTCCTCCTGCGTCAAGCCTGCAGCCTTTCGATTCTCTTTTATAAATTTTGCAATTGGATTCATTGTCATCACCGTTTTTTTATTACACCCTATCGGTGCTATTGTCAATAGATTAATTAACAATTTATACCCTTTAGGGACTTATTGACTTCACTCGATTTGATTATACCCTTTAGGGTGTTATATCATTCAACAACAAGAACATTTTGAAAAAGATTTTTAATCAATGTTTTATCATCAAGAATATATACCCTTAATTTTGCAAGAATAATAAGGGAATATCCCCTTAAGCAATTGACTATTCCCTTATTTTATGATAAGATTTAAGGGAAATAAGATATATTTGAGGTAATCTTATGAGAGATTTTAATTATAGCAATATCAAAAATCAAAAATGGGATTCGGAGGTTCTCGGCTTGATTGCCGCAATCTATAAATATGCCGGCAAGCAGGAGCTGTATTTGAAGCAGCGCCCCGAAGAACTCGAAAAGCTCGTTGAGATTGCAAAAATCCAAAGCACGGAAGCATCCAACGCGATTGAGGGTATCGTCACCACTAACACGCGTATCAGACAGCTTGTTGAAGAAAAAACAGCTCCTAAAAACCGCGACGAGCAGGAAATTGCCGGATACCGCGACGTGCTGAATATCATTCATGAAAATTTTGACGCTATTCCGATTTCGAGAAACTATATCCTTAAACTGCACAAGATTTTATACAGTCATATGAATAATCCGCTGGCAGGTCAGACGAAAACCGTTCAAAACTATATCAGCGCGACTTATCCCGACGGACATTCTGAAACGCTGTTTACTCCCCTTCCCCCTTATGAAACGCCGGAGGCTCTTGACAAAATCTGCGAGGAATACAACCGTGTCATCGGCAATATGGAATTGGAACCGCTGATCGCTGTACCGATTTTTATACACGACTTTCTTTGTATTCATCCGTTCAACGACGGCAACGGCAGAATGAGCAGACTGCTGACGACATTGCTGCTTTATCAAAACGGCTTTTTTGTCGGCAAATACATCTCGCTCGAAGCCAAGATCGCCAAGAATAAGGATTTATACTACGACGCACTCGCAGCATCGCAGGACGGCTGGCACGAAGGAACCGATGATCCGGTACCTTTCATCAAATATCTGCTCGGCACGATTCTCGCCGCGTATAAAGATTTTGAGGATAGATTCGCGCTGGTCGAGACAAAGCGTTCCGCGCTTGACACTGTCAGATTGGCAACACAGAACAAAATCGGACGCTTCACAAAACAAGATATCCGAGAACTCTGTCCTTCCCTCAGCATCAGCTCAGTTGAAGGAGCATTAAGAAGAATGGTCGCCTCCGGAGAACTCAAGCGCGAAGGTAACGGAAAGAAAACTTGTTATTACAGAATAAATCCATAATACACAGATAAAGCCGAGAGACCGTCAATCTCTCGGCTTCGTTGCAAAACAACTTAATGCAATCATTATCTTCTAAGGACATCGGTAAATATCAAAATTATAAACTCCAATGTCCTTTCATTTTACATATTTTAGCAGAATCTGATTCTTTCGCATATTTATTATCTCATTTTTCTCAAATTACGATTTATAGTTTTCTTACTGCTCTTTCTACCTTTTAGAAAAAACAGAGAACGCTATCAGAACAAAAAGTCAATAAACATAAACTTTTTTGTTGACATCTATTTACTTTTGTGTTATAATGAGTTTGTGAAAAACACTAAGGAGGAAAAAGGAATGCTTACGCTGCTAGGAAAAGAACTCAGAATGTTAAGAATCAGCCGCGGCGAGATTCTTAAGTCGATGGCGGATAAGCTCAGCATCACACCTGCATATTTGTCTGCTATCGAAAACGGAAAACGCGAACCAACCCGAAAATTTATGAATGCACTTTTTTCGGTGTACGATTTATCTGACGAAGAAATTGAACAACTCGAAAAAGCGTATTCAGAAACTACTAACATTGTTAATATCGCTTTCACAGAAGATATGTCACCTGCACAAAAAGATCTTAGTTTTGTGTTTGCACGAAGGTTTGATAAACTCTCCGAAGACGATGTAAGCGATATCATGAAAATTCTCAACAAGGAGGTCACATAAACCATATGACAACCCCTATTGCTCATCCCCTAAGCAGGCAAACAATTGAAGACTTTGCACAGTATGTTCGAACACGAACACAGTGCACCTCTTGCTATATGGACATCGTAGGTTTTATTGAGCTTGTTATTCCGAGATTCGATCCGACATTTGACTATGAGTATGTAGAGGAAGATACATTGCCTGGAGGTATCTACGCTTACTTTGATCCCAAAGAAAACAAGTTATATGCACTCAATTCAGTATATGAACGCGCGACAGAAGGGAACGGTCGAGATCGATTCACGCTCGCACATGAGGTCGGTCATTATTTTTTACATGACGATGGCTTAACCTACGCTCGTTCCTCAACCAAAATACCGTCGTACTGTAACCCTGAGTGGCAGGCAAACACATTTGCAAGTGCATTTTTAATCCCCAAATCAAAAACGATAACTATGAGCGTTGAAGAAATCATGGACACTTGCAAGGTCTCTTATCAAGCTGCTACGATTGCATTTAACCGCAATCAGCAATAAAAAAAGCAGTAGCTGCAACTACTGCTTTCAGGGATAATACAACGGTTGAGTCCCGACATACCACCCTCATACAGTGTATATGTTATCACTTTCTCCTGATTTAGTCAAGAGTTTTGTGGCGCCGTTGGGAAAGGAATAAGAAAAAATAATGGCTAAGCAAAGCGAAACTGCCTTTATTTTCAGGTCAAAAATCACCATAAATGGTGTGACGTATTACGCCAAAGACTATGGTAAAAAAGCGTTCCGTATACCTGTGAGTAAAAGCAAGTAATCTTGATTGAAAAATTCAAAGGAAGGAGGTTAGTGATAACATGGCTATGCATCATGGAGGAAAAGTTGGTAAAGCAGGAAAAACTCTCGCAAGTAAGTCGTCTAGCAAATCAGCTAAATCAAAAGCGGGAAAGACTCTGGTAAACCACAAAAATAGCAAACACTAATTCTGAAAGCCCTCAACCGATTCGGTTGGGGGTTTATTCAATTCATCAAATATATTACTATAAACAAAGAACTGCATGGTAATAAAAGTCTGGTTTTAGATGCCAATATAATAAATTCTATTGTTCGAGCAAATATGGATATCCGCATTCAATATCTATAGTACTGTGTTCTGCTTTAATTGTGTACTTTTGAATATATTCATTTGTCATTGAATCAATGTACTGTAGTGCAAAAGATATACCATCTTTAAGCTCCTCATTATTTAGGACAAAGTATGTATAAGCGCAATCTCCAACGCTAATGACTTTATTAAATGCTAATCCACCTTTATTAAAGCCAGTGTGGATAACCAGAGTTTTTGCGAATCCATTTCCTATATTCTTAATGGTTACGTTAATTGTTTTTTGTTTTTCTTTATCATCGGGTTTATCTCCAATAGAATATCCAGTTATGAAATCACGTCGTGGATTTAGATTTCGTTCAACCATAAGAAACGGCTGCACGGCTGCTCTTTCTTTCTGTGCATCTGATTCTTTGTAATAACGAATTGTATAGAATACACCAAGAAAAGCAAGTATACCCGAAAACGCACCGCCAACGATACCACCCCAGTATGATGCAACTGATGCTGCCCATGTCTCTTCCTGCCCAACAACAACATAATGCTTTATAGCAAATTCAATACCAATCGATAATAGGGCGACAATCACAATAGCGATAATAAGAAAAACAATTATCCCTAAAAGAGAATTTCTTTTCTTTCGTTTTTCTTTTCCCGGTTCATAAGGCTTACCAAAGCGCTGAAAATTGATTTTCATAGTGTTGTCCTCGGTACGGTTGTACATACATCTAATAACTTATGTAGATACGAAATCTGAGTCAGAATATCTATAGCATCTTTTTCGTTTATATCCCAGTGAATTCTTAGCTCATGCGCAGTTACATTCCTGACCATATGAATCACACCGCAGAGCATTTCCTTAAGTCCATTCTGCTGATTCTGTTCACTGCTTGTACACAATGAATTATATGCGATGTATGGATTACCAACTGCAAAAGCAGTATTAAATAATGCTGCACCATCCGTTGTTAGCCCTGACATCGTTCTAACTCGATCACACAGACTCTTTGCAGCTTCTTGTACGGCATGGAAATAATCGTTTGCTAACAATTCATCGCGACAACACTTAAGAACTTCCGGATGGGTGCCATAACCAGTTAACTTCTCGCGTAATTCTTTTGTTCGTCGTTGGACTTCACCAAGACTTTGCGCCTTTGAAATTAAATAAAACTGTCCATCGTCCTTTATTTCAATTCCTACAAGCATCAAAACCTTATTGAGTTCGAGCCGCATCCATGAATACCGTTCTGGATTTCTAAGCCCTTGAGCTGGCTCCATACAGAACTGTATAAATCGGTAAATAGCATTTGTAGAATTACTTCCATTTACCGCAGAACAAAAGGCATTGTACAGACGAACCCGTTTTGTAAGTCCGGGATTTGGATCATCCATATGGCACTGAGCGAGAAAATGTCCAATTTCAAAACCTGTAAACCCATTATTTGTATCACCCATGATATGTGCAATATGCTCAATTTGATTCGGTGTTAGTCTCGGAAGTGCCATCAACTATCTCCTTCCTGATAAAGCTTATACCTGCTTGTTTCATTGATCGCCATTGACCTGGTAGACTGCCCCAAGTCAATGCCTCATAGCAGAACAGCCAATATCGATCCATGTCTGTTTTTTTCAGTTCCATGGCTACTCTATTAAGCGGCTTAACCTGAGTAGCTTTTCTTTTCCAATGATTCTGCTTCATGAAATAAATCCATGTCATAGTCAGTAGCAAGCAGTCTTTGCTCTTTATTACATAGTCCTGTGCTTTGATATAATCGTTCTCAAACTCATCAAGCACAAAATCAAATCGAATGGCATAGTAAATCGAATAACATATGCTTTCATAATCATTTTGATTGACTGCATCCCGATATATCGTATCAGAAAGCGCTTTGATTCTGTTTGTATCAACTTCATAAGGGATAAACACATATTCTTCCATCAGATGTAAAAGGTAAGGGTAAAGCGCTGCCATATGCATAAATCGCTTTGCTGCTAGCTTTTTTCCGTTTTCAGAGAGATTTAAACCTTTCATCTTTTTGATAGCATAATTGATAATTGCGAAATCTCCTGATTTTGTTGCTAACTTTAAAGCCGTATCGATAAACGTGTTAACTTGCGGATATTCAATCATCCCGGATTTGCCTGCTTTGGGTAAATCACTCAGTTCGTGTTTCCAGTTTTTCTCAATTCCAATGGGGAGTTCTATCACCTTTGTCTTCTTGTGATTCATAGGCAAATCGAATTCATTAAGAGTCCCTTCAAGATCTCGCAGGAACCGTTGTGCCTCATCATGACTGTTGACATAGCAATCGTAGTCATCTATGTTTCTAAAATAACGGTAGCCCTTGTCATAGAGCTTCTTATCTACTACAGTCAGAATGATTTCTGAAAGAAGGTTCGAAATATGTGGTCCGATAAGGAGCCCATGTGTTTCACCATTGCGCATATCTGAACACACCTGATCGATCCTGTTATACCATGTGTCATCATGAACTGTTTGCTTTGCTTTTTCTTTTCCTATTAAAGCCCACGGTATCGAATGTGTGTAAACACTAGGGAAGCATGTGGAGATATCAGCTTTAACTATGAAGCGACTCGTTCCTTTGTCATGCACTAGCAAATCTGACTCTGGGTTACCATCTACTCGCCAGTTTTTATAAGTCATATCAAAGATACGTTTTTCGTTGAACTCTTTACGAATATGAATACGGCTTATGCGATAACTTTGTCCGTCCGTTTGCAAATGAAAGTGAGCGCGTATCTTATCCCAGTTGTCTCTAAGCTCAGAACAGGCTCTTTGGTACTTAAAAGGATTCGGAATCCCCATAAGCCGTGGTATACTGATATTTCGCATAACCCGAAAGATAATGTATTCATTCCAACCTGCTTCAAATGGCTCGGATATGGTGTTGCAGTAATTGAAGAAAGGAATAGAGGTAAATACGGGAGGAAGCTTTTCAGCAAAGAATCCGTATGCAAGAAACCCTTCATAGAGTTCATCTGAAGATATTTCGTCCATAAAATCTGTATATTTTTTATCCACTGATATATTTACCTCCTGTTTTTAACTTCCCTATAAATCAACATAATATAGTATCATATGAGCAGTGCCTTATCGAATGATAAATACAAATATAGTATATCATATTTATACTAACCATTCAATGCTTTTGCTACCTTTGTTTTATAGTATTCCAATAACAATACATTAGTTTAAAAAATCCAATCCTTTTCCTTGCTATATCCTCCCTTACGTGGTATAATACTCCTAACACTATCGATTCGGCGACTGTCGATGCTCATTGATATAAGGTGTGTTAAAAATAAGCGATTGACCGATTAGGTCATAGGAGGGCTTTATGCAAAAAAGAGTATGTGAATTGTTTGCCGGGGTCGGAGGATTCCGGTTAGGACTTGACCGGTTGCGTTCCGGTTGGGAAACAGTATGGTTCTCACAATGGGAACCAGGTGCAAAAACACAGTGGGCGTATGATTGTTATGTCCAGCATTTTGGTAATAGCGAGGATATCAATGGTGAGCTGCATAACTGTGAAGACATCAGCACTGTAGAAAAAAGCACCATACCTGACCACACACTATTAGTAGGCGGGTTTCCATGTCAGGACTACAGTGTAGCGCATACCTTGGCTACATCCAAAGGTATCGAAGGTAAAAAAGGCGTACTTTGGTGGCAGATTAGAGATACGATCATTGCTAAACAACCACCGTTCTGCTTACTGGAGAATGTCGACAGGCTTTTGAGATCTCCATCAAAGCAAAGAGGACGTGACTTTGGCGTTATGCTCGCCAGCTTTGCCGAGCAGGGCTATTCAG
>CADBXH010000046.1 GCA_902798605.1 uncultured Ruminococcus sp. | reverse complement strand
CTCGGCTCCGTCGTCGATAAGGCTCTGAACGTGGCCGTGCATAAGCTTTGCCGGGAAGCAGACAGTGTCGCTGGGGATAGTCTGCTGACCGCGCTGGTAAAGCTTGCGGTTTGAATACGGCGAGTGGAACACCTCGAACTTGAGCTCCGTAAAAAAGCGGTACCAGAACGGGTAGAGCTCGAACATATTGAGTCCCATCGGGATCCCGAGCTTGCCCCTGAGACCCTCTACGGGCTTGTACTCGTCGAGAAGCTTGAGCTTGTATTCGTACATATTCATATCGTTCGACGGCGCCTTTTTGGTAACGGGGCGTTCGCAGCGGTTGCCCGCGATGAACTTTCTGCCCTTGCCGAACGAGTTTATTGTAAGGCGGCAGTTGTTGTTGCACATACCGCAGTTGGTGACTTTGATCTCGTGGACAAAGTTATCGAGCTCTTCCTTGCTGATGATGACGCTCTTGCCGCTGCCCTTCGACTTTTTCATCGAGTACAGCGCAGCGCCGTAAGCTCCCATAAGTCCCGCGATGTTCGGGCGGACAACGTCAACACCCATTTCCATCTCAAACGCGCGGAGTACAGCGTTGTTGAGGAAGGTTCCGCCCTGAACGACGATCCTCTTGCCGAGCTCGTCGGGGCTGGACGCGCGGATAACCTTATATAAAGCGTTCTTGACAACGCTCAGCGACAGTCCCGCGGAGATATCCTCGATAGTCGCGCCGTCCTTTTGAGCCTGCTTAACGCTGGAATTCATAAATACCGTGCAGCGCGAGCCGAGGTCAACGGGACGCTTTGCGAATAGTCCGAGCTTAGAGAACTCCTTGATATCGTAGCCGAGGGCGTTCGCGAAGGTCTGCAAAAAGCTTCCGCAGCCCGATGAGCACGCCTCGTTGAGGAAGATGTTGTCGATAGCGCCGTTGTGGATCTTGAAGCATTTGATGTCCTGTCCGCCGATGTCGATAATGAACTCAACGTCCGGCATAAAAAACTTTGCGGCGGTAAAATGAGCGATAGTCTCTACGATACCGTAGTCCACGTTGAACGCGTTTTTGATTATGTCCTCGCCGTAGCCCGTTACGGCGGATGACACTATGTTGATTTCGGGATTAATTCCGTAGATCTCATCGAGGAAAGCCTTGATTATCTCTACGGGGTTGCCCTTTGAGGGCAGGTATTTTGAATAGAGCAGCTCGCCCTTTTCGTTGAGCACAACGCCCTTGACGGTGGTAGAGCCCGCGTCAAGTCCGATGTACGCCTTGCCCTTGTAGCCCTTGAGCTCCTTCTGTTCAACGGTCGCCTTTGCGTGGCGGTCGCAGAACGCCTTGTAGTCCGCCTCGCTCTCGAACAGCGGGGGATTAAAGGCAAAGTTGCCCGAACCGCGGTAATGCTTTACATCGTAGATGACTTTGTCAAAATCTAGCTTTTCCTCGGCGCAGAGAGCCGCGCCGCAGGCGACGTAGTACAGCGAATTATCGGGGCAGATGCCCTTTGTGTTCAATGTCTTGTCAAAGCAGTTGCGCAGCTCGCTCATAAAGGTGAGCGGACCGCCGAGGTATACTATCTGACCCTCGATTTCTCTGCCCTGCGCAAGACCCGCAACGGTCTGGCTCACTACCGCTCTGAAAATACTCTGGGCGATGTCGCTCTTGCGCGCGCCCTGGTTGAGCAGGGGTTGTATATCGGTCTTAGCGAACACACCGCAGCGCGACGCGATGGTATATGTCTTTTCGTAATTCTTGGCGAGCTCGTCCATATCCTCGAGGGGCACGTTGAGCAGCGTCGCCATCTGGTCGATGAACGCTCCCGTACCGCCGGCGCAGGTGCCGTTCATCCTGACCTCGAGTCCGTTGGTGAGGAAGAGTATCTTTGCGTCCTCGCCGCCCAGCTCGATCACAACGTCGGTGCCGGGGATATATGTATTGGCGGCAACTCTCGTTGCGAAAACCTCCTGGACAAACTGGATACCGCAGTCCTGGGCGACGCCCATTCCCGCCGAGCCCGAAAGCGCGACAAGAGCGTCCTCGGCTCCGTCTATCTCGCTTCTTACGCGGTCAAGTATCTCAGCGATCTTGTCGGTGATCTGAGAAAAATGCCTTTCATATGTGCTGTAAATCAGCTTGTTGTCGTCATCAAGCACAACGCACTTGATCGTGGTTGAGCCGATATCAAGTCCTAATCTCAAAATTATTCCTCCAACGGATAGCCGAAATTGTGGATTATCCGCGCCGGTTTCTTCCTTGCGCAAACTACCCATTTTAAATATAATCAATTTATTATAAGGCTAAAATTGCGTTTTATAATTCCCGTAAAGAATTATAAGGCCTCGGACGATTATTTTATCACTATTGAGCATAAAAGCTATTTCTATCCCGCGTAAATTGGTAAATACGATGTCAATAAGAGTTATTAGTTGAGAGTTATGAGTTATATGCTAAGGAAAAATCCGCACCAAAATGTGGGAGCGGGCATCGCCCGCCCGAGTGTTAAATCCACGTTTGCCTTTATTCAGCGGGCGAGCAATGCTCGCCCCTACGATTGATACGAAAAACTCGTGCTGACGGTAACGCAGCCCCCTCCGTCATTTTGCAAGCAAAATGACACCTCCCCCAAAACAAGTGTTGGGGGAGGCTTTAAATTACTCTTAACCTATTCCTTAGTTTTTTCCTTGCTCCTGATCACCACAGATGAATGGGGCGACAGGGTCAGCTTGCCGTCCTTGAGCTCGGCTTTGCCGTCCTGTACGCCGACTAAATCCGCCGCAACAACGGCGTTTGGAACCATATCGTCCGTAATGTCGAGCGTTTTGGTCTCTTCAGAATCAAAGTTATGGATGATGAGCACCTTGTTTTTGTCGTACTCTGTAAAGAACGCGCCGACCGAATCATCGTCAAAATCACACACCTCGGTGATCCTGCCTCTTGAGATCTCGGGGTTTTGCAGCTTGACTTTTATAATTCTTCTATAGAAATTCAGGAGTGAATCCTTATTCTTTAGCTGCTGCTCAACTCCGCCGTTCTTTGGCGGGTCAAAGGTGCTGCCCAATTTTTCAACGCTGATTTCCGGCATATTGTCGCTGTCGAACACCATCGGCGTCCTGAAGTTTTCGTCGCCCGTTGTGGCAGGCGAGGTCATACCGATCTCCTCGCCGTAATATGTAAACGAGTTGCCCGGGAACAGCATATAGACAGACGCGGCGAACTTTTGCCAATCAAGTCCCTTTGACTCAAACGTGTTTGACAATCGAACCTGATCGTGGTTAGACAGGAACATCGCGTTGATTTCTTTGGGGTTTGCATCTGCCATCTTTTTGTCGTAGTTCTTGACCTTTGCCACGAGCGCCATACCCTTTTGGGTCATAAGGCTCTGGCTGATCGAGCCGGTCGTAGTCGCGAACTTAAAGGCAAATTCGCTGTCAATACCGCTCTTATAAAGCTCGGCGATGTCTGAATCGTCCGACCATGTCTCACCCACAACATAAACCTCGGAGTTTATACCGCGGCAGGTCTTCATAAACCACGTCAAAAACTCGGTGCCGTTTGTGGTCTTGTTCGTGTAGAACTTGCAGGCGTCAAGCCTGAAGCCGTCCACTCCGCGGTCAAGCCAGAACTTGGCAATCTTGGTGAACTCCTCGCGCGTTTGCTTTGAGTTTAGGTTCCACTCGGGCATAACGGTTGAGAAGTTTGCCTCGCATGAATACTTGCTGCCGAGCGGCAACACCTGAGTATCCCTGCTGAAATAATCGTTCTCGTGTATTTCAAAATACCGCGCGTTTCCGTTGAGATTACCGCGGGCAACCTCTGCAGCCGCCTTTGAAAAGAGCGGATTTTGTGAGGAGATATGATTGAGCACCAAGTCGATTATCAGCTTTATTCCCCTTTTATGGCACTCCTCAACAAGCTTGTCAAAGGTCTCGAGAGAACCGAACGTGGGGTCTATATCATAGTAATTCTCAACGTCGTACTTGTGGTAGGACTGGCTCGGCATTATCGGCGTCAGCCAAATACCGTCTATCCCGAGGTCGTCGCCTTTGTTCGGGTCGCCGTCGTTGAGGTAATCGAGCTTGTCGATAATTCCCTGAATATCGCCCGTGCCGTCGCCGTTTGAATCGTTGAACGACTGGACAAATATCTCGTAAAAATTGCGATACTTATCCGTTGACTGCTTGGCGGTATTCTGCTCAACAGGGTCGCTGCTGTTTGAACAACCGCAAAAAATGACTCCGCAGACGATCACAACGGCGAGCATTGCGGATAAAAGTCTTTTCTTCATAACTTTTCCTCTGTAAATATATGGGCGGCAGCCTACGACTGCCGCCCTAAAGAGCTTATTGGTGTACTAAAAATTTTTAACCCTTTACGCCGCCGGCGGTTACGCCTTCAACGTAATACTTCTGCATCTTGAGGAAGAGAAGTGTGATAGGAATAGCAACGAGTACCGAGCCCGCGAGGAACTGTTTATAGTACTCATTGATAAACTCTTTGTCAATCATTGACTGAAGTCCGATAGCAACGGTGTAGTTTTCACGCATATCACCCATGATGATCTTAGCAAGGATGAAGTCGCACCACGGTCCGATGAAAGATGTCAATACCGTGTAAACTACGATCGGCTTTGACATTGGAAGAATGATCCTCCAGAAAATCTGGTTCTTGGTAGCTCCGTCGATAGTAGCCGCCTCGTCAAGAGCACGTGGGATAGTATCGAAAAAGCCTTTTGAAATCTGGAAGCCGAGACCCGCACCGCAACTGTAGCAAATAATAAGAGCGATAAGGTTACGGTCAAGATGCATTGCCTTCAGCAGATAGTAAATAGCGATCATTGTCATAAATCCGGGGAACATACCGAGGATCATAGCGACATTCATAAGCTTTTTACGAGCGCCGAAACGCAGACGGCTGAACGCATAGGAAACCATAAGAACCGAAATTGTAGAAATTACGCAGCTGGCAGCAGCTACACCCAGAGTATTAAGGAACCATCTGGGGAAGTTGATCGCTGTTGAGCTGTCAAAGAAGTCGACCATAAACAGATCGATGTAGTTCTGGAATGTCCACGAATGCGGTATAAGATAAGGAACGCTGACGGTGGACTCTGCGCGGAATGAATGCATAAGCAAATATGCGAACGGAGATACCCAGATAATTCCTAAAATTGCAAGAAGAATATAGATAAAGGTGTTCGCAAGGGTTCTTCTTAATTTATAACTTTTTATCATGAGAACGCCTCCTCATCCTTCATCGACTTAGAATTGTTGTAGATTATCAGCGACAGGGTAGCGCAGACAATAAATACAAGAATACCTATCGCCGCCGCTAAGCCGTAGTCCTGAGACGACATCGACAACTTAAACAGCCATGTAACAAGGATATCCGTCTTACCGGCCTGATAATACTGCTCTGTTGAAGGACCGCCGCCCGTTAACAGGTAGATTACGTTGAAGTTGTTGATATTACCTACAAACTGAGTGATCAGCTGCGGGGTAGTTACAAAGATCATATATGGTAGAGTGATCTTTGTAAACGTCTTTACCGGACTCGCACCGTCTATTCGTGCCGATTCGTACAAGTCCTCCGGAATATTCATTAGAATTCCGGACATTGATAGGATAGTATACGGAATACCTACCCAAATATTAACGATGATTACCGTTATCCTCGCCATCAATTCCGTACTGTTCAGGAATTGTATCTTAACAACGTCTCCGCCAAACAGCCGGCTTATGTCGGTAAGCAAAACGTTTATAGCGCCGTTCGTCTGAAGCATTTGGTTCATAAGAAGCAGTGATACGAACTGAGGAACAGCGATTGTGATAACGAAAAGTGTTCTCCAAAGGCTCTTGAGCTTGATGCCCTTTTTGTTGATCATAAGAGCAACAATCATACCGAGGATGTAGTTGGAGAATGTAGCAACTACCGCCCAGATAAGGGTCCACTCGGTCAGCTCAAAGAACGTTTTAGCTTTTTTAGGTGTGTTTACAAGGTCAAACAGCGATGCAAAGTTATCAAGTCCTACCCATGTGAACAGTGTTCCGGGTGGCATATGCTGCTTGTCGTAGTTTGTAAACGCGATCAAAATCATAAATATGAGCGGCAAGATATTGAAAATACCGATCATAAGCACAGGGAAAGAAAGAAGTGTGATATGATATTTGCCGTCCAAGAATTCCTTGATATCAACTCTGAGTGAAGTCGGCTTTTCGCCGTTTTCTCTCATCACCTGATGCTTGTAAGCATCCTTGATATTCGCTATATAAATAACGAAAATAACAACGGTGATTACGATTGTAAGTACCGAATAAAGCAATATCAGCATAGAGTTATCGCCGGGAACCGTACGCGGGATAACAGAACCGGGATCCATTACTTCATACTGAGTTTTAATACCCAAAGTATCGAATTTTGAAATGTACTGCCATCCGAAGAATACGATATATAATACATACAGCACTTCGGAAAGGAAGAACAGAATTCCTTTGTAGTATTTGCCTTTGTGTATATCTCCGATACCAAAGATCAAATACGAAAGTTTTGTTGCCCAATCACCTTTTACAAAGGTTTTGCCATAATTTGCGAAGCCTTTACCGATAGCAATAAAGAAGTGTGCTATTCCTAAGCCGATAGCTTTGAAAAAACGGACAAAGGCTCCGGGAAAGTTCACAAAGAACTTCTTAAATTTATAACCAAACTTCTGAAACGGATTGAGCTGAATATATTCAACATATGTCATATAAGCTCTCCTTAAAAAAAGTCTGTCTCTCTCGTTTGCGCCGCCGGCTCTTATGTATTTTCGGGTCACAAGCCTCAGCGCTTATTTTATAGTACACCAAACTAATAATGCTTTTTACGTTCTCCCTATAAAAAACATTATTCGTTTGGTGTAAAGAAAACGTAAGCCCTTTTAGATTAATTTGGCTCGGGGTACCCCAAAAGAAGTACCCCTGAGCCGATTAATGTTGATTTAATCAGAAATTAAAGATTAATCAATATGACTTCAATTAAGCCTCGTCACGAACATTTTTGATTGTTTCGGTGAGCAGCTTCTTGAAGTACTCTGCATCATTGGGATTAGTCTCGTCTGCAATAAGCTTGTTACCAAGGTTGCCCATAGGCTCCCAAAGTGTAGGAGCGATGTTAACCTGAGCACAAGAGTTTTCTGACTGAGCGATGATAGCCTGCTGAACAGCGCTGTTCTTAACAACGGGATCATCAAGAACGACCTTGTTTGAGGGACCCCAACCGAGCTGCTCTGCTCTGTCCTTCTGGCACTTCTGACCTGCGAGGTAGAGAGCGAGGATCTGAGCCGATGCGGGGAACTTTGAGTGAGCGTTAACGCCGATGTACTTATAACCGAACATCGAGATAAGCTGCTTATCCTGACCGTTGACCTTGATTGTGGGAAGCTTAGCTGCGCCGCAGTTTTCGCCGAGAGCCTTCTCGTCAGCCTTTGTGTTCCAAGAACCGTCTACGCCTGCGCCTGCTGTTCCTGTCTCGAAGCCGGAAGCGAGCTGAGCGTTGTCAAGAGCTACGAATGTGCCCTTGTAATCGTGCATGAGCTTTGAGAATGCCTGGAGAGTAGCAACTGCCTCACCCTCGTCATACTCTGTGAACTTCTGGGTGCCGTCTTCTTCTAAGCCGTCGATCTTAGCGCCTGCTGTGAATGCGAATGTGCATCCATAGTAACCGTCGCCGCAGTTAAAGATAAACTCTTTCTTCTTTGCCTTACAAGCCCCAAGAATACCCTCGAGTGTCTTAGCCTTATCATCGGATACAACTCTCTTGTCGTATACGAGATAGTAGCCGTTATCGTTTGTCTCGGGGAACGCATAGAGCTGATCGTCGATGGTAGCTGCTTTTACTGTATCCTCAACGTTTTCGTCAGATACATAATCCTTGAAAGCGCAGCGAGCGATAACCTTAGCATCGATCGCCTTGTTGAGCTGGTCGGAAGCAAAGCTGAATACGTCTGCAGCTGCGTTAGCATCGTTAAGAAGCTGTGTAACTGCGTCGCCTTCGCCCTGAGCAACAACTTCGATCTTTTTGAAAGTCTTGCCGGGATAAGCTTTCTTGAATTCCTCGACCTGCTGCTTAACAAGAGCTACGGCCTTATCAGGAGCCCATACTTTTAGTGAGATGTTGTCTTCGTCACCGAAAACGGACTCATCAACGAGATCATCTTTTACTTCGATGGATCCGCCGCCTCCGCTACCGGAGCCGGATGATTCCGATTGGCCTTCGCCGCAACCAGCAAACGCTGTTACAGCCATCATTCCTGCCAACAGAATCGCAAGAATTTTTTTCATTGGAAAATTCCCTCTTTCTAAAAAATTTTTTGTTTTCCGATGGAGCAAATTGCACAAATCGCCCTCTGTTCCACTAATTAAATAATATCAAAAAATCAAGCAAATTTCAACTGGTTTTGTACTTTTTATCTAACTTGTTAATTTCTTCTTAATTTTTTGTGTATTATTACCTGTTAATTATTTATAATTTACCTTTTGTACAAACAACAGCTTTGTAATTTAGTTATTTTACCCAATGGATTGTTGTGCATTTTGTTCAACCCCTGCCGTTTTTATTGAGGAAAAACAACTATTGATTAACTTCAACTCCCCCTGATTTCGGATGTGTGTAAATCTTTTCAAAAGATTTTAGTGTAATTTTACCAATAATCTCGATTTTTGTAAAAAGTCGCGTTTTTTTAGCATTTCGGTTGTATTGTTTTGATATTCTTGATATAATAACCGTAGGATACTATATTATATGTGATTAGGAGATGACACTATGAAGCTCAGCGATATTTTGAAAAATGTTGATCACACAACACAGACCTCTCTTGACCCCGAGATCACGGATCTTATATACGATTCGCGCAAGGTCAAAGAAAACACTGCGTTCTTTTGCCTGAAGGGCTACACCTCAAACGGCCACGACTACGCAAAGTCGGCGGTAGAAAAGGGAGCCGCGGCACTTATAATAAGCGACGACCTCGATTTTGAGGTGCCCGAAAACGTCGCCGTCATCAAAACGGAGGACACCCGCCTCGCTCTGGCGCTCTCGAGCAACGAGTTTTTCGGCAACCCCGCAGATGAGCTTATGACCGTTGCGATCACCGGCACAAAGGGCAAGACCACCACCGCCGCTATGATCGCCGAGATTTTTGAGCACGCGGGAATTATGACCGGAACCATTGGCACGCTCGGCGTTGTTTACGGCGGCAACACATACAAGACCGACAACACCACACCCGAATCTTACGAGATACAAAGGTCGCTGCGCGATATGATCAACGCGGGCTGCAAGGCTATGGTGATAGAGGCTTCGTCCATCGGCTTGAAACACAACCGCCTTGCGGGGCTGAGCTTTGACGTAGCGGTATTCACGAACTTCTCTGACGACCACATCGGCGGAGTAGAGCACAAGGATATGGCGGAGTACCTATACTGCAAGAGCCTGCTGTTCCGTCAGTGCAAAAACGCCGCCGCCAATATAGACGACCCAAGCTGCAAGGAAATCACAAAGGACTTTGAGGGAGACCTCCTGACCTACGGCTTCTCGGACTCCGCACAGCTCAAAGCCAAAAACGACCGTCTGCTAAGTGAGGGCGGTTTCATCGGCGTCCACTTTGAGACCGAGGGACTTAAAAACCTCTCTCTCGATGTCGGCGTGCCCGGCAAGTTCAACGCCTACAATGCTCTTGCAGCAATCAGCGCGGTATCGTTCTTTGATGTTCCCGACAGCGCTATCGTTGAAGGTCTGCGCGTGGCACACGTCAAGGGCAGGGTCGAACCCGTCAAGGTTCCCGGAAACTACACGCTGCTCATCGACTACGCTCACAATGCGCTCTCTATGGAAAACGTGCTGACAACTTTAAGGCAGTATCAGCCACACAGGCTTATCACGATGTTCGGCGCGGGCGGCAACCGCCCCAAGGTGAGGCGCTACGAGATGGGCGAGACCTCGGGCAGACTGAGCGACCTAAGCGTTATCACCGAGGACAACTCGCGCTTTGAGGACGTTATGGACATAATCGAGGACATCAAGACGGGTATCCACAAAACCGACGGCAAATATGTTGTCGTGCCCAACCGCAAGGACGCGATAAGGTATTGTATGGAAAACGCCGAGGACGGAGACATTATCGTATTAGCCGGCAAGGGTCACGAGGATTATCAGGAGATCAAGGGCGTTAAGTACCATATGGACGAGCGCGAGCTGATCGCGGACATTATCGAGGAAATGAAACAGTGATTGATTCGGAAATAACAATAAAACATTATAGCGAGCTCACAAAAGATGAGCTTTATGATATATTTAAACTCAGGGTGGATGTATTTGTAGTAGAGCAAGAATGCCCCTGCCGCGAGATCGACGAGTACGACACGGATTGCTACCACCTCTGCCTAAGAGATAAAGACGGGCTTTCGGCTTATCTGCGCATTATCTCTCAGGGCGAGGGCGAGCCGGTGATAATCGGCAGAGTTATCTCGGCAAAACGCCGCTGCGGTCTCGGCACAAGGATATTGCGCGAGGCTGTAAGGTTCTGCAGGGAAAAGCTAAACGCAAAAACGCTTGCGGTACAGGCGCAAACCTACGCTCAGCCCTTTTACGAGGGCGTCGGGTTCGTCAGGGTATCGGATGTTTATATCTACGACAACCAGCCGCACATCAAAATGGAGCTTGCTTTATAATTTAAAATGCTTTACGGGCGGAGATGAAACAAACTCATCTCCGCCCGTTTTATTTTTCTATATTATATGCCGATCGCCCTGTAGAATTCAGGCACGATTATATCGAGCGACGGGTCGTCCATCATAAGGTCGTGCTCGTGCGGCGTATGGATTATTTTTAGCTTGTCTCTGTCGCAGTAGTTCTCAAAATTACCTGCCTCAAACTGCATCATATTGTTCCAGTATTTGAGGTTATCTCCCGTTACCCCCGCGGGTACCTGGTCGGGCTTGAAGTACGTCACATCACCGTGATAAAACGACGGCGTGTGGTTCATCAAGTCCTCCGAAACGTGCGCGGCGTTATTTATCATCGCCTCGAGCATTCCGCTTTCGCGCAGCTCCGCGAACAGCGGACAGGTCTCAAAATACTCCGCGTTGATTTCGGACAACATTCCCTTTGAAAGCTCGCGCAGCTTTTTGCTGCCGAGCGCGTGGGAGTCGAGCATAAACAGCCGCTTAACTTCCTCGCCCGCCCGCTCGAGCTGACACGCCATTTCGTGCGCGACTACTCCGCCGTAGCACCAGCCGCCGAGTATATACGGTCCCTCGGGCTGGTGTTCTTTTAATATGCGGATATAGTTTTCGGCGATATTTTTGATGCCGTAGCGCGCCTTGTCGGGGTGATACAGATTATACGGCTCAATGACGGCAAAGGAGACCCTTTCCCCTATCCTGTCAGCCATGCGGTAATACGCCGAGCTTCCGGTGTTGCCGGTGTGCACAAATACCACCTTAGGACCGTCGTTCTCGGAATAAACGCAGATGTCCTCCGAAACATCCTTTTTGATATCGAGCGGTTTTTTGTCCTGCGGCTTCGGTTCTTCCTCAGAGCCCGACTCAAGCTCGAGCTCGAGCATTTCGCGCCAGCCGCTGATTGAAGCGTCGTCGGGATAATACTGCTCCAAAACGGACATAAGCCTTGCCATATAGCCCTTTAGCTGCTGTTGACCGACCGCGATATGGTGGGTCATAACAAACAGATAGCTCATCCCCTGAGCGTGCAGGCAAACCATCTGCATCATACTGCTGTACTGCAGATCTATCGGGGTGCACAAAAGCTTGTCGCGCAAAGCGTTGAGCTTTTCTGTGTCGGACTTTTCCGCGTCGACCATCTCGAGCGGTATCTTACGGTCGGTGATAACCTGCTGAATCACGGTGACGTTGTGGAATACGATCGAGGAGCGGAGCTCTTCGTTCTCCTGAGCGACCGTATCGAGCGCCTCGCGAAGATGCTGCTCCGACACCACGCTGTCCACCTGTAAGAACACAACATTGCGGAAACTGTCGGAATCGGGATAGATTATCTGCTCAAACAGCATCTCGTCCTGAAGCGGAGAGATCGGCAACGCCTTTTCTATCTGTTCATCGCGCGAGGCAAAGTCTTTGCGGATCGCCTCGTATTCGTCGACCGTCCAGAGCTGTTCGTAAACGACCTCCGCCCTGTCGGCGATCTTACGGAAAACATTGTACTGTAAAATCTGTGAGCCGCTGATTTTTATACCCTGCTCACGCAGCGCGACCGCGTACTCCATTGCGTTGAGCGAGGTACCGCCGAGGTCGGTGAACCTGTCGTCGGGACCTATCAGATAATCCGTGCCCAAAACGTCCGCCGCCGTCATCAGCACGCGGGTGACGACCTCGCTGTCAAGCGCGCCAAGGGTCTTGCGTTCCCTCTTGGGCTGCGGCAGCTCCTTGCGCATTACCTTGCCGTTAAGGTTGCGCGGCAAAGCGTCCATCCTCACCCACACGTCGGGGATCATATACTCCGCAAGATAATCTGCTATTTCCGCCATTACCGCGCTTTTGTCGAGCTTCTCTTTTGCCTCGTAATAACAGGACAAATGGTCTGAACCCGTGATGTTCTTCACCACGACTACGATCTGCCCTACGTCGGTTCTGCCGAGCCTTGTCACCGCGTTGGCTATCTGCGCCTCGACCTCGCCGGTCTCGACGCGGAAGCCCCTGAGCTTTACCATATTGTCTATCCTGCCGAGTATATCATAGTCGCCGTCGGGATTGCACACGGCTCTGTCGCCCGTGCGGAACCAAACAGTGCCGTCGAGCTCTATCCATTTTTCGGCGCTGAGCTCGGGCAGCTTGTAATATCCGTGCGACATATAGTCGTTGAAAATCAGCAGCTCACCTGCCTCGCCCTGTTTGACAGGATTTAATTTCTCGTCAACTACTTTTGCTTTTGTGTTTACATACGGCTTGCCGACAAGGATGCGTTCCTCGTCACCGCGGATCTTTTTTGTCAGGATTCCGGTAGTCTCGGTACTGCCGTAGAGGTTGATCAAAACATTGCCCGGGCAAAACGCGCGGAAATTACGCAGCTTTTCTCCCGCGGCAAA
>CADBXH010000045.1 GCA_902798605.1 uncultured Ruminococcus sp. | reverse complement strand
ATCTTGTACATTCCGGTGTGTTTTAAAAGTTTATTAAATCTTTTCAGCGCTTTCATTTTATCCTCCTCACGATTCGTTGACGAGCTTGCCCGTCATATGATCAATGCTCATCTCGAGTATGCAAACCTTATCCAAATACTTTTTTATCTCTCGCTCAACTTCCGCCGGGTCGGGGTAAAACTTGTTGCCGAGCAGCCGCAGCACGGTCTCTTTTTCGGCGGGGTCGGTGACAAAGCTGATCTTGCCGAAAACTATCACGCTGTTTATGTTAAGCGCCCACTCGTTTTCCTTTTTGAAGCCCTTGTCCGTAACGCAAAAGGACGCTTTCGGGTCGCGCTTTATTGCGTCGAGCTTATGACCCTCGGCAGCGCAGTGGAAATACAGATTTCCGTTGTGATAATACTGATTAAGCGGCAGCGCGTAGGGATAACCGTCCTCCCCGTGAAGCGCAAGCACGCCCCTCGGTTCGGTTTTTAGTATCTCAATACATTTTTCGTCTGATATCCGCTGTTTGAACCGCCGCATTTTTCTAAACACAAAATCACCCCTTAGATACATTTTAGCATAAAGAAAACGCGCGCGCAACGGTTTTTGTTTTTTATTTGATATAATAAAATCGGATAAAATTTTTAGTGCGAAAAGATTTTTCAAAAAATTTAAAACTTTTTAAAACCAAAACGCGTTCTGATGTGTTTTATATATAGGGGTATTTTGAGCGTTACCAACCAATGGTAATCGTTGTGCACCCTGCTCAAATAACAGAGAAATAATTATACACAATGATGGGTGTACAATTAATAATCATTATGATATAATTTATAGCTAAGAAATAGAATTTGTATACGATTCTATTAAATATAAAAAGTGAAAGGTTGACTTTTATGAAAAAGCTATTAGCTATTATTGTGACCGTCGCGTTGTTATCCTGCGCGTTTATAATTCCCGTAAGCGCGGCTGATGACGCGGAGAATGATTTGCTGTACTTGGATTCGTTTAAAAAGATGTATGTTGACGAAGAAGGAATGGGCGCAGAGCTTCTGTTCTACGATGAGCTGTATTATAGCAAGGACGATAACGGCGATGTTGAGTGGGTGTTTGTCCATGCTATGACTAATATGCTCTGCCCGGAAATTGTTGACAGAGATTTTCACGGCGTTCACGTTCAACAGGCAAACATTTACGTTCCGTTTGAGTTCGGCTACGGAGTATATGACGTCAAAGAGGACAGATTCTATGATCTTACCGAGGTGAGTTATTATAACGAAACTCACGACACGCCAAAATATGAATACGCCTTTGATTTATTCAAATCATACTACAAGCCTGAGAAGACAGGCAACCAATATGAAGCCGCTTTTGTAAATTGGTCGGTATCAAAGTACGGAGATTGGTGTTTGGACGATGGTTATAGCTATAACGAGTTATACACCCATTATGACGGCGATCACCCCGACTGGGTGTTTTGTCAGGCAAGGTATTTTGTTGAAGAGCCCGAGCCGATAAACGAATTATGGATCGGCGGAGCAGGCGGAAGATATATCAGAGGAGGATCTATACAATCCCCGTTTGAGTTTGGATACGGCGTTTATGACGTAGAGAAAAACGAGTATTACGCTCTTGAAGAGCTTGTTGATAACTACTCAAAATACGAGGGTTTGATCGACAAGCTCGCCGAGAATAACATCGGCGCACTGCTCGGAGACGTAAACGGCGACAATACGGTCGATATCCTCGATGCTACGGTGATCCAGAAGTGCGCGGCAGACAAGATAGATCTTAACTATAAGCAAGAGCCCGTTGCGGACGTCAACGGCGACCATTTTGTTGATGTCATCGATGCGACAGATATACAAAAATACGCGGCAGCATAAAAATTCAGGGCGAGCATTGCTCGCCCGCGGGTAATAGCAAACGTTGTATAAATCTTGCGGGCGTGCAATGCACGCCCCTACAACTGTCAAGGAAACGTTGTCTAAAGAGGTATGAGATTCTTCGGCAGAGCCTCAGAATGACAGGGTTAAGGAAAGATAACAGAATTCAAAAAGAAAGCATAAAAAGTTATAAACCAAATTTAAAGGCTCCCCTGATGTGCGAAAGCACTTTAGGGGAGCTGTCGCGTACGGCTTTTAGCCGTACACTGCGACTGAGGGGGCGGAGCTTGTGATTAGACCACACTATGTAAAACAATCATATAATTGCGCCGTCGTCGCCACGACCTCGCGCTTGATTACACGAAGCCCCCTCCGTCACGCCGCTTTGCGGCGCGCCACCTCCCCCGAAACAAGTGTCGGGGGAGGCTTTAAATGATTTTTCATTGTGCAAAATCGCCAAATTAACAAGGGGATTTTTGGATTGCGAAAAGTCCTGTTATATGGTATTATATAGGTGCCAAACAAAACTGAATTATATTGCCAAATTATGGTTTGCATTTTTTTTGTAAAAATGCAGGCTCCTTTTTGCTTACTATAATTTGGTAACGAGAAGTTTTGTTTGGCGACAATCGGAGCTATGTGTTTTTTGACGTACGACTTCGGTTGTACGTCTTTTTTATTTTGCCGGTTGTTCGTATTTTAAAAATTTTTTTAAAAAATTTCAAAAAAAATGCAACCAAAACGGTGCTTTAAAGTGTTTTATTAATAGAGGGGTTTTTGAGCATTACCGACCCCGGTGATAATTGTGCACCCTGCTCAAAAAAATAGAGCAAAAATTCTACACAATGTATGATGTACATACAAAAACCAATATGATATAATAAAGTTGAAGAAATAGAATCTGTGTATGATTCTATTAAAAATATATTCAAAAAAAGAAAGGATGAATAATATGAAAAAAATCTTATCAGTCACACTCGCGCTGATTATGATACTCGGCGTAATGGCTGCCGGCGTTCCGACAATGACCGCGGGCGCCGCGGGCGGAGCGGCTTCGGTATCGCTTAAGAGCACGGCGTACAACTCAAACGCCACGGTAACGATAGGCTGGCAAAAAGGCTCCGGCGGAGCAACAGGATTTCAGATCGCCAAGATAAAGCTCGGCGACAAGAAATATTCTTACATCTATGTCGGAGGCAGCAACACAAAGTCTTATAACGACAAGAGCATTGTCAGCGGAACGATCTATTACTATCAGGTAAGGTCTGTTTACAAGAGCGGAAAAACTAAAACTTACGGCGCTTGGAGCAACACCAAGTCAATTACAACCTTATACAGACCAACTGTTACCGGTTTGACTTATTTCGATAATCAACCGCTGATTATCGATTGGAATAGAATCAAGGGCGTTTCTCACTACAAGCTCGCGTTCAAGCGTGCAACCGACAAAGCGTGGAATTTCCGCGATGTCAAGGGTACGTGTTACAACGTTCAAAATCCCACAAGAGGAGCGAGATATTATGTTCAGGTTTGCGCGATGAACGGAAAAATCGCAGGTCAATGGTCGGCTGTAAACAACAAAATGATAGGATCAAATATATACAAGCCTACTATTACATCGGTTGATATAGCTGATAACGAAGATGATTGCATCCAAATAAATTGGACATTTCCTATCAAATGTGAAGGATGTGAAATATACGTTAAGAAGGCAACTGATGATGGTTGGAGTTCATCGAGACATTATCGTGATGGTTTTGGTTTTGATGGAGACGGTTCTGAAGAGCTTGATATGTATTTATGGGGAATAGAGCCGGGAAATACATATTATTTCCAAGTTCGCGCTATTATGGACGATTTTAGAAATTTCGCATTTAGTAACTTCTCAAATGTTTACTCATTTTATGTTCCGGATGTACAAGCTTCTTAGGTGAACGACATCATAAAGTACAGGTGACTGACAGAGCCGTGAGGCTAAAAACAGTAAAACTATAAATCCAAATTTAACGGCTCCCCTGATGTGCGAAAGCACTTTAGGGGAGCTGTCGCGTACGGCTTTTAGCCGTACACTGCGACTGAGGGGTTTTCGTTTCCAAAAGCAGTGCATTTATTGTAGAAAACGAGGTGCGAATGGTGAGGAAGACCCCTCCGTCAGCATAGCTGACACCTCCCCTAAAGCACTGTCGTGCGTCAGGGGAGGCTTTTAAAATTTAAATTTTCTGCTTTATCAGCTTCGCGAGGTATTTTATAAAATTATTGCCCGCGATGCCGTTTTGGACGTAGCCGCCTTTTTTGAGCACCTGATTCACCGCGATCTTCGTGCCGTCGCCGAATACACCGTTTTCGTCCATACCCTGCGTGGTGATCTTTAATTTGCGCGCGAGCAGGAGCATTTCTTTGAGCGCCAAAACTCCCGTGCCGCGGTCAAGCAGCTTGTAGCCCGATTCGTCAAGTACCTTGCCGCTCGGCTTTTTCCAGCCGTTGTAGCCGCCGTTTTTGATGATCGTCGGATAGTCCTTGTAGCACTTGTCCTTGTCGACGACCCCGACCCCGGGAATACTGTTGCTCTCTAAAAAGTTGGTCTCGCCGCCGTACTGCCACAAGCCGTAGCTTCCGCGGTAGTCGCAACTCGAGTTCCACTGCGCCACCCAAACGTCATAGGCGTTGAGCAGGCTCGGGTCGTTGAGCTGATTGTTCAGCCAGCTAAGCGAAGCGTAAAGCATCGGGTAGTAGCCGACGCGCTTCATTTCAGCTAAAAACCGCTTGCAGATGTCTACGAGCATTTTGTTTGACGGCATACCGTTTTTGCGCTTGTAGCCGTCGGCGTCCTCCATATCAAAAGCGATCGGCATAGTCGGGCGCTTGCCCTTTAAGAGCCTGATAACGTGGCGGGCCTCGCTGACCGCGTCCTCGATATTCAGCGCGTAGGAGTACAGATAAGCTCCCCACGGCACTCCTGCCGCCTCGCATTTTTTAACGTTGTTTTCAAATTGGCTGTCGTCCTGAACACTAAGGTCGGAGCCGTAGCCGCAGCGGATCATAACAAAGTCATAACCCGCGTTTTTGATTTTTTGAATACTGACATCTCCGTTGAGCGAGGAGATGTCAACTCCCTTTTTTCCTGATAAACCCATATTTCCTCCTTGCATTTTTTATTCCTTATTTTCAAGCTCGGGAAGTCCTCCGAGCGAGGTCAAAAGCGACAGTATCGCCGCCAGCAACGCGGTAGAGCCGACCGCGAGCCAGTTGACGTCCTCGATCAGAGCGGAAACGCCGATCGCTGCCGCCGCGGTTTGAGCCGCGGTTTTAAGCGCGCGGACGCCTGCCGCTTTGAGCCATTTTATTACCTTTTCTTTCATAGTACCGTCTTTGGGTCTTGTATTTTACAGCCGGGCTGTACTACATTTTATGCCAAAACCCGAAAAGTGACATTCACCCCCTTTCACTAATAGTTCCAAAACCACGAAAAATTGCACATTTTTGTGCAATTTAAAGCTATTTATTTTTAAAAAATTTTGTGTTATAATATTTACAGATAATTTTACAGACATTTTTTAATGGATTTGGGAGATGATTTTGTGAACAGAGAGCTTTTTGATCAGGCAAGACTCGCGGCGACGGAGCTGTGCGTAAAGGCTAATCTAAAGCCCGGAGATATAATGGTGATAGGCTGTTCCTCGAGCGAGGTCGCGGGCGGAGTTATCGGACACGACTCGAGCCTTGAGACTGCCGAGGCGGTGTTCAAGGGAATATATGAGGCGCTGACAGATTGCGGGGTATACCTCGCCGCGCAGTGCTGCGAGCACCTTAACCGCGCGATAATCGTTGAGAGAGAAGCCGTGCCGAACGCCGAAATAGTAAATGTTGTGCCGCAGCCAAAGGCGGGCGGATCGTTTGCCACGACAGCGTACAATACGTTCAAAAACCCCGTCGCGCTGGAGGAGATCAAGGCCGACGCGGGGCTCGATATAGGCGGAACGCTGATCGGTATGCACCTCAAAAGGGTTGCCGTGCCGGTAAGACTGAGCATAGACCGTATCGGCAGCGCGATTTTGCTCGCGGCGAGAACAAGACCGAAATATATCGGCGGCGAGCGCGCGCATTATGACGATAAGCTTTGATTTAATATAGCAGTCAAGACATTGTGACAAATAAATTAAGTTGCGCTATAGGAAGCGCAGCCCCCTCAGTCAGAGCGACTAAAGCCGCTCTGACAGCTCCCCCGTAACAAGTGACGGGGGAGCCTTTGCTTTTTATCCGTACGTTGCTGTCGGGTATCCGAGTTTTCCAAAACCACCGAGTTGTCTTCTCGAATTGTGGTGTCGCCACCGCGAAAATGCTTTATTTATAGCAGATAAAACGTTGCTGTCGGGTATCCGAGTTTTCCAAAACCACCGAGTTGTCTTCTCGAATTGTGGTGTCGCCACCGCGACCTTGACTTTTTTTGTAAAATCAGTACAATATACAGTGGAATAATGGAATATAGCAAGGGTTATAAGGAGATAAATATGATTTGCAAAAAGTGCGGACACGAAATACCTGAAGATAAAAGAGTATGCCCGAATTGCGGCATATGGGTTGAGAAAAAAAACAACCAAAAATATAAAAGATTAAAACAAGAAGAAAAAAAGGGAAAAAAGGGATTCAAAAAAATAAAAGAATTACCCGCAAAAACCAAACGCAGGATCATTATTGCCGCGGCGTCGGTCGTGGCGGTGGGTCTGATAATCTTTTTGATATTCGGGGTAATAATCCCTGCGGCAATCCCTAAAACCGACGTATCAAAAAACCTGACTGTTGTGTTTGATTCCAAAACCCAGTTTGACGGAAGCTTGTCGGGAAATATCACACTTAACCGTGAGGCGGTAATGAAAGAAGTCGATAACGATGAATTGGACGAGCTGGTGCTCACGGGTGTTGTAGACAGGCTTTTGTACTACGCTGATTTGGAATACAAAACAAAGGACGGTTGGAGCAGCGGAAAATCCCGAAATTCCGTCCACTTTGATAACCTCAGCAGCACCGATGAGATCACAGTTGAAGTTACATGGCCCGATGACGAGGAGTCAAAGGAAGGCATCGCGCGCGAGGAAAAGGCCAGCGGAATAACAATTGATAAATCACCAAAGAAAATCAAGGTAAAGCTTGCCGATTATGTAAAAGCGTACGGAATAGAGCTGAAAAAAGCCAACGAGGTCAATGTGCTTGACTACATAAAGGATAACGACCTGATCATAAGCGTGCCGACCGACGACGGCATCACCGTAGGCATAGACAGCTTTAAGGCGGAGATCGGCGGCTCCATATTTGAGAACGGCAGCTTTAACGATAAATCGGTACGCGTGTATAATAAAAAAGGCGAGTTGTTCGCTACTGTCTTTTTTGAGTTCTCGGATACAAAGGACCTCGAAGAAGGCGACACTGTAACGCTTGATTATTCCAAGGATAATCACTCCGCGGACGAAAGCGGACTGTTGCTCAAGGGCGAGCCTGTTGAGTACACGGTCGTAGATCCGGAGCCCATCTCTGCCGAAAGCGCGAAAGATCATTTGGATTCGGTCAAGGGATACTTTACCGAAAACGCGGCCGCCCTCGACGATGACGCCGAAAAGGACGATAAAATCGAAATCAACGCGGTTTATTTTTCCGAAAACAAAAAGGACGAGTCTTATAACAAGCTCGTTGTTGTATATAAGAACAATAGCCAAAACTATTACAAAACCGCCGAGCTCAGCCGTGACGGGTTCTTCTCGGGCGACAGATTTGTCTTCTACGGTAACATAGAGTTTAACGACGAGGAGAAGAGCGCTGACGAAGCGATCAAAAACACCCCTTGCTTAGATTCTGAAAACGCAAACTATTCGGTAACAAAAGTGGGATAAAAATGATCAAAAAAAAGCTTCGGGAGATAGTTTACTACCTAAAGTCGTTGAAGAATTTCAGGCTTACACCCCGAAACAGAAAAAGAATAGCCGTGCTTTGTGTGCTTGCGGCAGTGATAATCTCATTGATCAGCCTTTCGGTATGTGTTTCGATTTCCAATATAAAAGAAGCAAACGCCGAGGATCAGACCCAAGAGGTTGAATCGCAAAGACCGGAAAAATATATGATCCAAAACGTAAAGGTCATCGCTATGGACGACCTTAAAGCAGGCTGCGAGACATACGCCTGCACAATGCTGCTGAATACCCTCGGCTTTAACTTGGACGAGCACACGTTCGCGGACAATTACCTGGACTGCCATTATGTGTTTTTGGATGAAGACGGTATGGGCGGAACAGGCCCCGATATGTACAGCGCGTTTGCCGGAACCGCTTACGCCGGCTGGGGAGTATACGCGCCATCAATGGCAAAGAGTATGAACAAATACCTCGCCGACCAAAAATCCAACCTTAAAGCGTACGCGATGGAGAATGTGGAGCTTGAGGATCTGATCGATCAGTACGTTGTAAACGGCGTGCCGGTAATGATCTGGGCGACCACCTATATGCAGGAGCCCTATGTGTATCACACCTGGACGGTCAATTATGTCGACGAAAACGCCAAGACAAAAATCGGCGATACGTTCTCGTGGTATATGCACGAGCACTGCCTTGTTTTGATAGGCTATGATAAGGATTATTACTACTTCGGCGACTCGACCGCAGGCACGATATCCCACTTCAAAAAGGATCTTGTAAATAAAAGATACAAGCAGATGTTTATGCAATCAATAGTTGTAAAATGATCGCGGCGGCGATACCGCAGTTCGGGACGGATAAGTCGATTAAATGGGCGAACTCGGATGCCCGAAGATTCACGACAGCTATCGGTATTGTTATAAAAACGCTTTTAAGGACGAACCATTGTGTTCGTCCTTTTTATTTTAAAACCACTTGCAAAAATCGAATAAATGTTCTATAATAAAAATAGGGGGAAATAAAGCAAAAGGAGGCGCGATGTGTCAGAAACGGTAATAGTCGCCCTGCTCAGCCTTATCGGAACGCTCGGCGGAACACTGGGCGGAATTTTAGCTACCTCAAAGCTGAGCAACTACCGGATCGAACAACTCGAAAAAAAGGTAGACAAGCACAACAATCTGATAGAAAGGATGTTCAAGGCGGAGGAATCCATAAATATCCTCGACGAAAAAATCAAGGTAGCAAACCACAGACTAAGCGATTTGGAAGGTGAATGAGAGGGTAGGACAGCTGCTATTTAAATCAAACAGAGCAAAGAAATGCGGCGCAATAACGTCCGCTTGATAAGGATAAAATAAAGGCATCCCAAATGGGGTGCCTTGTTCATTGGAACAATAATTCATAAGTTTGCGGAAAAATATTGCAAAATCCTGAAAAATAGATTATAATGCTTACAAATAGAAAAAGAAAAGGAACAAAGTGAATTATGAGTAAGAATCCCGATATGTATCTGTTATATGAATATATGGACAAGCTGCCCTTTACCGTCAGGTTCAAGGTACAGCTTGACGCTCCCGTTGACGCAGAGATGCTAAATCAGGCGACACAGGAGGCGATCAAAAGATTTCCGTATTTCAGCGTAGAAGTAGGCTTGGACGAAGGGCAAAACTACGCATTAATAATTCCTTTGAAAATAAATTGCCTTCAAGATATAAATCAAATTGTAAAATAACTCTTTTAACTATATCGGCAGGTTCCACTAATCTCACCCCTTTATTAAAGATGATAGAAATATTTGCATACGGGTAATGCTCGGAAACAGACTTCCCGTAATGAAATCAACATAAAAATCAAAGCAATG
This sequence comes from uncultured Ruminococcus sp., assembly GCA_902798605.1. Next base: position 3,552 of record CADBXH010000045.1, on the reverse strand, counting down.
TTTCCATAAACTCTTTGGATTTCGGAGTGCAATCATCGGGATCATAGTAATAATTGGCGCCAAATGTTGCATATTTGCATCCTGCGGAGCATTTTCGGGTTTTTAAGTTGAAAACAATATAATGATACTCACGGCGTCCCGAGCATTGATTGTTCGCTACCAAAACCACCTTTTTGAACGCTTCCGGGCACGGGGCTCCTTGGGCGTATTCCGTAATAAGGTTCTTGAGTCGGGTGTAATCATCCTCTTCGTCGAAGGGATTGCAGCCCGCAAAATCATTCGAATACTGTTTAATGAAGTCGGGATCGGGCTCATCATCTTCGTCGGGGTATTCGTCCTTAAAGCCTTTTCCGATGCTCTCTGCAAATTCCTCTACAGATGAAGCTGAAAACAGGCTTTTATCTTCGGTCAATTCGGTGCTGATCTCGTTATCAAGCCACAGCTCCCAATATACCTTTTCTCTCTTTTTGGTTAGAAGCATTACCTCTATTTTGTTTGATATCATACCCATAGTTTTTTCTCCTTTCAAAAATCAGATGTATTTTACAATGAATCAGACGTATTCAATCGTTACGTCATAATCAAGTTCCCGTAAAAACTCATCCGCATAACTTCCTTCTTCTACATAGAACACACACTGTTCAAATTCAAAAGCAGTGTCGTCAATTTCGGAAACAGAGCTTGGAATCGTAACTTTTTCAAGATTTGTGCAAGCAGAGAAAGCTCCGTATTCAATTATCTCTAATTCTTCCGGAAGAACTATTGATTCCAAGCTCTCGCATCCCGCAAACGCACTTTCTCCAATCACGGCAATACCATCAGGAAGCTCTTTAATCTTAATCTTTTTGCAACCGCTGAATGCGTTAAACTCAATTTCGGTTACCGAATCGGGAATATTGACTTCTTCTAAATTCGCGCAATCCCAAAACATTCCCGAACTGATAATGTCCAAATCATTTGGAAGAACGACCGATTTTAAATTCTTACAGAAGCTAAACGCATTACTGTTTATTGTTGTGACGGAATCGGGGATAACTATATTTTCGATAGTATCATTTTGAGCAAACGCATCGGATTCAATGGTGTCGAACTCATCGGAAATCCGTATTCTTTTTGCATTGCCGTTGTAGCTTGTCAATTCTCCGTCATAATCCGAATCCACATCATCGTCATCAGGTTCAATTGTAACAAATCCGTCTGCGCTCACAACAGCGGTTTTTGAAATAATATTGATTTCGGGCAGAGTCCCGTAACCGGCAGGTTGGCTGTAGACGATTTTGTAATCCTCATAGTTTTCACGGATGTATTCCTCTGCGTCACTACCGGGTTCTACATGAAAAATACAATCGTCAAGTCCGTCGAAACAATCCGTTCCGAAATCAAATACCGAAGCCGGAATATAGATATATTTCAAACTGTCACATCCCGAAAAAGCGTCTGAACCGATTTCCGTGAGTCCGTTGGGAAGAATTATTTCTTTAAGGTTTTCGCACCAATGAAATGCACCCGAAGAGATAGTATCCAAAGTGCTTGGAAACACAATGCCGGAAAGTTTTGCAAGCGAGAATGCATCCATATCTATTGTTGTTACTCCTTCCGGAAGCACCACGGTTTGGACGGAATAATTGCATCCGAAAGCATTGTATCCGACGGTTTCTGTTCCCTCGGGAAGTGCAATGTGAATTTCATCACCTGCATATCCTTCAAATTCACCTGAGTTAAGGTTCACACCTTTGCTTTTTCCTGTCAGCTGCACAACTTCAACAGTTTTATTGCCGGTAGAGGATTCATCCGAACTTTGCGTAGTGTTGTCTTTATATTCGGTTTTGTTATCTCCCAAATGTGTAACGGAAACAGGATCCGCATCACAATAATCGGGAGCGGTATAGGTTATGCCAATGTTTGCTAAAGCAATTGTGACCTGCATGGAATTGACAAATCCGCTGCAATCCCGCATGATTTCTCTTTTTTGTCAATTGGTAATGCAGCGGCAGGCGGATACGGTATATCAAAAAACAAAGCAATAAGGATAAATGCCTTTTCAAAGCAGGGAGGAATCGCATTATCCAATGCGTTCTCAAAAACCGAAATAGCTTGTGTTCCGTTGTCAATACAAATACTCATCATAAATGAAGCAGCCATCTTAACAGACGAAAGTGCAAACTCATACAATTCGGGATCTCGTTGCAGTAAAACAGATAAAAGCGGTTCATGGATAGTAAGACCCGCATCAATGATTTCGATTTCGTCTTTGGTAAAATATGAAGTGTTCATACATGTGCCGGTAATTTTACCAAGCGTTAACCAAATGCCGCATGCCGGACCACCGGATAATATTTTTTGGCCAAATTCTTCCTTTTCTTCTAAAGTCAGCTCATTATTCATTTTGTCCTCCTTAAAATAAAAAATGTGTAGTCCCAAACGGAACTACACACCCAAAACGCATAGCTCCATTTGTTGCTACACAAATCTTGTTCTGCCAAAAAAGCGTACTTTAATAAGAGCCTGCATTTTATACAAGTAAAATGCACACTTTTTCAGCAAATATTTATTCGATTTGTGTAGCGACTTAATCATAGCATATATATATCGATTTTTCAACCCATTGAACAAAAATATGTCGATATTTTCTGGATTTTGGTATGTTATAATGAAAGCGTAATACAAAGAGGCAGACTGCCCTTGTATTGAAACGGTATTAAATAAAAAACCGCCGAAAACATAGGTTTCCAACGGCTTTGGAGCAGATAACGTATGTTTCTGCTTTCAAAATATTTCAGCTCGTTTTATGCGGTCTGGTAAATAGGAAAAGTTCGCGCGGCTCTCTCGCTAAAAACGTCACGCTGTGACGTTTTTGCCTGCGGATTGCGCTTGCGCTTAATCCTTGGCACGCTCTCCGTTTGAAACATGGTCGTTCAGCGTCGCGTCTAAAGCCGCCTCCTCGAACTCCCTGTTTCTGCGCTTCCTCGTACTCCCTTCATCCGCCACCGGCGGCGGGCGTTCTCGTCGCCTTCAAATCCCGTTATCATCTCTGGCAGAGGTTAATAGAAAAAGGCATCCCAAATGGGATACCTTTTTCTATGGAGCTGATAACGGGATTTGAACCCGTGACCTCGTCCTTACCAAGGACGCACTCTACCTCCTGAGCTATATCAGCAGCTATTCTGTTTTTTGCAACAGCGTTATTATAACACACCTATGGTGTAATTTCAAATGTTTTTTAAACTTTTTTTAAAAATATTTGAAATAATATCCCTAAAAATCAAAAAAGCGGCTTAAAATCAGGAAAAACACTTGCATTTTCTTTTTTGTAGTGCTATAATTCTTAATGTTGAATATGTTGAAACTAAGGAGTGGGCAAGCGGCCCGCTCCTTTGCTTATGACAAAAGCGTTTAGGCATTATGAAAAACGCCTGAGTTTAAATCAACAAATCAAGCAATCGAGGAGGTCAATATGTCAAAAAGCAAGGGCGGAGTTACCGTATCCAAGGTTTGGCAGCTCTGCGAGCCTATTGTAAAGGAGCTCGGACTTTTCCTGTGGGACGTTCGCTA
>CADBXH010000044.1 GCA_902798605.1 uncultured Ruminococcus sp. | reverse complement strand
GGCATGTTCAACTGAACAAAATACCCTAAAATAATCTCATCCGCCACAGTACCAACCGGTATCTGTGGCGGATGTTTCTTTACCTCATTTGACGCTTACCTTTTACAAGGCTTTCCGTTACGGAGAGCCTTGTTTCTTTGCCGACATATAGCGCGGGCAGAAAACGTTTGGGAAGTTCGATGTTCTGTTATGTCGGGCACAACTGCGAGTATTCCTTTTGCGCGACACAGGGCGAATTTGGGCGAGGAGTTTCGCCGTGGTTTTCTATTGTCAATATTTATGATTCGTGGTAGAATTATTTTGTAAAGAAAACGGTTTTGTGTTGAAAGGAGCGGCTATGGAAATTCTTATTACGGGCGGAACGACCTTTGTCAGTAAATTTGCGGCGGAATATTTTGTTGCGAAAGGCAATGAGGTTACCGTTATCAACCGTGGCAACAGGGCGCAGGTCAACGGTGTAACGCATATCAACTGCGACAGGACGGCTTTAGGCGACAGGCTTAACGGCCGGCATTTTGACCTGATTCTCGACATTACCGCCTATACGGAAGAACACATCAAAACGCTGCTTGAATCGGGCGTTTCTTTTGATGATTACATTTTCATCAGCTCCAGCGCTGTCTATCCCGAAACGAATCCTCAGCCGTTTACCGAGGAACAGCCCTGCGGCTACAATTCCGTTTGGGGCGATTACGGTATGAACAAGCTGAAAGCGGAGCGATATTTGCGGGCGAACGTGCCGAACGCCTACATTCTCCGTCCTCCGTATTTCTACGGCGTATATGAAAACCTCTACCGTGAAGCGTTTCCGTTTGACTGCGCTATGCAGGACAGACCGTTCTTCATTCCGCAAAACGGAGATATGAAGCTGCAATTTTTCAATGTATCCGACCTTTGCCGTTTTGTCGAAATCCTGATAGACAAGCGCCCCGAAAATCACGTTTTTAATGTCGGTAATAAAGATATCGTAACCGTAAAAGAATGGGTGGAGTTATGCTATAAGGCTGTCGGAAAAACCGCCGGGTTTGTCAGCATTAGTAAAGATGTTCCGCAGAGAGATTACTTCTGCTTCTACGATTATGAATATGTGCTTGACGTCAGCAGACAAAACGAGCTGATGCCTGATACAATTCCCCTCGAACAGGGCTTGAAGGAAGAATTTGAGTGGTACAAAAACAACCTCGACAGCGTGTATAACCGCAAGCCGTATATAGAATATATTGATCACAATTTGGTGAAGAAATGACAGTAAGAGAAATAAAAGAAAACGAATTAAGCGATCTGCTTGCATTATACATCCACCTGCACGAGCTTGGTGTGCCTGAGAACAGCGAGCATTTACAAAACACTTGGGCGACCATTTGTAATGACGAGAATCATCATATCATCGTCTGCGAGGTAAACGGCAAGCTCGTTTCGTCCTGCGTGTGCGTGATCATTCCAAACCTGACACGAAATATCCGTCCATACGCTTTTATCGAGAACGTCGTCACACACACTGATCACAGAGGAAAGGGTTACGCAACCGCCTGCCTGAACTACGCAAAAGAATTAGCGGTCAAAGCTGATTGCTACAAGATGATGCTGCTCACAGGCTCAAAAAGCGAAAACACGCTCAACTTCTATAAACAAGCAGGTTATAATTGTACGGATAAAACCGCCTTTATTCAATGGCTTTAGATTATTGGGGAGGAACAAAAATGCTGATGAATAACAACGAATACTTAAATACGATCGAATCCATAAAACCAGAGATAAAGTCGGCGCAATACAAGGCGGCGGTGAGTGTCAACCGTGAGCTGATCAGCGAGGATGACAGCTACTGGGTAAACCAAAGGATGGCGCATTTTTACAGACACGAAAAAGTCATCAAAAAAGATTAGTCTCTGAAATATAGTTAAAGTTTACTAAAAAAACAAATAACTATTGAAAAGTTTGTTGTCTTATGTTATAATATTAGAACAAAAAGCGTTTTTTGCGACGCTTTGTCATAATTAACAGCAAATGAGGGGTTCATATGAAAAAAACCATATCTTTGATAATTATCGCTTCGATGCTTATCGCACTGTTTGCAGGCTGCAGCATAGGCGGTCAACAGGGTTTTGAGATGAGCACTAAGGAGCTTACCCTAACTGTCGGCGATTCAAAGGCGCTTTCGATCGTGCCTGATAGCGCTAATAAAAAAGTTACGTGGACGAGCAGCAACGATTCCGTCGCTACTGTAGAAACCGGCACGGTAAAGGCAAAGGCTGTCGGTACTGCGGTCATTACCGCTACAAGCGAATCGGGTCAGTCAACGACCTGTAACGTCACGGTAAACGGCAAGCCCGTCCAGAAAGTAACGGTCACGCCGCAGGTCGCAACGGTAGAAGCAGGCAAAACAGTACAGCTTACCGCCACCGTATCTCCTTCCGACGCTGCCGCGACAAATCTCAAGTGGTCTCCGTCCGACGGAACAATAGCAGTTGTTAATGATTCGGGTATCGTTACGGGCGTTAAAGCCGGCGTTGTTGTAATCAACTGCGAGGCAGAAGGCGGCGTAAAGGGCAGCTGCACCGTAACCGTGACCGAAAAGAAGAAGGCTGAAAGCAGCCAGTCAAGTCAGTCGAGCAAGTCGGACTCGGGCGGCTCATACACATATGTTCCTCACTACCGTTCCGGCTATGTATACAGAGAATCCGATTTTGTATTCCCTTATTCATCCACCCGCCAGCTTTCGCGCGGCGAGATCGAAGCTAAACTTTCGGGAATGGTAGGAAGCCCCGTATCAGATAGCTTTGCTCAGGACGCTATCAACGAGATTTACGCGAGAAACGGTTATGTTTTCCAGACCGATCACATCAGGAGCTATTATAATAAAAAGCCTTGGTACTATCCCGATTCGAGCTTTACGACCGGTGACTTTAACTCGACCGAAAAATACAACATCAACCTTCTCAAGCAGTATGAATGATGTGACGGTGAAAGGATACCGAACATTTAAAACTTAAAAATTAATATAACGGGCGGGAGAGAATTGATTTTGTTTAATGATCATCCCGCCCGTTTTATTTGCGATAGAAAGGACTGCCGATAAAATGAAAAGCAGAGTAATCAAATCAGCTTTGTGCATAGTTTTTTGTATAATGATTTTCGGAGGATGTTCTCAAACCGACTTAGATAAATCGGACGTATCACAGACCGAAAAAGCCGAAACTACACAAATCGCAACAGAGATCGCCACCGAGGAAGAAACCACCATTGAAGAAACTACATTAGAGGAAACTACTGAAGAAAAAACTACAGCCGAGGAAACAACCGAAGAGGAAACGACCGAACGACCCAAAGAAGAAAAATCCAAGGAAAACGAAAGCGAGGCGTCGGAGAACAAAGCGGTACCGAACAACAAAGCTCAGAGCGGGTCTTATATTTTGAATACGAATACATATAAATTTCACTATCCCGATTGCAGAGCCGTAAAAAAGATGAAGGACGAAAACAAAGAGAGCTTTACGGGCTCAAGGGACGAGGTTATCGCGATGGGATATTCGCCGTGTGCGATCTGCTCGCCCTGATAATTAAAATTAAACCGACAGAAAAGCGCCGCCGTTCCGGTATGATCCGAAACAGCGGCGCTGAGTTTTATATTTTTTATAAATCTACGATCAAAAATTCACAGCTCATCGGTTTTACATAGAGCTTGTGGTTTTCGTATCTAGAGCCGAACATAACTCTTGCGTCCGTATAGCCCGGCGGCGGATCGATGATGACCTCCTCCTCGTAGAGGTTAAAGGTACAGTAGATCGCGCTCTCTTTGTCGTGGCGGATATAGGCTATCCTTCTGCCGTTGGCGTAGGCGTCTATAAATTCGCCGTCCCAAAGCGCAGAGCAGCTTTCTCTGAGCTTACCGAGCGTTGAGTGCCACTCAACAAGCTCCTTGTCCTCTTTGCCCCAGGGGTAGCAACAGCGGTTGAACGGGTCGCGGTATCCCTCGAGTCCCGCCTCGTCACCGTAGTAAACGCAGGGGAAGCCGGGCAGTGTAAACTGCATCGCCGCGGCGATCTTCAGCAGCTTTATGCCGCGCTCGCGCTGTTCCTTTGAAAGATGAGTGTTTGCCTGCCACTCTCTGTCGCGTCCGTTGAGCGGCTCGCCCGCAATAACGGTGAGCGCTCGCTCGGTGTCGTGGGTAGAGAGCGAGTTCATCAGCACCCTCAGCACGGGGCGCGGGTAGTTTTCGATAACGCTCATTATCGCCGCCATAGTGTAGCGGGCTTCCTGTCCGCGGCAGAAATCCAAAATGGCGCCTCTGAACACATAGTTCATAACGGTGTCGAGCTGGTCGCCGAGCAAGAATTTCCTGCGTGCGCCGTAGCTTTCCTTGTTGCTCGCGTCCTCCCAGACCTCGCCGATGATTATCGCCTCGGGGTTCTCCGCCTTGACGGAACGTCTGAGGTTTTCCATAAACTCATCGGGGAGCTCGTCGGCAACGTCAAGCCTCCAGCCCGAGTTGCCGAGACGCATATATTTGCGGATGATACCGTTTTCTCCGTTGATATACTCGTTAAAATCGGGCGAGGTCTCGATGACCTCGGGGAGCGTGTAAAAGCCCCACCAGCTGTTGTAGTTGTTCGGCCACTCGTTGAACTTGTACCAGCTGTAGTACGGTGAGTTTTGGTCGCGGTACGCGCCGCCGTCACCGTATCTTCCCGAGCGGTTGAAGTATTTACTGTCTGAGCCCGTGTGCGAGAACACGCCGTCGTTGATAACGTGGATGCCGCGCTTTTTCGCCTCGGCGCAGAGCTCGACAAAGTCGTCCTCGGTGCCGAGTATCGGGTCTATCTTTGAGTAATCGCCAGTGTCGTAGCGGTGGTTTGAGTACGCCTCGCCGATCGGGTTGAGGTAAATACAGCTCACGCCCAAATGTTCAAGATAGTCGAGCTTTTGGGTAATACCCTTCAGGTCGCCCATAAAGAAGTCGGAGTTTGTTATCTCGCCGTTTTCGTTGGGTCGCCATTCGGGGGTGGCGTACCAGTCTTTGTTGCGGGTAAAGTCGGTGCGCTCAAGCTCCTTTTCCTCGCCGCTGAAATTGAAGCGGTCGGGGAAGATCTGGTACATAACGCCGCCCACAGGCCATTTTGGGGTGTCAAAGCCCTTTTTGTAGCAGGTCAGCTGCCAGCTTCTTTCGGGGTGATCCTGGATCTTGCTCTTCTCAAACGGGTCGCTCGGTACAAGGTAGCGGTTGCCGTTCGGGGTGGAGAGCCTGAAGCAGTACCAGTATAAGCCCATTCTGTCGGGGGTAAAATCTCCCTCCCAGATCTCGGTGTTTTCGTCAAACTTTCCGCACCAGAGCAGCTTGACGTATTCCCAGTTATAGTCATAATCGTATTTAACGCAAAGTTCAATTATCTTTGAGTGTTCCTGGCGGGGCACAAGTATCCTGAAATGAACCGTTGTATCCTGCTCGACCGCGCCGAACGGAGCGCGGTAAAACACTTTTTGTGAATCAAAGGAAACAGGCATAAATTCCCTCCGTTATTAATAATCCTCTACGCGATCCGCGGATATATATACCGCGGTATCTACTTAAATAATCAATCCATTTTATCATAAAACGAGGTTTTTTTCAACCGTTTGGCAAATGGTTATACAATTGTAATATTATCCCTGTCGAATAATGGCGCAGCGCTATTGTGATTTGACAAAAAATATGATAAAATACATATGTAATCAATAAAAAATGAGGTGTCGTTATGGAAAAAAGAAGAGTAAGCGTTTCGCTTGAGGGCAGAAGTTACATCGTTATCACCTCCGACAGCGAGGAATATGTCCGTCAGGTCGCCGATGAGGTGTCGGATAGCATACTTAACGCCTCGCGCTCGGCAAATCAGCTCGATGTGCGCGACTGCGCAATCCTCGCGGCGATGGATTTTTGCGACGACCGCAACAAGGCGGTAGCCCGAAACGATGACCTTGTTGCAAAGGCGGATCAGTTTATCAAAAAGAATAACGACCTTAACAAGCGGATCGCCGATTATCGCGAAAGACTGACCGATGCTATAAACGAGAACACCGCGCTCACAAAGCGCGTAAAGGCGCTTGAGGATCAGCTTGCCGCCCTTACAAAAGAGAACGAAAGGCTCAAAAAGGACGGGGAAAATAAGCGTAACGATAACGAAAAGAAGTTCAACAAAGCGGTCAGCGACAAAAAGAACGAGAAGATAATGGGCTATGTGCCTATGCGCCAAGTCTCGCTTTTTGACGACGACCAAAACAAAAATAAATTTAAAAAGTAATATGAAACAAATAGAGATCTTAGCGCCCGCGGGAGGTTTTGACAGCGTTATCGCCGCCGTCCGCTCGGGCGCCGACGCCGTATATGTTGGCGGAAAAAGCTTTTCGGCGCGTGCTTCGGCTCAGAACTTTGATTTTGAGCAGCTGCGCGACGCTGTCCGTTACTGCCACATCCACGGCGTTAAATTATATCTGACGATAAATACAATAGTTTTTGACGACGAGTTCGAGGACTTGAAGCAGGCGGTAACCGAAGCCGCAAGGGCGGACGTTGACGCGCTGATAGTGCAGAATATGGGCGTGGCGCGGCTGGCGCAAAGAATCGCTCCCGACCTGCCTCTGCACGCCTCTACCCAGATGAGCGTCCACACCTCTTCGGGCGTCAGGGCGCTTTATGAGCTCGGGTTCAAGCGCGTTGTTCTGGCGCGCGAGATGAGCAGGGAAGAGATCAAAAAAGCCGCCGAAGTCCCCGTTGAGCTCGAGGTCTTTGTCCACGGCGCGCTTTGTATGAGCGTCAGCGGACAGTGCTATTTTTCCGCTATGATCGGATCGCGCAGCGGCAACCGCGGAGCCTGTGCCCAGACCTGCCGCCTGCCGTTTACGGTTTCTAACGGCAAGGGCAAGTACGCGCTGAGCCTAAAGGACAACAGCATTATCCCGTACCTGAACGAGCTCGAGGAGATCGGCGTCGCCTCCGCGAAGATCGAGGGCAGGATGAAGCGCCCCGAGTACGTCAGCGCGGCAGTGAGCGCGTGCAGGGAACAGCGCGACCTCGGCTTTGTCAGCGATGAAACGGCTGAGCTTTTGCGCGGGGTGTTCTCACGAACCGGCTTTACCGACGGCTATTATACGGGCAGGATCGGGCGCGGTATGTTCGGCACCCGGACAAAGGACGACGTTGTGTCCGCGGACGATAAGCTGCTTTCAAAGATCCGCGCGGGGTATAACAAAGAGGTCCAAAATATCCCCGTTACAATGGAGTTTACCGCGAGGCTGAATGAAAACCCAACGCTCAAAATCAGCGACGGCGGGCATACGGTTACCAAACAATCGGACGTTATTTGCGAGCAGGCTCAAAATGTAGCTTTGAGCTCGGAAAAATGCAAAGCCCAGCTAAGTAAAACGGGCTCGACTGCTTATAATGTCAACGAAATAAACATAGAGGTTGACGATGATGTTTCGATACCTATCTCGGCGCTCAATTCCCTGCGCAGGGAATGTACCGATGAGCTTGACAGCCTGCGCGGAACTGCGCACCACTACACTATAAACGAAGTTGATATAAGCGGCGATTTTGCTCCGTACAATAAATCCGATGACAAAACCCGCGCAAGCGTCCGCGGAACGAAAATCAGCCCTGCGTTCAAGGGATATGAGCTTGTTTTTGTGCCGCTGTTTTCGGATATTCGCGAGCTTGAACGGCTCAAAACCGAGGGGTATAACATCGGCGTTGAAGTCCCGCGCGGGATGTTCGGCAGAGAGGAGCAGATAGAAACTCAGCTGAAAAGGGCAAAGGAGATCGGCATAACGGACGCGCTTTGCCACAACATCGGCGCGCTGTACACGGCAAAAAGGCTCGGGCTTACGCTCCACGGCGGATTCGGGCTGAACCTTGTCAATACATACGACCTGCTCTGGGCTCGGGAATACGGCTTGACGGACGTTGAGCTCAGCTTTGAGCTGACGTTCAAGCGGATAAGTCAGCTCGGCGGAAGTATCCCACGCGGTATTATCAGCTACGGACACCTGCCGCTTATGCTTTGCCGCAGCTGCCCTGTCATCGGAGATGGTAAAAATTGCAAATCCTGCAAAAATCAGTCAAAAATGACGGACAGAAAAGGCAAAAGGTTTTTCCTGAAATGCGACGGAAACTGCACGGAGGTGCTCAATTGCGTTCCGATTTATATTGCTCCGCAGGAATATAAACAGCTGCCCGTAAATTTTGATATTCACCGCTTCACTGTGGAAAACTATGTGGAAAACGTGGAAAGAACCCCCGATTTTAACCGCTTTTCGATGTTAAACGGTAAATTCACCCGCGGTTTATACAAGCGTGGTGTGGAATGAATTGTTCAATATGTCAAAAACAGGTTTATTTTTTTAGAAGAAAATTACAATTTTCTTATTCTGAAATTTGGCGGCGGTTAATTTTCCGCTGGATAATTTCAGTTTGGAAATATAAATTTTAAAATGCAATAATTATGCAAAATTTGCAAGAAATGAAGGATGATCTATATGGAACTTAAAATCAAAAAGCTGAAAGAAAACGCCAAGATCCCCCACAGAGCGACAAACGGCTCGGCGGGAATGGATCTCTACGCCTGCATTGATGAGAGCGTGACGCTCGCGCCCGGTCAGCTTGCCGTTATACCAACCGGTATCGCCATCGAGCTGCCCGACAACACCTGCGCCGCCTTTCTTTACGCGCGCAGCGGACTCGGCGTCAAGCACGGAATCTGCCTGTCAAACGGCGTCGGCGTCATCGACAGCGACTACCGCGGCGAGGTCTGCGCGGGTCTTTGCAATGTTTCGGACAAGCCCTATGTTATCGAGCCGTTTGAGCGCGTGGCTCAGATGGTCATCGCGCCCGTTTTGACGCCCGACATAGTAGAGGTCAACGAGCTTTCAGACACCGCCCGCGGCGAGGGAGGCTTCGGCTCAAGCGGAAGAAAATAAATATCACGTTTCGACAATTTATACGTCAACGATATAGTATGATGTTCTTAAAAAAGGGAGAGAATTCAAAATGCTTTCGTTTTCAAAGGACATCGGTATCGACCTCGGAACAGCCAACACCCTTGTCTGCTTAAAAGGCAAGGGTATTATTTTGCGCGAACCGTCCGTTGTGGCGGTCGATACCCGCACAGATGAGGTGCTCGCGGTCGGCGCGCGCGCAAAGGAGATGATCGGCCGCACGCCCGGCTCGATCGTAGCCGTCAGACCGCTCAAGGACGGCGTTATCGCCGACTATATGGTGACCGCGAAAATGCTGCAGCACTTTATAAAAAGCTCGGTAAAGCCGGGATTTCTGAGCCGCCAAAGGGTGGTGATATGCCTGCCGACGGGCGTTACCGAGGTTGAGCGCAAGGCGGTAGAGGACGCGGCGTATCAGGCGGGCGCAAGGCCTCCCGTAAACCTCATCGAAGAACCCATGGCGGCGGCTATCGGCGCCGAAATGCCTGTGGACGAGCCCACCGGAAGCCTTATTGTTGACATTGGCGGAGGAACCAGCGAGGTCGCGGTCATCTCGCTCGGCGACATAGTGACCTCTTGCTCGGTAAGGGTCGCGGGCGACAAATTTGACGAGGCGATACAGAGCTATATCAAGAAAAAATACAACCTGCTGATCGGAGAGCGGACTGCCGAGGAAATTAAGATCAAGATCGGCTCGGCGTTTCCGTGTGACACCGAAGAGTCAATGGTCATCAAAGGTCGGAATTTGGTTGACGGTTTGCCAAAAGACATCACCGTCACCGCGGAGGAGATACGTTCCGCGCTGAGCGATCCGCTCTCGGTCATCATCGACGCGGTCAGAACAACGCTCGAAAAAACACCGCCCGAGCTCTCGGCGGATGTCATCGACCGAGGGATAATGCTGACGGGCGGCGGCGCGCTGCTAAGGGGGATAGATATGCTCATAATGCAGCAGACGGGTATGCCGGTAAAAATCGCGCCGAATCCGCTCGATTGCGTTGTAAACGGCGCGGGCAAGCGGCTCGTCCGCCCTCATAAATCGCGCAGAAGGGCGGCCGCGCTATGAAAAAGCCCAAAAATAAAAGCCTTAAATATTTGATCATCACGCTCGTTATCCTATTGCTGACGGGCGTTTTGTCGCAGGGCAAAACGGGCTTTATCTCGGGAGGACTCAATTTGCTGCCGCTCGGTATCTCGAGCCTGACTGCTTCGGCAAAATCCACACCCGACTCTGCGGAAACTGACGAGGTCGCAGCGCTCAAAAAAGAAAACGCAGAACTGCGCCAACGCCTTGTCGATTACCTCGGCTTAAAAAAAGAAAATGAAAAGCTAACTGAATATTTTAAAATTTCGCACAAAAACCGCGACTATAAGTTGGTGCCCGCCGAGGTCATCGCGCGCGACGCCTATGACGACTTCGGCGCGTTTTCTATCGGAGTAGGATCATCCGACGGAGTAAAGGCGGGCGATGCGGTCATCACCGAAAACGGGCTGGTCGGGCAGGTCACGCGCGCAGAGCCTGTGACCGCTTATGTTACGACTGTCCTCTCGCCGAGCCTAAATGTCGGAGCCGCGGACAAGCAGTCGGGCGACAGGGGCGTAGTGTGCGGAACGGCTGACTTGAGCGACAAAAACCAAACCGCGCTGAAGCTGGTCGATGAGAACAACAAAATTAAAAAGGGCGATCTGATAACGACCCTCGGCACGGGCGGCGTGTACCCCGAAAGCCTTATCATCGGCAGGGTGGCGAGCGTTGAGCAAGATATGTTCGACTCCTCGCCGTATGCCGTAATTGAGCCCTACGAGAACATAAAAAGCGTTGAGAGCGTAGCGGTCATCACCGACTTTTCGGGCAGGGGAGAAATAAATGCGAAAAACCAACAGAGTCATTAGGAGAACCGCGATCGCCGTTGAGCTTTTGGTCATCGCGTCGCTTGGCGGTACAGCCAGTTTGCTGCCGGAGCTTTTCGGAGGCAGACCGCTTCTTTTGATTTCGGCGGCGCTGTCTATATCGGCGTGTGAGGACGCCGCCGCTTCGGTGGTTTTCGGCGCGGTCTGCGGAGCTTTGGCTGACATATTGTCGTCGGGCGGCATAGGGTTTTACGCCTTTGCACTGGCGGTTTGCGGTTATATCGTGCCCTCGCTTTTGCAAAGCAAACTAAGACCGACGCCTCCCGCGGCGTTATTATTGGTTTTCTGTTCCGCGGCGGCGGTGATAACGGCGAGTTATTTGTTTGGCGCGTTTTCATACGGGATAATCGACAGCGCGGTTTTGTTTGCGCGGCACGGTTTATCCAAAATAATCATCACATTTATCTGCGCGGTACCGCTGTATTTTCTTGACCGGCTGATAACCGGAGGCGAAAAATGAAGAAGTACAAAAACGCCTACACCGTCTGCATCGCAGTTACCCTGATGTTTTTCGCGCTGTTTACCGCGCGGCTGATAAACTGGCAGCTCATCGGCGGAGACGGCTACCGCGAGCTCGCTTCTCTGTCGGGTGCGGCGGAGGAAAAATCCGAGCCCGCCCGCGGGCAGATATATGATAAAAACGGCAAAGGATTGATTGTCAACCAAACCCGATACAGGGTTGTCGTTCAAAACAATTCGGCGGACAGCAGCGGGCTTGACAAGACGATTTCAGCGCTGACCGAGCTGATGAAAAAAACCGGAAACAGCTACAATAAAAATATCCCCGAATCGACTGCCGTCGGCGAGCCGTTTGTTTTTGCGGATAACCTCAAAAAAGAGTCGGTCGGCGCGGTCGCGGAGCACATCCAAAACCTCAGCGGCGTAAGCATTGAGCAGTACCTTGTCCGCGGCGCGGAGGACCCGACCCTCGCTCCGCATATTTTGGGCGCGCTCGGCGCGGTGACAGAGGAGGACTGCGACAGCGGCGAATACGGTATGAACGATAAAATCGGCAAGTTCGGGATAGAGGCGTCGTTTGAGAAGGAGCTGCGCGGAAAAAGCGGAGAAAAGCTCCTTTTTCGTGACCCTGACGGCGAAATGACCGAGGAGATAAAGCGCCCTGCTAAGCGCGGGAACAACATTTGGCTGACGCTTGATAAAAAGCTCCAAAAAACCGCGTCCGTCAGCCTTGAAAAAAACGTCAAGGCGGCAAGGGCAGAGGGAGAAGCGCAGTCAAAGCTCAACGCGGAATCGAACGTCGGCGAGGACTGCTCTGCGGGCGCGGTCGTAATGCTCGACGTCCGCGATTTTTCCGTGCTCGCGGCGGCGAGCTGTCCGACCTATGACCTGAATAAATACAGCCTGTACGGCGACTACTATATAAAGCTTTCGCAGGATGAAAGCCTGCCGATGTTCGACCGAGCTTTTGACGGCGTTTTTGCCTGCGGCTCGGTATTCAAGCCGTGCGTGGCGCTGGCGGCGCTCGAGGAAAAAGTGATAGAAAAAGAAACGGAATTTTACTGCACAAAATACTACGACTACTACCCGTCAAGCGTCGTCGAGTGTATGCACTATCACGGCGCGCAGAACGTTGAGTCGGCGATGATCCACTCCTGCAACTGGTTCTTTGCCGAAACGGGGCGCAGGCTTGGGATAAAACGGATCGACAGCTATGCCGAAAAGCTCGGTCTCGGCAAAAAAACAGGCGTTGAGTTCGGCGAGGCGGAGGGTATGCTAGCAGGCCGCGAAAGCGGCGAATGGCAGGCGGGCAACACCCCTCAGGCGGCTATCGGTCAGTCCGACAACGCCTTTACTCCCGTACAGCTCGCGACATATACCGCGACTCTCGCGAACAACGGCACGCGGCTAAAAACCCACCTTGTGAGCAAGATCACGAGCTATGACAACAGCGAAGTTATTAGCGATTTCAGCAAGCCGCAAATCGCCCGAAAATCAACGTTCTCAGAAAAGAATCTGAAAATCGTCCAAAACGCCATGCGCGGCGTGGCGAGGGATTACGAGGGCACGGCGTACTCTGTTTTCGGAGATTACAAGGTCGATATCGCCGCCAAGACCGGCACTGCCGAAAACGCGGGCTCCGACCACGCGGTGTTCATCTGTTACGCGCCGTTTGAAAAACCCGAGGTCGCAATAGCGGTGGTGATCGAAAACGGCGTAAAGGGAAAGTACGCCATGCAGGTAGCCAATGACCTGCTCGATGAGTATTTTGAGCGGGAGCAAAAGCCTTCAAACTGAAATATTTTGTAAAAAAAGTCGAAAACAACCAAAAAAAGTTCAAAAATTATACACAATGACCAAAATAATCGCGGAAAGTTTGTATGATAAAATCATTTAGATTTGTTGCCCTTTTGACTGATTTGTGATAGAATAGACAAGAGGTATTGTAATTATGAATAATGTTATCGTTGTTGCTTCGGGCAAGGGCGGCACAGGAAAGTCGACGGTTTGCATC
>CADBXH010000043.1 GCA_902798605.1 uncultured Ruminococcus sp. | reverse complement strand
TATGTTAAATATGATTTTTTAGGTATAGTCCAATGAGAGTATAACTTTTTCTTTAATATAAAATCTAAAGACAGGAGAATTAGTCCTATGTACAGTTAAATTGATTTCGTTGATTTAACGAAGAGAGTACGGTTCGATGTAATACATTAGTTTTTCTTTAGATATTTTATTTTCGGAGATGAGTCCAAAGAACAGTTTAGTATAATTCGACCGAGCCCAATAGGGTAAGGATTAATTGAGAATCCAAGGGGCGGCAGCGTTTGCCGCCCCTTTTGTCGCGCGCGGTTTTCTTTTTTTAAGCTTTCCTTAACGATGTAGGGATGGACTTAAATGTCCGTCCGCGGATAGGAAGTATTTGGTTACCGAATGATGTAGTGGTTTGATAGGAGAGTGGCGTTCGGCAGGCTGACAAATAGATCCGCCCTACGAAAAAAGGATATTAACAGTTTTCCGTTATTATTTATCAATTAAAAAAGCCCGCTTTTCAGCGAGCTTTTCTTTGTTATATTCCAAGTATTCCTTTTGACGATGTTACGAGTTTGTCGCAAATATCGAAAGCGCCTTGTTTATCCTTGCCGACTGCGGTGATATAGAGCTTGATCTTGGGCTCTGTGCCGCTCGGGCGGATGATGACGCCGTTGTCGCCCTCGAGGTTGAGCGCGATAACGTTTGAGGTGGGGAGGGTGATGTCTGTTTCTTCACCTGTAACAAGGTCTTTTTCTATCTTTGTCCGGTAATCACTTACCTTGACTACCTTGTAACCCGCAACTTCCGTGGGGATGTCGTTTCTGACAGCAGACATAATGTCGCTCATCTTCTGCATTCCCGCAGAGCCCTCAAATTCAAAGGCAAAGGTCTTGTTGAGGTAGTAGCCGAACTCCTCGTAGAGATCGTCGATCATATTTGCAAGAGAGATACCCTGCTTTCTGTAGTAAGCGGTCATCTCGCAGATAAGCATAGAGGCAACGACAGCGTCCTTATCTCTTACATAAGTACCTGCGAGGTAGCCGTAGCTTTCCTCAAAGCCGAACAGATAGCGGTTCTCTTCGCCCTTTTTCTCGAGGTTGAGTATGACTTCGCCGATATACTTAAAGCCCGTAAGCACGTTTTTGAGCTCACAGCCGTACTTTTCGCAGAGCTTGTTGATGAGCTTGGTCGTAACGATAGTCTTTACTACAACGGGATTTTCGGGGAGAACGCCCTGTTCCTTTTTGTTGGAGAGGATGTAGTTCGTCAGCATTACGCCGTCCTCGTTGCCCGAGATAAGCCTGTAACTGCCGTCGGAATCCTTAACTGCGATACCTACACGGTCGGAGTCGGGGTCGGTTGCGAGAACCAAGTCGGCTTCCTTTTCCTTTGCGAGTTTTATAGCGAGGTCAAGAGCTTCCTGATACTCGGGATTCGGCTTGGGACAGGTCGTAAAGTTGCCGTCGGGCATTTCCTGCTCGGGAACAACGGTAACGTCCTCGACGCCGATCCTGTTCAAAACCTTTCTGACGAGCTTGTTGCCCGCGCCGTTGAGCGGGGTGTAAACGACCTTGATGCCCGAACCTTTGCAGATACCGGGATTGACCTGCTGCTCAGTTACCTTGTCAAGATAGCTCTCGTAAACGTCATCGGTTACGTACTCGATAAGACCCTTTTCAACAGCCTCGTCAAAGTCCATAGTCTTTACGTCATTGAACATATCAAGCTTCTGGATCTCGTCATAAACGGCGTTTGCGGCAGCGTCAGTCATCTGGCAGCCGTCCTCGCCGTAAGCCTTGTAGCCGTTGTATTTGGCGGTGTTGTGGCTTGCTGTTACCATAATTCCTGCCTGACACTTAAAGTAGCGTACAAGGTAGGAGAGTACAGGTGTGGGCTGCAGCTCGGTAGTGATGTAGGTCTTGATACCGTTTGCCGCCAATACCCTTGCAGCCTCGTTCATAAAGAGGTCTGCCTTGATCCTGCTGTCGTGAGAGATAGCAACAGCGCCCTTGCCGTATTTTGCCAGCACATAGTTTGCCAAGCCCTGAGTAGCCTGGCGGACAACGTAGATGTTCATCCTGTTTGTTCCTGCGCCGATAATGCCTCTCAGTCCTGCGGTGCCGAACTTCAGTGTGGTGTAAAAACGCTCGTAGATCTCTTCCTCATTACCCTTGATGCTTTCAAGCTCGGTGATAAGGTCCTTGTCCTCAACGGCGTTTTCAAGCCATGTGTTGTACAATTTTTGGATATCCATACAATCGCCCCCAATTTAATATTTTAAGTATATAGTGTGTTTATTATTTCTGTCATTATTTGACAGTTAACTTATTATTTAGTACTTTTTTTCAAGCTGATAGCTGTTCTCGGTCTGCTTCACCTTATACCCCAGCGCTTTTGACTGCATTTCTATCCGTTGGGTATCCCACTTTGAATCCTTGGGGATATAGATATACTTAGGCGCTTTGTCGGGATTTAAGGTGTAGTAATCGTTAAGCCTTTGAAGCGTTCCGTCATTCTCGCCTGAAAGCCAAGCCGAGAAGGTGCCGTAATCCATATTGTTTGCAGCAAGGTAAAGCCAGGTTTTTTCGCTCATAACGAGCAGATTGCCTTTGTCCTTATCCTCATATGCAGCAGCGATGTCGTCATAGAGTTTTTTGTAATTCATGGCATTAGCATCGTTAGTGTATATGCCTGCGGCGGGACCATCCTCGATTTTCGCGGTGAGGGTATCGGGTTCACCTTCCCAGAAAACGTGATGCGCCTTTGTGCTTATCTGTAAAGCGCCCTGTAAGAATACCGTGAACACGACTAACGCAAAGGCTGTCCTTTTAAGCCAGACGGCATAGGTGATGTTGTCGGGGTTTTCCTTCATATCTCTTATCAACTGAGCCAAGAAGATATAGCTTGCGACATTCGACGAAGCAAGCGCCATTGAGATGATATAGAAGTACTGGTTCGACTGGACATGAACGCATATTGAGTAGATTATTCCGAGAATAAACAAGCTTACAAACAGCTCCCTCGGCTTGTTGTCGCACAGAATGTACGATGTGATACCGATAAAGATCATCGGGAACATAATAGCGTTGTAGTACGTTGAGTGCAGTTTTTCCAACAGCAGAACATAGGTGAAAATAACGATACCTATGGTAACAAGCAGGTACAGCGAGCGGTGAAGCTTTCTTTTGCGGTCGAAGATGAGCACTATCATCATAACCGCGTAGGCGTATACCGCGTACTTGAAGTTCGGATGACAATTAAATATGGTCTCGAAATATTTCGGAAGCTTCGCGAAGAACGAAACATTGCTGTGCTCGGGATCCTTGAGCATATACGGCAGGTTCTCGAATACTCCGCCGAATCCGCCTTTCGGAATAATGAATATCACAAGGAAGATCACAGCCAAGATACCCGCGCCCAAGGTGAAGAACAGGAATGTCCTCAGCGAGAACATCTCGCTTTTGAGTGCAAACTTAGCGTTTGAGTTCTTCATCATAATATGCACGAGCATACAAATTGCGTAAAGAACATACGCGACCGCGAGATACGGACAGCAGAGCACCGCGCCCGCAAAGCACAGACCGCTGAAGATTATTTGCAGCTTCTTTTCGTAATTCGCCGTGGCAATAAGCACACCAGCAAGCGTTACGAGTCCGAGTCCCATAGAGTCATAGCTGAGCGCCATAATGTCATAGGGAGTGTAGATGAAGAACAGTGCCGAGCCGATTACGGCGAGGATACCGTACTTTCTGAGTTTTGTGTAAATAAGTACGGAAGCCGCGCAGTGTAGCACGATGTAGAATATCCTCATGGCGTAGATGATTCCCGTGGTCGAGCCTGCAAAGGTCGTGTACAGCCACACAAGCGGAAGCTGCAAAACACCGGACATCTGAGAAAGGTGCCACTCGTCAACAAACAGCCCGTCGCCTTTGAGTAAACGCTCGGGGATAGTCAGGTAGAACGCCTCGTCGTTGCCGCCAAAGCCGAACTGCGCCTTCCAGATAGAGAAGATAAATCCGGCTACGATCAGCACGGCAAAGAATACATCCTGCCAGAACATCCTTGCCGAAATTGATTTTTGCGTTATTACATAAGCCTTGATCTTTTCATACAGGAATA
The DNA here is from genome assembly GCA_902798605.1 of uncultured Ruminococcus sp. The sequence continues at coordinate 16,822 of CADBXH010000043.1, read as the reverse complement.
CAATAAGCTGTTCGAGCTTGTTGAGTATGAAAGACGCTGCCAACGATAAAATGAAGCACTGCGGTACCGTGATAAAGTAGTACGGCAGCCTGTTTACCATAACGGGTTCATAGTGGACAAAGGGCATGAATATTTGGAGTATGGGAAAGGGCATGAATATTTTGGAGTTTGGGATAGTTAGTACTTCATAAATCAGTGAATCGAATACGAACGACATCAGGTATATTCCCAATGCCAGATCCGAGACCTTCCAAAGTGCGGTTTTAACGTATGGTGACCAGTTATCTGTCTTTATCCTGCTGAGCAGAACAAACAGCAGTGTGGCAAGCACACAGGGCTCAAAGCCGTACCAGTAAACGTATATGCTCGATTTGAATCCGCCGCCGTAGCTTCTGAAAAAGCTGAACGCGCCGAACAAAAACTCACAAATCAAAAAGAGTATAAGGGTGGGCTTTGTTTTGAGCCTGATCCCGTATTCTCTCAGATACGCGCCGATATAGTAGTAGGTGATGGGGTAAATGCCCATCCAAAAGCTCGGTATCAATTTTTGATATGTATCGTTTTCTGTGGGGTTCATCCACCATGAAGCGCTGTCAAAGTTAAAGATATTGAACACGGTGGGGATTACGGTCAGGAAAACGAAGGTGAATACCAAAACCTGCTTTTGCCTTTTGCTTTTGAGCTTGTTGTAGCCGAGGTTCAGGAACGGCGCCATCAAAAACAGACCGATGTACATCTCTATATACCAGGAGTAGTTTGCTCCGGTAAAGTCGAGTGTTCCGAAGATGTAGTGCTTTAGGTCGTATTTTCCCGTGCCATTTATCGCTTCAAACATCTTTTCAAAGTTGAAGTTATAAAACGCTGCATTTGCGGCGGGGGTCTCGTGTATCGACTTGAAGATCATACAGGCGATTGTCGCGAGTACGAAGATTATCAAGGTTTTGCGAATACCCTTGTAGTAGCCCTTGCTCAGCTCCTTTTTGCTCATAAGGTAACCGGTAAGGATCATAAATAAAGGCACACAAACGCCGAACAAGACGCGCATTTCCACCATGATAAACATCTGCGGTCCGTGCAGGTCGGCAACATTGCCCGACGAGAAAAAGGCAAACAAGCCTTCAATCGGACCCTTGCCGCTCACGGGTTCGCTGTAGAACCCGTTGTGCAGGAAGAAATGCACAGATAAAACGGTAAACACCGCAACGATTCTGATTATATCAAGTGAGCTGTTGCGGCGCTCAAGCTTTTTAATATCCATAGATACGCTCCTATATTTCATATTCCCTTATATTTTAGCATAAACCGCGCGAGGTTTAAGTACTTAATAGAATTATAATAATTTTATGTTATGAGTTTTGAGTATAAAGGGCGACAGTGCGGCGTTGGTGTGATCCGCTCCCAATAAAAAACGCTGTCATCCTTTGCTAAATCTCAGGATGACAGTGGATTTTTAAGTATTAAAATATTATTGACCGTTATTATACGGCGGCTGATAATCATTTTGCTGAGGAGGCTGAGGCGGAACATAATCAAAACGGTCGTTGTTTCTGCCGTTTCTGCCTCCGTTAGGGTAATGGGGAGTAAAAGGCTTCTGTGTATCCTTCGGCTGTCTGCCGATAGCGTAGAGAAGCGCGCCGATTCCTATATTTTGCAGCATTGAATAGTACATCAACACATACATTAAACGTATTAAAATAGAAATTTGTCCGCCGGTACTTAAGGCATAGGACGATTTTCCGGTTAAGTAGCTCGACAAATTGAACGAGTTGGTGAACGAAAAGAACATCGCGATAGCTATTACTAAAGCAGCTCCTATTATTCCGAGCGCTTTATTGGGGTTTAGCAAAATGCCGTCAATCGCTATCATAGTAAATCCCGCTGTAAGGAAAAGATCTCTGATGACATAATCAATCGACGTTTTACCGCCTGAGCTGATGATGTCGATGAAAAGTCCGAGCAGTGAAATCCCGGCAATAATAAAGAACGCTGCCGGATAGATTTTTGATTTTTGGATGACGCCGCAAGCCTTACTCCGACGATCATAAGTATAAGTGAAACTATGGTCGGAATTGAGCTTGTGAGCAATACCTTCACTACAGCGCTGACTGCGGGATCTATGCTCGAAAGTGCTCCAATCAAGTACATCACAATATACATTACTTGCGAAAACAGAGCAAGAATGAACAATACCATAGCTATTATGGACATAACTTTTGTTTTTTTCATTTCATCACCTGCTTTTTGGTTTGTTGATTATAATATACCAATTATTAGTAAAAATATCAATATCTTTTGAAACGATTTCCAAAAAAGCAATAACAGTTGGGCTATGAATTGAGTTTAAAGATAACTGTTGCTAAGCTCCGATTAAAAAAAGTCATCCTTTGCTAAAAGCTCGGGATGACGATTCTTTTAAGTTTCAATTGTTATTGACCGTTATACGGCGGTTGGTAATTGTTCCGGTCGGGAGTCTGAGGCGGTTGGTAATTGTCCTGATAGGGAGTCTGGGGCGGTTGGTAATTGTTCTGATCCGGAGTCTGGGGAGGTTGGTAGTTGTACTGATTATTGAACTGACCGCCGTTGCCGCCGTTGGGATAACTCGGAGGAGCGGGGATGTTCGGTACATCCTTTGGCTGTCTGCCGATAGCATAAAGCAAAGCACCTATACCTATGCACTGGAGCATGGAATAATAGGATAGAATAGTCATTATGTTTACCATAAGAACAAAAGCATCGCTATCATTTAGAGGATCGCTTGCTATCTGGAAAGAGTAATAGAATGAATAGATAATGGCTACAGCAATAATGACTGCCGCACCGATAATTCCGAAAGCCTTGTTGCGCTTTAACAAAACAGCGTCTATTCCTATAAGCACAAATCCGGACAAAGTAAGTATTTGCCTAATATAAAACTCCATGTTCAAAGGCGAATGGTTATTTAATAACTCTATGATATCTATCACAAGATTAATGCACATAATTGCGGCGTAAATAAAGAAAGCTATCGGATAAATCATTTTGTTTTTAGATGACGCCGCAAGCCTCACCCCGATTATCATTAGGATGAACGCCGCTATACTCGGAATAGAGTTTGTGAGCACTGCTCTTGCGATTATGCCGCCATCAAAGCTGTATTTTACGGCTTGGATGTAGTAGATTGTTTCGTCCATTAATTCCCAGAATAAAGCTAAAATAAACAATACCATCGCAATGATCGACATTACTTTTGTTTTTTTCATAATGTTACCCCTAATACTTTTTAATCTTTACTCGTCTCCGAGATACGTTTCTACAATAAACCTCGGTCTGCGTTTGGTTTCGAGGTATATCTTTCCGATGTATTCGCCGATAATACCGATAGCCAATAACTGCAAACCGCCGAGAGCCCAAATCGAGCATAGCGTGCTTGCCCAGCCGCTTACCGTCCAGCCGGCTATGAATGAGATTATTGAGTAAATCACCATAATAAGGCTTATCAAAAAGATGATAAGTCCCGCCCAGGTGATTATCCTGATAGGCTGAACGCTTAGAGAAGTAACGCCTTCCCACGCCAGTGCGAGCATTTTTTTGAGCGGATATTTGCTTTCACCCGCGAGTCTTTCGCTGCGTTCGTATGTTACTATATCGGATTTGTAGCCGATGAGAGGTACCATACCTCTGAGGAAAACGTTGGTTTCTTTATACTGCGAGAAAGCTTCAAGCGCTCTCTTGCTCATAAGGCGGAAATCTGCGTGATTGAAGATGACCTTTGCGCCCATACGGTTGAGTATCTTGTAAAAAGCCTCGGCTGTAAAGCGCTTAAAGAAAGTGTCGGTCTCTCTTTTTGAGCGAACTCCGTATACAACGTCGCAGCCGTCCTCGTATTTTGCGACCATCTCGTCAAATACGTTGATGTCGTCCTGCAAGTCCGCGTCGATCGAGATCACGGCGTCAGCCTTGTCTTTAAGGGTCATAAGTCCGCACAAAAGCGCGTTCTGGTGACCTCTGTTGCGGCTTAGTTTTATACCCTGAAACACGGGGTTTTCGCTGTGGAGCTCGCATATTATCTGCCAAGTCCTGTCCTTTGAGCCGTCGTCGATAAAGACGATCTTGCTGTCAAACGAAATTTTATGCTCGCTCATCATCGTGTTGTATTTATTAAGTAATTTAGCGGCAGAATCCCTGAGTACTTCTTCCTCGTTGTAGCAGGGAATAGCCAAGTAGAGTTTTGTCATTGTTTGTCATCCTTTGGTTTTATTTTTTGCTATGTGTATATGATAATATTTATTCGTGAAAATGTCAAGGATTTGTAGGGTCAAACAGCGCTTGCCGGTATGGTCGGGACGGGTGTTGCCGTTATCCGCGGGCGTGCAATGCACATCCCTGCAATTTTAAAATAAAAATATTCCAAAACTCTCTTGTAAACAAAGCTTATTTGTATTATAATGTAAAAGGAATAAAATCTCACAGGAGGTATAAATATGTCAGAAAAATCTATTGCGGTATTAACAAGCGGCGGCGATGCTCCGGGTATGAACGCGGCTGTAAGAGCTGTTGTTCGTTCGGGAATAAATATGGGTATGAAAGTATACGGTATTTATCGCGGCTATAACGGACTTCTCAACAAAGATATTGAAGAGATGGATCTTCGTAAGGTTTCCGATATCATAGGTAACGGCGGTACTATGCTATATACTGCCAGATGCTTGGAATTCAAGGAGAAGCAAGCTCAGGAGAGAGCTGCCGAATTTTGCCGTGAACTCGGTATCAGCGGAGTTGTCGTTATCGGCGGCGACGGCTCTTTCAGAGGCGCTCAAGCGCTTACTAACGCAGGTATCAATTGCATTGGCGTGCCGGGTACTATCGACAACGATATAGCTTGCTCAGAGTACACCATCGGTTTTGATACCGCTATGAACACCGCTATTGATATGATCGACCGTATCCGTGACACCGCGCAGTCTCACGACAGATGTTCTATCGTTGAGGTAATGGGCAGACGCTGCGGCGATATCGCTTTGCAGACGGGTATTGCTGTCGGCGCGACGGCTATCCTTGTACCCGAGGTGGAGTTCAAGATTGAAAAGGATGTTATTCAGAGGATCCTCAACACCCAAAAGACCGGCAAAAAGCACTTTGTAATCGTTGTTGCCGAGGGTGTAGGTTATGAGGAGCATAAGTACAGCGCGCCTAAGCTTGCTACATATATTGAACAGAGACTCGGTATCGAAGCGAGAGCGACTGTTCTCGGTCATGTTCAGCGCGGAGGATCTCCCACAGTTCGCGACAGAGTAGTTGCCAGCCAGATGGGCTACAGAGCTGTTGAGTTGCTCAAAAATGACATCGGCAACCGCGTTGTAGTTATGAGAGACAACAAGATCACAGATCTCGATATCGACGAGGCTCTCGCTATGGAGCGCGTATTTGACGAGAAGCTTTATAAGGTAGCGATGACTATCTCTATCTGATTATTCAATAATTATAAGGAAGAAGTTCGGTCGGGAATCTAAAACTGTTCCCGGCTGAATTAATATGGAATGATATTTATGCTTAATGAACTTCAAAAACTATCCAAGGGTTTGATCATATACTCGGCTTTGATGTCGCGATTTGAAAAGCTCGATTTTAAAAACGACGCTTTGGCGGGAGTCAGGGCAAACTATTTTAACTCCAACCATAATCCCCAGACCGACAAAACCGAGTTTTTTACCGATAATCGCAGCTACAGCCTGTCATATACGATGAAAAACGGCGAACCGCTGCTTTGGAAGGTCACGTCCAACAAGAGTCAGATACAAAAGGTAAAGCGCGTTTCGGACGATGTTTACTGCGTTTTGTCTTACGGTGAGAACGGCATTGTAAACAAGCGGCTGTACTTTGATAATTACCATAACTGGCTTGCTACCGAGTACTACGACAACGAGCGCGAAAATATCCTTCTGGCTTCGGTCAAGCCTGTGACAATTGATGGGATAGTCTGCATCAAGTTTGACAGAGTCGATGATAACGGAGATAAGACTTCCGAGTATCTGTACCCGTCGCTCAGCTCACAGAGCAAAAAATGTGCCTGCCTGATTTATACGAATTCGGGTATGATCTGGTACGATGCGACCTTCAGACCCGCAGAGTTTTCGGGTATAAGCATTAAGCCTAACGACGGCAAGGGATTCAAATTCACTGTTGAGGACTTCACAAAGCCCGCTGTAAAGCCGCTTGATCTGCTGAATGCCGATTATCTGAGTGAGGATGATTATGAGCAGATCGAGGATGCAGCGGAAGCTCCAAAAGCCGAGACAGGAGAGTATTCTGCTTACGACAAGATAGAAAATATCCTTTATGAAGCTCACAAGACGAACAAGAATATCTTCGGCGAGGTGGTTTCGCAGTCGCAGGGTGAGAAGCCCGAGGAAGCTAAAGAGGAAACGATCGAAGAGGTTATCGAAGAAACTCCCGAGGAAGTTGTTGAAGAAAATATTGAAGAACCTGCCGGAGAAGCAGCAGAGGAAGCTGTCGAAGTGTCCAAGGAGCCTGAAAAGCCCGAAGAAAAGCCCGAGCTTGAGATCAAGTCTCAGCCCGAGCCCGATTCGGTCATCGAGAACAAAAACGGAAAATATTCCTATTTTGGTTCGCTCGATGATGCCGGACAGAGGACAGGCAACGGCAGAACGGTTTCTCCCGAGGGGCTTACGGTCTATGAGGGAACTTACGCGGATGATAAGCGCGAGGGCTTTGGCGTGAGCTACTACAAGGACGGCAAGCCTAATTATATCGGAAGCTGGACGGACGGAAACAGAAGCGGCTGCGGAGTCGGTTACCGCCACAGCGACGGCACTATGCACGTCGGTAACTGGATCGAGAATACTCCCGATGGTGTTGGCGCGAGGTTTATGTCTGACGGTATGTTCCTTGACGTCTGCTCCTACTCTATGGGAACGCGCGAGGGAAAATCGGTATCATTTGACGAAAACGGTAATGTTGTTATTACGGTTTACATCGCAGGCGAAAAGGTCGCAGAGAAAATCATTAAGGATGAAGATATTTTTCCGATAAAGAATAATGAATAATTAAATGGTTTTTGAAAATAATAGTGGTGTCTGATATTGACGCCACTATTTTACTTTTTTAAAGGATTGATTTTTATGAAAAGATTGATTGCAATAGCATTTGCCATTGTTATGGCGGCAGCCGCCTTTGCGGGCTGCAATGAGGGAGAAAAGGCGGGCTCTGCCGTATCTCAGGTTGCTTCTGACGCCGTATCCGGCGCGGGAAGTGTAGTCGATGACGCGGGAGACGGGCTCAAAAAAGCCGGCTCAGCCGTTGACGATAACGCCGAAAAAATGAAAAACAACGGCGAAGTCAGTGACGGAGACGGAATAATCGGCAACGAGGGCAAGCACGTTGAGCAGGATGTTGAAACTACGGAATAGTTTTAACAGGAATAGGGAAAAAGAAAAGCTGTCATCCTGAGCTTTAGCGAAGGATCTCATACCTGTTATACAAACCTATTATGAAGAGGTATGAGATTCTTCGGCAGTGCCTCAGAATGGCAGCTGTTTTAGTTAGATCGCTTTTTGCAACTCTGATTTAAGCTGCTTTATTATCTTTTTCTCCAGTCTTGATATATACGACTGCGATATACCGAGCTTATCGGCGACTTCCTTTTGCGTATGCTCTTTTTTGCCGTTGAGCCCGAACCGCAGCTCCATAATGCTGCATTCTCTGTCTTTTAGCTGAGACACCGCCTCGAGCACAAGCGTTTTTTCGACCTCGTTCTCCAGATTTATGTTTATCTCGTTAGCGTCCGAGCCCAAGATGTCGCACAACAAAAGCTCGTTGCCGTCGTAGTCGGTGTTTAGCGGTTCATCGATAGAGATCTCATTTTTGAGCTGAGATGCTTTGCGCAGGTACATCAGTATCTCGTTCTCTATGCACCGTGAGGCGTATGTCGCTAATTTTATGTTTTTTTCGGGAGAAAAGGTGTTGACCGCCTTGATAAGCCCGATCGTGCCTATTGAAATCAAGTCCTCCGTGCCTGCGCTCGGGGATTCGAACTTTTTGGCTATGTAGACCACAAGCCGCAGGTTATGGACGATAAGCACCTCGCGCGCGCGGTTGTCGCCGTTTGATATCCTGCTCATTATCTCGAGCTCTTCTGTTTTACTGAGGGGCGGGGGAAGGGTCTCGCTCCCGTTTATATAAAAAACCTCGTTGAAATTTAAGAGTATCATTTTGATTTTAAGTATTATTCCAAGCATTAAAAAACCTCACTTTATTAGCTCATACGGCGCGATCGCCTTGATCTCGCTGTTTATTACGTTTTCGCAAATCCCGATGTACGCGTTTACTTCCTTGCCGTTTACTGTCAATTTGTCCGGCATATAGCCCTTTAACAGCCCTTTTCCGCCGAGTGAATCAAATGGTATCACTCTAATTTTATCTGTATCAAGCGTAATATCCTTTAGCAGCTCCTTTTCGGCGATTATTACATATAGTGAAGAAAACGGCTCTTTGACGTTGCAGCCCGTGTCCAAAACGGCACTGAACGTCACAGACTGTCCGTTGAACCAAGCTTCGATACTGCATACGCTTTTGCCGATATCACCCTTTGTCAGCCGCCTTATAAGCCTAAGAATATAGTAGCAGATAAGGGTTAGAATAATCAGCAGGACAGGGGAGATGTCGAAGTACACGACATCGTTGAAGATCGCCATTCCTTTTGGTTTGAAAGCGGTATAGATAAATATCATAATTCCGCAAAAGAAAAATGATATACCGAAATACACTGCAACCCGCTTGATATAGTTCTTTATATTAGTTCTGCCGAACGAAAAAAAGACTATGATCGAAGCGAATATAATGTCGAGAATGATATTCAGTCCCGTCGGTAGCTTCGGCAGCAGAGCCGTAAGGCTGAGTATTCCGCCGATCAGGCTGCCGAGTATCAGCCGGAACAGCCTTGCGCGGATGCTCAGAAACCGCTTTACGCATAAAAGCAAAAAGAAGTCTGTAAATATATTTACCGTAACCAGCACATCTATGTATACAGTCACACGATCACCGTTACCATTATCGCACATTACGTTAATGATAATTGTCAAAAAAGGACAGGAGGAAAAATATGCTTTTGGGAATAATAATAGGCACGTTCATAGGCGGCTTTTTTGGAGTTGCCGTGATGTGTATGCTGTTTATGTCAAAGGAATAAGAAAAGCTGTTATCCTGAGTTTTGCTCAAGATAACAGCTTTTCTTTATGTTTAATTCAATTAAACTCTATTTAAGATTTCTTTCTCCGAGGAACAGTACTGCAAGCATTCCCGTGCCTACGTGCGAGCCGATAACAGGACCGATCTCGCATATTATTACATTTGTGGGCTACAAAAGCGGTCTCTTTCTTCATATCTTTGCTGTCGCGCTTGAATCGTTCAACAAGCGCGGGGATAACGTTGCTCGCGCCTCTGATCTTGCCGACATTAACAAGCTTTCCGGTTTCGTCAACGCTGATGAGCGGTTTTATTTGCAATGCTTTGCCGAAGGTAGCGGCGACTGTCGATATCCTTCCGCCCTTTTTGAGCAGGTCGAGATCGTCGACAACAAACCAGTGGCCGATCTTTTGCTTTGTTTCGTCAATAAACGCCGCTACTTCGTCTATATCGGCGCCTTCTGCGTACTTTTTGCCGGCGAGATATACCAAATATCCGAGTCCGGCGGAATCACAGCAGGAGTCGATGAGAACGATCTTACGCTCGGGATACTTCTCCATAAGCTCATCTGCGGCTATCTTGCAGGTGTTGAACGTGCCGCTGAGTCCGGTGGGTATACCGGTGTAAAGGATGTCCTTGCCCGCCTTGAGGTAAGGCTCAAAGTAATTCTTGAAGCCGTCGATGTTTATCTGGCTGGTTTTGGGGACTGCGCCGTTTTTGATGTGATCGTAGAACTCATCGAGTTTCATCATACAGCAATCGGGGTAATGCATATAGATGTTTCCGTCTATTTCAAACTCCATCGGAATGACCCTTACTCCGATTTCTTTTACAAGCTCTTCGCTCAAATCGCATGATGCGTCGGTCATAAATATATATTTCATATCTATATACTCCTTTCTTGAACGTTTATATTTTATCACCATAAATACTAAAAGTCAATGAATACATCTTGCATTTTCGACATATAAATTTGTGAGGAGGCGAGGGTATGGAGTGCAGATTTTCCGACCTGAGACGCAAGGAAGTCATAAGCGAAGTCGATGGTGTTAAAATTGGCTATATTGATGACCTCATATTGGATAAAAATAGTGCAAAAGTTGTAGCAATTGTAATATTTGATCGAAATTTCTTATTTGGAATATTCGGAAGACGTGAAGATTATATTATTCCGTGGGAGAAAATTAGGCTGATCGGAGAAGATGCGATCATAATTTCGTGTGTAACGCCGAAACCTCGAAAAAAGCCCAAAAAACGGCTGTTTTTCAGGGAAAATTGAAATTTTTTTACTTTCTAAAGTTTCGGCAGAATATACATCAAACCGACTCGAGAATTGTATAAAGTGCACAAGTTATTATTTCTTAAAGCAATTAAAAATCGAGTTGTTACAAAAGGGTGACAAGGGTTACAAGCGATTTTGGGCAAGGCGACTTGCAATTTGACAAATTATGTGTTTTAATACACTTGAAATTGTGTGTTTGATAAAATTTATACGAACTAAAGACGTTGCGCTGATCAAATGAGGCATTCGCTTCCTATTATATACGCGAGAACGCGAATGTGATTTGCGCATCAACCAAAGGGAGGACAAATTTTTGAGAACTTCAAACCTTAAACACTACGGAAAAAAAGACAAGGCTGTTAAGCCGGTAAAGATCAAGAAAAGCGTAAAGATCGCTTCTGCTGTTTCAGCGGTAGTAATTGCCGCAGCGATCCTTATCATCCCCACAACAACCTTGGCACCCAATGTTGACGCTCACGAGGACAGCAAGGCTGCTTCAATGTCAGTTGGCGGCGCAGATCAGTTTGACGCTGTTATCACAAACAACTGCAAAGAGGTAACCGTACCGCCCGCGACCGAGCCTCAGACAACCGTAGCACCCACAACCGCAAAACCCGAGGAAACCTCTAAAGAAGAAAAAGAGGAAAAGAAGGTTAAGGCAACCGAGGCTGCAACCGAGCCTAAGGAAGAAGAGACATCCGAAAAGTCTGACGAGAGCAGTGAGTCTTCAGAGAATGAGACTTCTGAGACTTCACATGGATCATCAGGCTATGCTGCAGGCGGATTAGGTCTTTCTTCATATGACAGGGCAAAGGTTGAAAGACTCGTAATGGGCGAAGCAGGCTCTACCGGATATCAGGGCTGCGCACTTGTTGCACAGTGCATCCGTGACGCTATGGTACGCTCAAACACAACCTCTATTGACCAGATCATTTCAGATTACGGATATTACGGTTCAACCGCAGGCGAGCCCAACTCAGCTGCAAAGGAAGCTGTTTCTTTCATCTTTGACCAGGGCGGTTCAGCTGTTGACCACAGGATCATCGTATTCTACATCGGACAGAGTGATTGGCACGAAACTCAGACATTCGTTACCGAGTATTGCGGAATGAGATTCTTCGATCTCAACGAGTAATTAAAAAGAAAATTTAATTAACTTAAAGAAATCAAGTGTTTTGCTAAAAAGCACTTGATTTTTTTATTTATTATGGTATAATATATAAGCATTTCGCACGCTGACGCCGTCGGCAAGGTGGCTGCGCTTTTTTTGTGCAGCTAAATATCCCGGCAAAATCAAAGGCGCAGCGGAGGTTTTAACCTAAGGAGGAAATAAAAATGGCAGTAGTTTCTATGAAACAACTCCTGGAGGCCGGTGTACACTTCGGTCACCAGACAAGAAGATGGAACCCCAAAATGGCAGAGTACATCTTCACAGAACGTAACGGTATCTACATCATCGACCTTCAGAAGAGCGTTAAAAAGCTCGAGGAAGCTTACAACTTTGTTCGTGAGATCTCCGCAGAAGGCAAGAACGTACTTTTTGTAGGTACAAAAAAACAGGCTCAGGATTCCATTAAGGAAGAGGCAGAGCGTGCAGGCGCATTCTATGTAAACGCAAGATGGCTGGGCGGTATGCTCACAAACTTCTCAACTATCCGCAGAAGGATCGCTCGTCTTAAGCAGCTCCGCGCTATGCAGGAGGACGGCACATTCGATCTTCTTCCCAAGAAGGAAGTTATCAAGCTCAACCTTGAGATCGACAAGCTCGAGAAGTTTATGGGCGGTATCAAGGATATGACAGAGATGCCCGGCGCACTCTTCATCGTTGACCCCAGAAAAGAAAGGATCGCCGTTCAGGAAGCTAAGAAGCTTAACATCCCGATCGTTGCTATCGTTGATACAAACTGTGATCCTGACGAGATCGACTACGTTATCCCCGGAAACGATGACGCTATCCGCGCAGTAAAGCTTATCGCAGGCGCTATGGCTAACGCTGTTATCGAGGGTAAAGAGGGACAGATGGGCGCAGCAGCTCAGGAAGAGCCCGAAGAAGCTCCCGTTGAGGAATAATTTATACTAATATATATCTATTTGAAAGGATGTTTTTATAATGGCAGCATTTACAGCTCAGGATGTAAAAGCACTTAGAGAAAAAACAGGCTGCGGTATGATGGACTGCAAAAAGGCTCTCGTTCAGGCTGAGGGCGATATGGACAAGGCTGTTGACTTCCTCAGAGAGCAGGGTCTTGCTAAGCAGGCTAAAAAGGCAAGCAGAGTTGCAGCCGAGGGCGTAGCTTACGCTACAACAACAAGCGACCTTAAGGTTGGCGTTGTTATCGAAGTAAACGCAGAGACAGACTTCGTTGCAAAGAACGATTCATTTATGGATTTTGTAAAGGCTTGCGCCGATACGGTTATCGCGGAGAACCCCGCTGACGTTGACGCTCTCCTCGCTCTCAAGGCTGTTGGTTCAGACCAGACAGTTGCAGAGATGCTCCAGGAGAAGGTGCTCACAATCGGTGAGAACATCCAGATCCGCCGTTTTGAGCGTCTTGAGGGTGCTTGCGTTGCTTATGTTCACGCAGGCGGCAAGATCGGCGTTCTCGTAAACTTTGACACAGACGTTGCAGATAAGCCCGAGTTCGTTGCTTACGGCAAGGACATCGCTATGCAGATCGCAGCTCTTAACACTCAGTACCTCACAAGAGACGATGTTCCCGCAGAGGTCGTTGAGCACGAGAAGGAAGTTATGCGTCAGCAGGTTATCAACGAGGGTAAGCCCGAGGCTATCGCCGACAAGATCGTAATGGGAAAGATCAACAAGTATTACAAGGAGAACTGCCTTGTTGACCAGGAGTTCGTTAAGGATAACAAGCTCACAGTCGCTAAGTACACACAGAACACAGCCAAGGAGCTCGGCGGCAAGATCGAGATCAAGAAGTTCGTTCGCTTTGAAAAGGGCGAGGGAATCGAGAAGAGACAGGACGATTTCGCTGCAGAAGTTGCTTCAATGGTAAAATAATTCTCTTATAGAATAATTAACAGCCTCCGTTAAATCGGGGGCTGTATTTTTATTAATGTAACTCTACCTTTAGATAGTTGCAATTAGTTTTAGATAGTTGCAATTAGTTCAAATATGGGTTATAATATAAACAGAAACAATAAGGAAGTGAAACTATGTGCACTCAGGATACATTGAATACTGTTTTAGCCCGAATTTGTGAATATTCAAGAATGATTCTTGGGGACAAGCTGTATGCAGTAAAGCTATACGGCTCTTATGCGCGTGGTGATTACGATGAGGATTCGGATATTGATGTAATGGTTATCGCTGATATTTCACCTGATGTAAGAAGCGAGATAAGAAAGAAGCTTTTTGATCTCACTTATGATTTAAATTTGCAGTATAATGTACTGCTTTCCGTTTATATTCAGGATAAGGATACCTATGAAACCTACAAGGGCAGTTATCCCTTCTTTATAAATATCGAACAAGAAGGAGTGGATTTAGTTGCTTAAAGAAGAAAACATCGCTCTTGCAAACTACAGAATTGAAAAGGCAAAAAACTGTTTAAAAGCGTCCAAGATTCTTCTGGGTGAGGAGTGTTACTCTGACAGCGCTAACCGTTCTTACTATGCTATATTTCATTCGATCAATGCGATCAATGCATTAAATTCAGTTGGTTTCAAAAAGCATTCCGGCGTTATATCGAATTTCAATCAAAACTATATTAAAACTCGAATTATTGAAAAAGAGTATGGCAAGATAGCGAATAATGCGTTTGATGTGCGAAAAGATAATGATTATTCTGATTTTTATGTTGCACCAAAAAGAGAAGTAAGTGAACAATATGAGAATGCTGTAAAATTTGTCAATAGAATCGAAAAGTATATTATGGATGAAATCAAAAAAGATTCGGAATAATCAGTGAATATAATTCTCTTATAGAATAATTAACAGCCTCCGTTAAATCGGGGGCTGTATTTTTTTGACGGTTACTGTTAAAAGAGCAGTAGCCGTTTTTTTTGTCCAAACTTTTATTATATAGTCTTTTGACATCGTTATTTCCTGATATACATTTCTTTTATTATTTAACGGTATTGTGCTATAATATAATAAAATATACATAAAAAAGAAAAGCGGTTGCAAAAAGCAACCGAAAATTGAGCAGAATCTATCGCAGAGTATAATCCTACGCGAAAAAATCTGAATAAATCAGTGTTTATGCGGATAATTAAAGTTTTCCGACCAGCGACCAGAATTTTGACGGCAAAAAAGCCGGAAGCTATAATCCGACAGCTTCCAGCTTTGCCATATTTTCTCTTTTAAATTCAATGGATGAATGAACGTAACGCTCAAGCGTGATCCTCGGCGACGAGTGCCCCAATACCTCACTGAGTGTTTTAATTTCAAATCCGACCTCAACGCATCTTGTCGCGAAGGTGTGCCGCAATACATGAAAATGAAGATCGTCTATACCGCAGTCTTTGCCGTATTTTTTTATGTGGGACTGCAAAATCCGCGGTTCAATAAATTTTGTTTCGCTCCCCGTCAGCAAAAACGCGTTCGGCGCGGCGTTGCTGACTTTTTCTTTACACAGCTCAAACGCCGTATTTGTCAAAGGAACGACCCGCGCGGAAGTGTCGCTTTTCGGTGAGGTAAACACGATTTTTGTCTTTGTTCCGTCACCGTCGAGATTCTTTATTCTTTGCATTGTCTCCCTGACCGTAACCACTCTCTCGGTCAGAGATATATCGCTGACTCTCAGCGCGCAAACTTCGCCTATCCTGAGCCCTGTCATCAGCGAGAACAACACGCCGAATTTATAAATATCCATATTTGATATCAGGTAATTAAGGAACTTTCGCTGCTCGTCATGTGATAAAACGCGGATCTCCTTTGGTGTGTACTTGGGCATTGCCACATCGATCAAAGCGATCCCGCTGTTTCGTTTAGATATGTATTTTAAAATAGATTTAAGTATTATCGCGATATCCTTTGCGGTTTTAGGCGATAGCTTTTTGACCGTTAATAGTTCATCAACAAAGTCCGCCGTCATTTCCGTGGTAATCAGCTGTGGCGAGTATTCACCGAAATATGGCTTGATATGATTTTCAAGCGCGACCGTATACTTTGCGGCGGTAGATTCCTTGATTGCGCTCTTATTCATCGCAAGCCACTCGTCACAATATGAACCGAAGAGCCTGAAAGCACTTGCTTTATTCTTCCTCTTTCCGGTCAAAACTTGTAGCTTGCAACGCTCCAGCTTTTCCTTTGCTTCGCGGTAAGTTTTTCCGTAGCAAGAACCGTAAACGGTTTTTCCTCCGGCAACAACTCCTTTTTTGTAACGCCCTTCCCAGCGTCCGTCTTTCCTTTTATATATATTTTCGCCTTTTCTGGACATAAGCTCCTCCTGTTGATTTGACAATGAATTTGACGGCGGCAAAATTTAAAATAACTAATAATTTCGAAGAAAATCTCTGATCACATAATTCCATAACGGAATTATATGATTGATTTTACATAACTTTAAATAATATCTCAAAAAAATATTAAAAATTTGCTAAAATAAGTTGAATTTTTATTTGGTATGTGATATAATTGTAATCGTATAGGATTATACTCTGCGAGGAGTTTATTCAACTGAGCTGTGTTTTTGGCTATTAATAAAGAAAGGGTGGTTGTGTGAATTATAAATATGAAACGATAAAATATAATGACAAGCTGCCTGCCAAGATCAAGCTTTGCGGTGATTTTGATTCCGAAGTGCATTGGCACAAGGAGATAGAGCTGATTTATATAGGCAACGGAAAATTGACCGTATTCAAAAACGGTGATGAATACAGTCTGAATAAAGGTGATATCTTCCTGTTTAATTCAGGAGAGATACACCAGTTGATCCCGGAAAACGGGGAAGACATAGAGATTTTAACGCTCCATATGTCATATGATTTTGTAAAAAGCTTTGAAAAACAGCTTGATGTGTACAGTTTTGTAGTTGCTCCCGATTCTCAGGCGGAGCAAGAATTAAAAAAATATATGATCGAGTTGTCAGACAGCACGCTGTCCGCTTTGCAGCAATATGCGGTGATAATGAATATTTTGCACGTTCTTTTTGAGCGATGCTGCAGAGACAAGCAGATCAGCCTCTACGGTAACTGCAAGGTCACCTTCCGCAACGCAAAGGTAGCAATGGAGTACATTGAGGAGCACTACCGCGAGGAATTGAATCTCAACGTAATGGCGGAGCTTGTCGGACTGAATCCGATTTATTTTTCAAAATACTTTAAGGACTCAACGGGTATGGGTTTCACCGCGTATGTAAACAGCATTCGGCTGAAGCACGCGCTCGAGGATAT
>CADBXH010000042.1 GCA_902798605.1 uncultured Ruminococcus sp. | reverse complement strand
CGCCCGCAAAAACGGGTTTGATTCTTATCACGCGGTTAAGATGGTTTTATCAGGTCAGATCAATCAGGTTTTTGGGATAGGGTGCTGAATAGTTACAAATAATCAACTTTATGTTTGTTAGCATCTCGACCTTTGGACAGTTGCTTGCTCCGTCTATGGTCAGTACGATGATCTCGGACGGCGTCAACGTCAAGGATTACAAGCTTGACGAGCTCCGCGACACCATCGGCTACGTTCCGCAGAAGAACGTACTGTTCACCGGCGATATAGCCGAGAACCTCAACTGGGGTAATGAGAACGGTACCGAAGAGAATTGGAAGGAAGCCTGCCGCACAATGCCCGGCGGCTACGATATGATGCTCTCCAAGGGCGCTGAGAATATCTCTCAGGGTCAAAGACAGCTCCTCACCATCGCGCGCGCTATCATCGCGAATCCCGAAATTATGATCCTCTACGAAGCGACAAGTAACGTTGACGTTCATACAGAGCAGGATATCCAGAACGCTATGGCGACCCTGATGAAGGGACGTACCAGCTTTGTTATCGCGCATCGTCTGTCTACTATCCGCGATGCCGCTATGATCCTTTATATGGAAAACGGCGACATCAAGGAAGTCGGCAACCACGAAACATTGATGGCAAAGGGCGGCAAATACGCCGATCTTTACAACAGTCAGTTTGCCTGATGAGGTAAAGATAATCCCAAGAATACAAAGAAATATAATGATCAGTATATCTGATAACTCAAAGGCTGTGTGCTTAGCGCGCAGCCTTTTTGCTTTTTCAGTGTAACAATTGGGATCATCAAATTATGAAAAGCATAATATCTATGTCAAAACATCGAATTATTTGTAAAAAATACACAGAAAACATCAAAAGAATTGCGCGAAATTATTGACATAATATGTTGCTTCAAGTATAATAATAAGTGTTTTAGTACGAACAAATACACAAATGAGTGGAGGTTCACTATGGAAGAATACATTGGAAAAAAATGTCCGTTTTGTAAAACTACGATCGAAGAAGGCGAAGCTGTAAAAGTATGCCCGTCTTGCGGTATTCCTCATCATGAAGCCTGCTGGATCGAGAACAAAGGATGCACCACGTTCGGCTGCACGGCGCAGTATGTCGATCCAAACGCGGCAGATAACTGCATAAACTGCGGAGCGCCGCTTGTTGTTGGGCAGGCTTTTTGTTCTAAGTGCGGAACACCTGTAATGGCGCCGCCGCGCAATGTTTGCAGTCAATGCGGAGCAGAGGTAGCCCCGGGCAACAGCTTCTGTACAAAATGCGGCGCGCCTCAGACAAACGCGGGCGCTGTTGCGCCCCCGCCTATGCAGAACGTTGCGCCCCCGCCTATGCAGAACGTTGCGCCACCGCCTGTGCAGAATACAGTACCGCCGGCTCCCGCGCCTGTACCAAACGCAGTACCGGCTCCTGCGCCGACTCCCCAACCCGCAGCTGCACCGGTTCCCGAACCGACACCTGCGCCTGTAGTTGAGTCTACACCCATGCCGAATACCGTACTTGCGGATGAGACGACTACCGCACCCGTTGCAGAGCCAACTCCCGAAACATCTGTTACACCCCCGATTTGGGAAACAGATGTGACCCCCGCGGCAGAACCCATTGCTCCGGTCGATACACCTGTTGTTCCGCCGGCGGATATGCCTGACACGGCGCAGACCGCTGTGCCTGCAGCCGCATCGGTCACACCTCAGCCGCGCGTTTGCACAAACTGCGGCGCTGAGATCAATGACGGTCAGAGCTTCTGCGTAAAATGCGGCACACCGGCTGCTGCAGCCCCGCAACAACGTGTTTGCGGCAAATGCGGCGCTGAGCTTGCGCCTAATCAGGAATTTTGCACGAAGTGCGGACAAAAAGCTGATTTGCAAATAGACGCGAATGTAAATTCCGCTATTTCTCAGTTTAATACAAATCTTCAAAAGACCAATGCATCAAAAAAGAAAAAACCGCTTATAATTGCGGGAATCGCAGTTGCGGCAGTAGTTGTTATCGTTCTTGCCATTGTTTTGATACCAAAGCTTTTCAACTCCCCGGATAAATTAATGGCAAAGGGTGAATATGAAAAAGCGTATACTGCCGTGAGCAGCGAAAGCGATAAATCGGATGTTGTCGCGGAAAACGCGGTTGCTGTGTGCAGCAAAATATGTGCCGATAAGCTGGGATCTTCATCGTTCAAGCTTAAAGACGCCTATTATGATTCCGAGTACGGCTGGGTCGTTCTTGAGGTTGAAAGCGAAAGCGGTTTCGAAAATGATGAAGTGAAATATTGGCTCTTTTCTTACTCAAAAAAATCAAGCGAGTTCAAATTCCTTGAGAAATATTCCGATTTGGAAAAGGAATCGGTAAGTTACTTTGATACCCAAAGCGAAAGGACCCAAAAGCTTATTGATAATCTTTGCAAAGAAGTAATCAAACAGACCGAGAACGCGGGCAATAAGCTACCAACTGAAGGTGTGACCCGAATCAATCAGCTGTATAAAGAAGGCAAGCTTAATAATGTCAAGCTGATCAGCGGCGTGGTATACCAGACCAAGGAAGACAGTTCGAGCAGCTCAAGCCTTTATGATTATGATGACGAGTCTTCCTACGATTATTATTGATCCGTAAAGCTTGAACATTATCAAAAAATTAATATAAAACGCCTCCGTTTCAGGAGACTGACAAATAAAATTATTAAGGAGATCAGTTATGGGAAAAGTAAATGTAATTATTGTTGACGCTACCGGAAATAAGGAGCAGAAGGTCGGACTTCCCGACGATATCAAATGCGGCATCATTATGGTTAAGCTTGTAGAAAAAATCAAGCTTCCGTCGATCGGCCCCGATGGAAACCCCATCAGCTATAAATTCATTCACAAGGTTACAGGCCGTCAGCTTCTTGAAAGCCAGACAATGAGAGAAGCAGGCATTAAGGATGGAGATGTTTTGAGACTTCAGCCTGAGATCACCGCGGGTTGAGGAAAATGACAGAGAATAATTTTGAATTAAAGCACGACGACTTTGAGGAAGACCGATACAGCCGTTTGCGTCTTATCCCGTGGTGGGAGCAGGAAAGGCTGACAAACGCCACAATAATGGTGGTCGGTGCGGGCGCGATAGGAAATGAGCTTATCAAAAACCTTACGCTGCTCGGCATAGGCAGGATCCTGATCTTTGATATGGATTCGATCGAGAGCACCAACCTGACAAGATCCGTTTTGTTCAGGGCAAAGGATGTCGGCAGATACAAGGCAGAGGTTGCCGCGGAACGCGTCAAGGAGATGAACCCGGACGTAAAAACGAAGGCGTTCGTGAACAACATCATCGACGATGTGGGACTCGGAGTATTTCGCCGTATGGACGTCGTCCTCGGCGGTCTTGATAACCGCGAGGCGAGGCTGGCTATCAACCAGTCGTGTTATCACGTCAACGTCCCGTGGATCGACGGCGCGATCGAGGCGCTCAACGGCTTTGCCCGTGTGTTTATCCCCGGACAGGGCGCGTGCTACGAATGTACAATGACCGAGACCGACTGGATGCTTATCAACAAGAGAAAATCCTGTGCTTTGCTCACCCACAGCCAGATGGCAGAGGGCAAAATCCCGACAACACCGACCTCGTCGTCGGTAATCGCGGGAATCCAGGTTCAGGAGATGTTAAAGCTGCTCCACTCGGATCGCGGTCTGCCCACACTGGCGGGAAAAGGCTATGTGTTCAACGGACTTACGCACGACTCTTACGTTGTTGAATATCAGCGCAAAGAGGATTGTATGAGCCACGATACATACGAAAAAATCATCGAGAAGCCGTGGTCTGTAAAGACAATGACGCTCAAAGAGCTGTTGAGCAATATAAAGGCAGAGCTCGGCGAGAACGCGGTCGTTGATTTTGACCGCGATATCGCGACAAAAGCACACTGTACCTGCGGTCACAAAATGGATTTGTTTACGCCCGTGCACAAGCTCAAAGGTGAGTCTTTGGTATGCCCCGATTGCGGAGCGACAATGCAGTTTGATACATTTCACGTCCTTCGCGGAGACGAGGACTTCTTGGATAAGACTTTGTATGAAGTCGGTATCCCTCTGCTCCATATCATTTGCGGCAGGGTAGGAGTAGATACTACCTACTTTGAGTTTTCCGCGGATGAAACCGAAGTATTCAATAACATTTAAAGGAGAAAATAGATATGACCCCTGCAAGAATAAAAAGACTTTATTCCGATTATGAGGAAGTCAAGAAAAACTTTGCCGGTCACAAAAATATTATCGTAACTCCGATTGGCGAGGAACCGCCCGAAAAATATCACGTTACTTATTTTGTAAACGGCATTTACCTGTTGCCGGACGGCAGCATTGAAACGCTCGGAAGACACGAGGTTGAAATCTCGCTTCCGTCCGAATATCCGAGATATAAGCCGATTTGTTCCATACAAACTCCGATTTGGCACCCGAATTTCAGGGACGGCCAGATCTGCATCGGCGACATTTGGGGCGCGGGCGAATCGCTGAGCGATATCATCGTTAATATAGGCGATATGATCCAGTATAAATCGTGGAACTCCTACAGTCCGCTTTCTGCCGACGCGGCTAAGTGGGCGATGGAAAACAAGCATTTGTTCCCGGTCGGCAATATCGATCTGTTCTATTCCGACTATGCGTCGGCGAAGGACAGTGTTGAGATCAACCTGTTTGATGAAAACGATCAGGAGGTTCCTGCCGCGGAGGATCAGACTCCGGCCGAAGAGCCCAAACAGGAAGAACTATATAATCAGTCTACAGCGGCTCCCGTCGCTCCTACCGCTCCCGATGCTACGCAAAATGCTAATACTCAGCCCGGAGCATATGAGGCGATGTCGTTTGACGAAGACCCTAACGCCAACGATTTTGACATCACTCCGGAAGAGCTCGCAGGGATCGAATTTGTTCCGACAGCGCAGAGGATGCAGACTGTTCGCACACCCGGGGGAAAATCGGGCGTCAACTTTAAGACTATCTTCCAAAAAGGACTTCTTTGGGCGCTTATCGGCGCGCTTGTAGGATTTGCGTTCAGCGAACTGGTAAAGGGATTTACCGATAATGCCAGTGTTGCAAATATGTTCGGATATACGCATCTTTCACAATACTTAAAATATTCAGATGAGAAAAATAACGAGTGGAAAGCAATCGATCCGGAATTTAAGGAATATTGCCGGAAAAACGGAATAGATCCCGAAAATGACCAAAAAGCTCGCTCAAAGTGGTATCAGAGTGGAGAATACTCAGCGGAAGCAAAAGAGCATCTTAAGAAAATCGTTGAATTAGAAGAGAAATCAGATGAAGAGCTGTATAACGCGTATAAAATTGATTTCAATAAAGATGAGAATCAAATGAAAGAGGGAATGAAGCGCGTAGGCAGAGTATCGACCGCCATATGGTCGTCGATCATAGCGCTGTTTATCGGCTTGGCGCTCGGCATCGGTGAAGGTGTGTTCTACGGTTCGGGACAAAAAGCCGCTATTTACGGCGCTATCGGCGCGGGTATTTCGCTTGTGCTCGGCTTTATCAGTGGCGATTTGGCGCAGATGATGTACGCTTCGCTAACGTCGGGAGACAATGATCCGTCGCTTGTTCTAGGAGCTCTTGTAAGAGGTCTGGGCTGGGCTATTTTGGGCCTCGGCGTAGGAGTCGCTGTCGGTTTGATCCGTCCGGGTCTTAAGCGCATCCTGTTCTGCTGCATCGGCGGTACAGCCGGAGCGTTTCTCGGCGGCTTTGCGTTTGACTTTATCTGCAAGGTCATCCCGAACGATCTTATTGCCCGCGGCGTTGCTATCCTCATTATGGGCGTGCTGATCGGCCTCGGTGTAGGCTTACTTGAGCAGTTCGCTAAACAGGCTTGGCTTAAGGTTATCCGCGGTGAATTCGAGGGTAAGGAATACCTTGTATTCGCGGGAACAACGAGCATCGGTAACAACGGCAAGAACACGATCGTTCTGTTCAAAGACAAGCTTGTCGGTCCGCACCACTGCGATATCGTGATGGACGGCACCAAGTATGTGCTGCAAGACTGCGGAACGCCTATGGGTACTATTGTTAACGGAAGAAGAACCAACAGAACTGTACTTAGACAAGGTGACGCGATCGCTATCGGTAACTCTGTATTGGTATTTAATACAAAATAAGCTTAGATTGAATTTATAAATCTTTTGGAGGCGAATGTTATCGTGAAAACAATAAAAAGGCTTTTATCATTCTTTTGTGTGGCGGCGGTGATATTTGCCTCCTTCGTTTCGGTCGGCGCGGTCGGCTTTGACGCGGAAAAAGCGTACGACTCCGTTTTTGTGATTTACTCGGGAGACTCTCTCGGCAGCGGCTTTGCCATCGGCAAAAACTGCATTATCACAAACGCCCATGTTATCGAGGATAAAGATGACGTTAAGGTTTCGTCGTACAACGGAGACATCAAAGACGGCGCTGTAGTCGCAATGGATGAGAATTTGGATATAGCCGTTATCGGTGTAAAGGACGCCGATTATGCTCCGTTTGCGGTCGGCGATACAAAAAAATTAGTCGTCGGCAGTGATGTTTATGCTATCGGAGCGCCGAAAAATATGGATTATACCCTTACAAAGGGCGTTGTTTCTGCAAAAGAGAGGGTCGTCGGCACGCAAAAATACATTCAGACCGACGCCGCTATCAACAGCGGCAACAGCGGCGGACCGCTTTTGAATGACAACGGAGAAGTTGTGGGTGTAAATTCCAGAAAAATGAACGACGCCGAGGGAATCGGACTTGCTATCCCGATAGACACGGTGGTCAATTATCTTAAAGACAGCAAGATCGAAATCGACGAAAAAGGAAATGTTGCCGACCTTGTTGTTGAGGAACCCACTCAGGAGCAAACCGAAGCGGACGACAATGAACCCGGGACAGTAAAGCATGAGGAACCGCTGTACGCAATTTATATTCTTTCGGCAATGCTGGCTGTTTCGGTAATACTTAACATCGTTCTGATAATAGTTCTTGTAGTGCGGAACCGCAAGAACAAAATCGATAATAACATCAATAATAACAACTACAACAATTATAATAACTACAATAATTATAACAATAATAACTATAACAACAATAATACCGATTCATCCGAACGCACGGATTTTGAAATAGATATTATTGATTGAGGAGAATAATCATGGCAAACGAAAACGCGGCATCAGAAAAGAAACCGGCGTCGGATAAAAAAGCGACGTCAGACAAAAAAATTTCATCAGACAAAAAATCGACGTCCGGCAAAAAAACAGCCGCAAGCAAAAAGGCAACGGCGAGCAAAAAAGCGGCTGCAGGCAAGAAAGCAGCGGCGAACAAAAAAGCAGCTGCAGGAAAAAAAGCAGGTTCAGGCAAAAAAAAGACTTCCGCTTCAAAAAAGAAATCGCCTGCTCTTGACCTGACGCTTCCGCAGAATATCGTTCCGTTAGGAGAGCAGAACAACGAGGATAAAAAAATATACATCTCTCAAAAAACTTACAGAGAGATCCACCGCTTTACAAAGGACAAAACAAAGGTCGAGAGCGGCGGAGTTATCCTCGGAAACGTAATAGAAGAATTCGGAAAGACGCACATTGTTATCCGGGCTTTTATTGAGGCGAAGCATTGCGAGGGAACCCCCACAACATTGAAATTCACTCATGAAAGCTGGGAGTATATCCATCAGGAAGCGGAAAAGAAGTACCCGAAATATAAGATACTCGGCTGGATCCACACACACCCGGACTTTGGTATCTTCCTTTCGGAATACGACAAATTCATTCACGAAAACTTTTTCAACGAAGAGAATCAGGTCGCTTATGTTGTCGACCCGATACAGAATATAGAGGGCTTCTATTTCTGGATCAACGGAAATCTTGAGCGCTGCAAGGGCTTCTTTGTGTTTGACAAAACAGGCGTAAAGATCAACGTTGATCAGGACGAAGAGGAAGTCTCGGGCAACAACGTGGTATACAGAGAGAAAAGCTCGCTCATCAGAAATATTATTATCGGCGTTATGGTTATGGCGATAGTGATTCTGATGATTTTCTGCGGCAGTCTGTTAAGCGAGATCAATTCGCTGAAAGCCAAGATCGGAAACATTCCGGAGGCAATGGTAAATAATCAGCAGCAGCAGATTTCGATCGGTGACTGGATCGTTACGCTCCAAAACGAGAACACCAACCTGACTAATCAGCTGAACAGCGCTAACGCAAAGCTGGCTCAACTTCAAAAATCATCTAATCCCCAGACGGAACAAAACCAAGGGGAGAATTCGGAGAACGGTGAGCAGGCAACAGAACAGGCGACCGAACAGCAGGATCAGCAGCAAGGTCAGCAGACAGACCAGCAGGCTCAGCAGGGTCAGCAGCAGGGTCAGCAGACAGATCAGCAGGCTCAGCAGGGTCAGCAGTAAATGAGTAGGTATATCGGGAAGATTTGTCCCTATTGCAAATCGCCGATGACGGATTTTAATGATATAGTTGTTTGCAGCAGATGCGATATGCCCCACCACAAGGGGTGCTGGATCGACAATCAGGGCTGCACGACCTTCGGATGCGACGGAACTATCAGCGCGCCCCGATTTGACGATACACCGGCGGATGAAGATTTTGAGATCGAGATTTTTGACACCGCTCCAAATATATCGAGAGAATTTGTTTTTTGCCATAAATGCGGCGCAAGGAACAAGGCGATCAATAATTTTTGTCCTATGTGCGGAACAGCGCTCATACGCTGACAGAAACCCCAGCGGCGGGTTGAATGGCAGTTGTTTTTCGACTTTACGTGTAAAGGAGATTTGGTTTATATGGAAGATAATTTTGATATAAATATTTCCGAAGAAAGCCAAGAGAAGAGTACGGGCGGCGTGCAGCTGCCGATGAACTTTTTGACCATTGGCGAGGTCGAAACCGACGACGTAAAGGTCTACATAAAGCAAAATGTTTATAAGGCGCTCGAAAAATACGCACTTGAAGATGTCGATAATGAACGCGGAACAATAATCCTCGGCGATTTCTGCGAGGAGCACGGAAAGCTCCACGTTGTTATATCCGACTATATTGAGGCAAAGTATACCGACGCATCCGCTTCAACGCTGACTTTTACGCACGAAACTTGGAACTATATCCACAAGGTGCATGAAAAAAAATATCCCGATAAAAAAATCGTCGGCTGGCAGCATACCCACCCGAGCTACGGTATATTTTTGTCAAACTACGATCTGTTTATCCACGAGAACTATTTTGACTTGCCGTTCCAGGTGGCGTATGTTATCGACCCGATCCAAAATCTGCGCGGCTTTTTCCAGTGGAAGAAAGGCAAAATCGAAAAGCTCAGGGGTTTTTATATATATGACGACGTCGGAAAGCCGATAAAGATCGAACCGCCCCAAAAGAAGGATAACGACACCGTGCAGGAAGCGCCAAGGGCGAGAACAAGCTGGATATCAAAAACTGCGATAACCCTTGCGCTGTTGATCGCGGTCGCAAGCTTGGTTTACTGCGTTGTCCTGACGGGTATGCTCAACAGCCAAAAGCAGATCATCGAAGAGCAAAACAGTAAGCAAGAGCAGTACGAGCAGCAGCTCGGCGATGAAAGCTTAGCCGATACGGTAAAAAAGCAGAAGACTACTATTGACGATCAGCAGAAAAAGATCGATGAATTATCAGCTTCGGTCAACGCGCTTAAAAAGCAAAACGGAGACGGTGAATATATCAAGTACACCGTAAAATCCGGCGATTCGCTCGACGCGATCTGCGCGCAGCTGGGTATTGATTATCAGGCTAATAAAGACAAAATAATGGAGATCAACGGTATTTCGGACGAAAACATCATTTTTATAGGTCAGACATTGAAGTTCCCGTCAAGCTTAGTGAACGATTAGAGTATCACTGTTGCAAAAACCCGATTAAAATCAAAAAACGACGTCAATTTCGGCGTCGTTTTTGAATAATAGCGTGTTTTGGTATTATTTGGATTTTAAGCACAAAGACGCTGTATGTTGTGAACTGTTATATATTAAAGGAGTTTTGATATGCGTTGTAAAAATTGCGGATATGAAATTTACCGAGGAGAAAAGCGTTGTGTAAACTGCGGTATGCCGATTAAAAACAAAAAGAATAAGGGCCTGATAATTGCAGTTTCGATTATCGGAGGCTGTTGTGTTGTGGTTTTTGCCGTTTTGCTGGTATTCATTTTAGGGTCCAACAATGAGGAACTCGCAAAAGACGGCTTTAAGGACTATTTCACAATAAACACAAAAATTAAGGATGTGTCAGACGAATACGCGGACGAAAACGGAAATATCCCAAGCGACAAAAAGGATGATTTTATTGATGCGATCGTTGATTATACTAAGGTATTGCTTAATGACGGAAAGATCAAGGAATATAACGTTACCGACAAGCGCTCTGTTTGGATAAAGTTAAACAGCGGAATGGAATATGTTTATACTATCCCTGATAGTAATTCGGATCCGAATACTGATTCCGAATATCAGCCGTATATCCAGATATTCGACCCCGAAGAAGATTATATCGATTCCGATGATAACTCAGATGATGATAACAAAGAGGATAAAAAAAGTGATGAGGGAATATCCGCGGATGATGAGGAGTATATACCGCTTAAAATTGAGGAATTATCCAAAATAGGACGAAACAAAATCATAATAATAAGAGGTCGCGGAGGATATAACGAAAAAACTCATTCTTATATAGAGATCGGAGAAAAGCTCGACAAAGAAGCGTTTGAAGAGGATCCGATCGGATACACAAAAGAGTTAGGCTATATTGATGAATTCCTTTCGGGCGATTTGCTCATTACCGAATCAGGAAGGCTCGCGATCACATATAAATGCCTTGACAATAAGCTGGGCGATTTAGACGGAAGTATGATGTATCTCGGCGCGAGTTGTTCCGGAAAAGACGCATATATGGCAGAAACTCTAACGGATAAGGGAGCGGACGCGGTCGTAGCATACAACGATGTAATTTGTGATGATTACAACGAGAAAAGCATTTATACTACTGTTTCCGGATTATATAAAAAGACAGATGACGGCGAAAATTATTGGACATTGCAGAAGGCTGTAGATCATTCCCTGGAGAAAAACGGCAAAGAATGCTGCGAAACACATAATAGCCACCCGGTAATCTTCGGAAACAAAGACTTCAGGATCCAAGACGCAATATCAAGATCGGAATCGGAGTCAGATTATGTTTCGGGCAGAGGAATAGTATCTGTTAATGGAAAAATAATCGCCGCGGACAGTAAGGCGCTTTATTATAAAGAAAGCATTGACTCCGAGGGAAAAAGCATCGCTGATAACGAAAATGTGCTCAATGTTTTAACAGACGGCGAAACGGTCTATTTTGACGTTTACGGAAGTCAAAACAAAAGCACAAAATCAGGAGATAAGGTTTATAAAACTACCGTAGAGGGCTCAGAGAGCGAGGAGCTGTTTGAGACCGAGGGAAGAGCGGATCTGTTCGGCTTCAAAAACAATTGTATCTATTATGTTGACGTTGTAAATCCCGACAGCGGCGAGTATAAATGCAGTCTGATGAAATACGATTTGGAATCCGAGTCGTCGGAAAAAATCGATGAATGGACGCAAAAAGCTATTTCCAATAAGTATTATTATTTCAGCGCTTACTTGTCAGGCAACACCATATTCTATAATAAAGACACCTCTTTGTACACGTATGATATTGAAAGCGAAGAAACAGATGCTTTGGTTAAGTCCTCAAACGGAGTGATAGCAGATATAATTCAAAATAAAGTCTGCTTTTTGTATGAGAGCGACGACAGCCTGTATATTGCTATTGTCGGCGCGGATAAAAAGATAGAAAAATCCGAGCCAATAGACAGCAATTATGATTGGCAGGCTGTGACCGAGGACGGAAAATACGGCATATTCTTCTCAAAGGATACAAGTGATTTTAATATGTATACGATTGACTTGAAAACCGGAGAGAAGTCCGTTTCCGAAGGCGATGCAGGATCGTGCAAGAACAAAAATTATTTTGTTACCAAAGACTTGACCAAACGCGAAAATATTTACTTTATGTACGGTGTAAGTTTGTTTGATGAAGAGTCAAAGAAGCTGGTTAAACAAGATTGCGAAGAGTTTGAAATCGACATTATGAAGCCGATGTGGGTAGTTGACGGCTACGTTGTTGATTCTGAACTTAATACATATAAGATTTCAGAGCCCAAAGCCGAAATAGAGGAGCCCGCGACCGAAGCCCCCAAGGATGAAAGCTGGAAAAAAGCGTATGTTGATTACATCAACAGTAAGGATGATCCCGGCGACTATGAGTACGCATTGGTTTATGTGGACGACGACGATATTCCCGAGTTGTTTGTTCATCTAAAGGGCAGAGGTCCTATGAGCGAGTTATGCTGGCTGTGCGATGGAACAGTATGTTCAAAGGCAATTGGAACTGAAAACTTAGTATATATTGAGAAAGGAAACTGTATTATGACTACTGAAGTCCATACAGGTGTCCAAAGCGATTATATACTACAGATTGAAAATTCCGAGCTCAATACGATCCACACAGGCAGGGCAAACAAAGCGGTTCAGGGACAGGAAAGCTTTAAGTGGGATGACAAAGAAGTGTCGGAAGAAGAATATGATAAATTATTAAACCAAGCGTTCAACACTTCAAACGCCAAAACCACAGAGAGTTACAAATCCGCAGATGAAATAATCAAAGAAATAGAGAGCATTTGATTCTGCATAACAATAGCGGCTGCCTTTCGGCAGCCGCTTTTTATGTCCTATGATATTTTTTTCGTAAATTCCAAGATTGCTTTGGCGGTTTGGCTTTGCTGTTCTTCCCGTGAGATCGCAGCCGTGCCGTCGCCCGCTTGCTCGCCGTAGTTGCCGAACTGCGCGTGGTTGCCGCCCTCGATCACAACTTCCTTGGAATTTGAGGGAAAATATTTTTTTGATTCCTCATAAGCTTTGAGCTCAAGCACCTTGTCCTCTGTTCCGTAAATTGAGAGCAGCGCCGTCGGTTCGGGAAGCTGCGACGTCGGGTATGACGCGAGGAGCACAACGCCGTCGACATTATCGTGATCAGCGGCGTATTTTGCGGCGGCGACCCCGCCCATTGAGTGACCCGACACAATCAAAGTGTCGTACTTGTAGTTGTCGGTTATTTTGTCGGCGGCGTTCATATCAAAAATCGCCATATGCATCGGCATATCAAGCAAAAAGCAGTCGACCCCGCCGTCGGCGAGCTTTTTCATCAGCGGCAGATATGCCTTTGAGTCGATCTTCGCGCCGGGGTAAAAAACAAGCGCGGTGTTATCGCCGGCTCCGTCAACAAAATATCCGCCGTCAAATTTTGTGACCTTTGCTCCGTCCGATTTCGCAAAAGCCTCGACCGCAGTGTCATCGGCTGGGGTGTATATGCTGAGATACGCAAAGCCCGCCGCGCCGGTAACGATGATCGCCGCGCAGAGGCTAATCAAAATGTGGAGCGCCATCGGCGGCTTTTTATTCAGCCTTTTTCTTATGATCCCCGTGATCAAAAAGCTCAGCCCGAGCGCTATTATAACGGCGGCTGCCGAAATCAATATAGCGAAAAAAGATATAAAATATGAACAACGGAGGATTAGCTCAGCTGGTTAGAGCGCTTGCTTGACATGCAAGAGGTCACTGGTTCGAGTCCAGCATTCTCCACCAAAAAAATTGGCGCCTTTACGGCGTCAATTTTTTTTGGTGGAGTTGCGGACTCGAAGGTGACGAGTTCGACCGCCGCCGGTGGCGGATAAAGGGAGAACGAGGAAGCGCAGAAACAGGGAGTTCGAGGAAGTGGCTTTAGACACGACGCTGAACGACCATGTTTCAAACGGACAGCGTTAAAAAAACAGTGCAGTGCACTGTTTTTAGCGGACGGGGAATACGCAAAGTTATCGAGCCCACACGCCGCATAAAGCGAGCAGAGCAGAATCAATCAGCAGAAACACAAGCATTCTCCACCAAAGCGAAAATCCTGTCACGAAAGTGGCAGGATTTTTGCTTTGTATTCTTCAGTTTTCAGTCTTCAGTTTTAAATTTTCAGTTCTGTGGACAGGATTTTCTAACTGAAGACTGAAAACTTAAAACTGAAAAACCGTTAAATAATTTACTATCAGAGCTTACACGCCGCATAAAGCAGCAAAACAAAAACAAGTTACTCCAACTCCCCGAGCATTTGCGCGGGGTTATCCGCTGCTTTTACCTTGCCGAACGCCTTGACGATAACTCCGTCCTCGTCGATCAGGTATGTCGTGCGGACTACGCCGAAGCTTACTTTGCCGTAGAGCTTCTTTTCTTTCCAGACGTCATACGCCTGAATAACGGTTTTTTCCGTGTCTGAGAGCAGGGTGAACGGCAGTCCGTACTTTTCCTCGAACCGCTTGTGAGAGGCGACCGAGTCCTTGCTAACTCCGAGCACGACCGCTCCTTTTTCTCTGAACTGCGGGTACAGATCGCCAAACGCGCAGGCTTGCTTTGTGCAGCCCGAGGTGTTGTCCTTGGGGTAAAAATACAAAATTACCTTTTGTCCCTTGTAGTCCGAAAGCGATCTTTGCTCGCCGTTTTGGTCGGGCAGGGTGAATTCGGGCGCTTTTGTGCCGACTTCTAACATAATTATGACCTCCGTTTTTTATTTGATTTTATTGTAGCATAAACTCTGTTCCTTTTCCATAGCTGAGAAAAAACTTTTAAATCTCTCGACTTATTCCTTTTGATGTGGTATTATTATAAAAAAACAAGGAGGGCACAATGAAAAAGTTTTTGATCGTAGTTGATATGCAAAAGGATTTTGTGGACGGCGCGCTCGGTACAAAAGAGGCGGTCGCGATCGTGCCTGCCGCGGTGGAGAAGATAAAGGGCTTTGACGGAAAGATCTTCGTCACTTATGACACGCATTTTGAAAACTATATGCAGACCGCCGAGGGCAAAAATCTGCCCGTGCCGCACTGCATAAAGGGCACAGACGGCTGGGAGCTCGATAAGGATATAGCCGAGGCGTTGGCGGGTAAAAACTACACCGCTGTTGAAAAGAACACCTTCGGCTCGGTCGATTTGCCCGAATTGATAAGGACAGCCGCCGGCGGAGCTGAGTTTTCGGCAGAGCTTATCGGACTATGCACGGATATCTGCGTCGTCAGCAACGCTCTGCTAATAAAGGCGAGCTTCCCCGAGGCTGAAATCTCGGTCGACCCGATTTGCTGCGCGGGGGTCACGCCTCAGCTTCATGACGCGGCGATTGCCACAATGAAAAGCTGTCAGATAGATATAGTTTAACAGGAGGATATTATGTATAATTTCAACGCGCAAAAGGTAAAAGACGAATGTGTACAGTGGATACGCGATTTTTTTGAAAAAAACGGAAAGGGCTGCAACGCCGTTGTGGGTATCTCGGGCGGAAAGGACAGCTCAATAGTCGCCGCGCTCTGTGTTGAGGCGCTCGGAAAGGACAGGGTTATCGGTGTGCTTATGCCCTGCGGCGAGCAGAGCGATATAGATATGGCAAAGCTGCTGGTCGATACCCTCGGGATAAAGCACTTCATAATCAATATAAAGGACGCGGTAGAGGGCTTGACTAACGCGCTGCCGTTTGAAATGTCAGACCAAAGCCGAGTGAATCTTCCGCCGAGGATAAGGATGTCGACCCTCTACGCTGTTTCGCAGAGCCATAACGGCAGAGTTGCTAACACCTGCAATCTTTCCGAGGACTGGGTCGGCTACTCGACCCGCTACGGCGATTCTGTCGGCGATTTCAGCCCCTGCTCGTTTATAACTGTCGCAGAGATGAAGCAGATCGGCAGACTGCTCGGACTCCCCGACGCGCTTATCGACAAGGCTCCGTCCGACGGACTCTGCGGAAAGACAGACGAGGATAACCTCGGCTTTACCTATGCCGAGCTCGACCGATATATCCGCGAGGGCGTGATTGAAAATCAGGAGCACAAGGCGCTGATCGACCGCAAGCACGAGATCAATAAATTCAAGCTCGAGCTTATGCCCGCGTTCAAGCCGGAAATTTAATATAAAGATGTAGGGGCGGTCATTGACCGCCCGCGGGATTTGTGCCTAAGCTTGATGTTACCCGCGGGCGAGCAATGCTCGCCCCTACGATTTTACCTATTCATAAAAGTGTGCAAAAAATCTCTGAAAACCGGCTCCCACGCCGCTTCGTGATGCTTTTGATCGGGCAGGATTATCTCGGTCATCAGCTCGGGCGGATAGACCTCCGTGAGGATGTCGTATGTCGATTCAACGCAGACAAATATCCTGTGCTCGAGCTCATCGCCGTCACCCGTGTAGATGTAAAGGTACGGGAGTTCGGGGTTCAGCTTTTCGCAGATCCAGCGGCGCAGATCATCCTGTGAATACAGCAAAAACGCGGGGGAAAATACTCCGGCGATGCAAAACGCTTCGGGGTGGCACAGCGCGGTAAAAAACGATTGCAGGCCGCCCGAGGAGCTTCCGCAAAACGCGGTGTTTTCCCTGCCTGTTTTTACAGGGAATTTTTGTTCAATTGCGGGCTTGACCGTGTTCATAACAAAGTCGTCAAATATCTCGCCCTCGGGCGCGGTGAAGTTATCCATATCGCCTTTGTAGACGATTTCGCCGATCGACTTCGGCGTGAGCTCGTTATCGCGCCAGATGTTGTCGTTGTGGATCCCTACGATTATAGCCGCCTTGCCGCTCTCCACACGCTCGGCGCGAACCGATTCGCGCGTGTGCCAGCAGCCCCACGACGAGTGCTCCTCATCAAAAAGATTCTGTCCGTCGGTCATATAGATAACGGGCAGCTTTTCATCTTCATCATGCGCGGGAACAAAAACGCGCACAAGCCTGTCGCCCTTTTCGGGGTAGGGCAGATTCAGTTCAAAAATCTTTTCATCTATCATAGTTTTAGCTCCTTTTTATTTTATTCTACAACACAACCGGAGCGAATTCAAATAATATTTGAAATAATAATGAAAAAAATGTGATTTTACTTGTGCATACGTTCGTTTTTTGGTAAGATAAAGCAGGAGTTTATTAAATTAAGGTGATCATATGGAAAACACAACGAGTATTTACGGGGATCATAAGCCCGCGCTTGAACGCGTGTTGGAACAAATTATGCTTCACGTCGTCGAGATCCGCGAAAAAATGGAGCAAACGCTCGGTATGGATCCCGTTGAGCACTGCCTCGGCAGGATAAAAAAAGAGGAAAGTATGCGCGAAAAGTGCAGACGGCAGAATTTGCCCGAAACGACCGATTCGGCGCTGAATAAAATTTTCGACGCGGTGGGCGTGCGCATCGTCTGCGCCTTTGTGGATGATGTTTATACTATCCGCGACTACATTGCCGGTTCGGGCAGCTTATGACGTTGCTTGTCGATAACGCTATAAAATACTGCGACGACGGCGGAACCGTGAGCGTAAAACTGGCTCAAAAGGGTAAGGGGATAACGCTCAAGGTTTCAAACGACTATGCCGAGGGCAAGGATACGGACTACGGTAAGTTCTTTGACCGCTTCTACCGCCGCGACGAGAGCCATAATATCGACAAGGGCGGATACGGTATCGGCTTATCTATCGCGCAGGCGATCGTCAGCAAATACCGCGGAAGCATTGACGCCGTATGGAAGGACGGCGTGATCTGCTTTACCTGCCGCCTGAAGTAAGCGGCGGTTACTTGGTTTGTTATTCTATATTGTCGCTAAAATAATATAAATTTGCTTGACAATGTTTTCCAATATGTTATAATAAAATCAAATATACAACCGAGTGTTGTGAGGAGGAAGAACGACGATGAAACGTGAAAGAATCATAGCCGCAATAGTGGCGATTATGTTAGTTACCGGCAGTCTTATTATGGGCGCGTGCGGCGCGAAAGATTCATCCGAATCAAAGGCGGACAGCAGCTCGTCGAGCAAGGTCGAGAAAACAACGACCGCTCCCGTGACGACCGAATCGCATACTGCCGCGCAG
Organism: uncultured Ruminococcus sp.; assembly: GCA_902798605.1. The sequence goes on along the minus strand of CADBXH010000042.1, from coordinate 2,699 downwards.
AATACAACCGAGGAGACAGTCACCATACCGGGTGTGACCGGGGAGATTGAAGATAACACCAAAGTGGAGACATACACTTACGGTGTAGGTCAAAATCAGCCGTACACTATGTCTGATTTTCCTAATCCTAATTCTCCGAATACCCCGAAAAATCCTTCCCAAAGGTAACACAAATAATCAAATTTACAACCGTGTGTTGTAAGGAGGAACAGACGATGAAACGTGAAAGAATCATAGCCGCAATAGTGGCGATTATGTTAGTTATCGGCAGTCTTATTATGGGCGCGTGCGGCTCGAAAGATTCAAAGGATGACAGCAGTTCGTCGAGTAAGGTCGAGGAAACTACGACAGCTCCCGTGACGACCGAAAAGATAACCACGGAACCAGAAACGACTGTAGACGTTAACAAAATCAACGACTATGATGATGAGTCGAGTAAATCAAGTTCGAGCGGAACAGGCTCGGGCGGATCAGGTTCGGGCGGCGGTTACAGCAGCAACGATATATATGAGGCCATGACGTTCCCTGAAATCACTTCGCCTGATTTGCCTAAACCGATTTCTCCTCCCGGAGCGGCGCGCTGATATTAAAAATCAAAAGTTCAAAATCAATAACAAATAGAGCCTGCTCGTTTATGAGCAGGCTCATTTTATATCTTTTCGTTTTTATAATCGCGGTACAGCTTCATCATTTGGCGGTATTCGTAGTTGTATTCCTCTACCGCGTTGTCAAAAAAGAAGCTGACAAACTTTTGCTTACCCTCCGCCTTTTTTAATATCTTTTTGAAAATCAAGGGGGAGTAAAACAGCTTTTGCGCTTTCTTTCCGTCGGTGACGGCACGTTTCAGCGGCTTTGCTGCTTCAAGGTATTTTTTCTTGGGATCGCTGCGCTGAACCGCCTCGGCAGCGGCGATACCCGATTTAAGCGCCATATACAGCCCCTCGCCCGATATAGGGTCGGCAAAGCCCGCGGCGTCGCCGACAAGCATTACGTTACCGGGCAGCTTGTTCTGCGGAACAGGGCTTCCGTATGGCAAAAACGCGCCGACGTATTTTATGTTTTTTGTGTCAACGCCGATGTCCGCTAAAAAACCGGAAAGAATACTTTTATAGTCAACGCCTTTTTTGAATTGGTTGACAGCTCCGGCGCAAACGGTATCTCCGTGCGGGAACACCCAAATATAACCGCCGTCGATGTACTCAAAATAGATGTCAATACTGTCGGTGCCGAGCTGTTCTTTAGGGATATACGCCTCTATCCCGAACGCGAGCTTGCTTTTGCCGAAGTTCAGTTTTTTATGCGCAAGGCTCAGTGCTCCGTCGGCAAAGATCAGGTTTTTGTATTCTATCGCTTTGCCGCTTTTCAGCTTGATTTTGTTTGAGCCGTAGTCGATCCTGAGTATCTTTTCTCCCTCAAAAAGCTCACCGCCTAAGGCCTTATAGCGCTTTACAAGCTCGTTGTCAAAATCCCTGCGCTTTACAAGGCGGACGGGGTTTTTGATCTGCGCTGTGACAAGCTCCTTTTTCCTTTGAAACAACCTGATCCGGGATGTTGTATCGCAAAACAGACCGGCGGTGTCGTTTTCGCCGAAAAGCTTATTTATCAGCTTGTAGGTTTTGCCCGTGACAAGCCCCGCGCAGGTTTTGTGACGGGGAAAAACCGCCTTGTCGATCAGGCAGTTTTTTATTCCTCTTCTTTGAAGCGTTATCCCGCACGCCGAGCCCGACGGCCCCGCGCCGATAACCACGGTATCGTATTTTAAAGCCATAGCTATTACCTCTTTTAGTGATGTATAAATTATATAACACCGCGCGGATTTTTGTCAATCAAAATGCGATATCATATTGCAAAAAACAGGCTGATGATGTATTATAAATAAAAAGAGACGGGGTGACAAAATGGCTTATTTCGGAAAGTTTTATCTTGACAAAGAAAAGGATATAATAGTTGAGCTCAGTATGGAGAAAAACGGGCTCTTTTATTTGCTGCGCACCCCAAACCACGCCAAGGGGAATCTTATAACCAACCTCGCGAACCTTTGCGGTCTTAAGCTCAGCAGAGGTGACGACGGGCTTAAGGTGATCAGGGGAGAGGTCCCGTGCTATATTGACGAGCGCAACCGCGAGATATATATTTTCAGGCTCGCCGATACAAAGGTCGCAAACATCTATCCCGACGGCGAGATCGAGCGCAAGGCGTATATCCCCGCGATCTCAAAGACCTTGATGAGCCAGACTAAGGATTATCACCTTGACGTAAAGAAAACGCTTGTTAAGACCTTCATCCGCCGCGAGTATAAGTTTAGAACCGACCTTCACACCCATATGAACGCGAACCTCGACGCGGATTTGCTTATCGCGCTCGGTATATACCACGGAATAAAATATCCGCTTTATTACATCAAAAAGCTAAAGCTAAGACTCACTGAGGCACAGAATAATATGCTCGAGGAGCAGCGGAAGTCGGTCGCGAAAAAGTACGAGGACTATCCGCTAAGCGGCAAGTACCACACCAGAAAGATCGACGACAACACCTTTATAAACTTTGCCGACCTGATCCTTAACAACCTTGACAACGCGCGGTACAATATCCCCAAGATCCGCGCGTCGCTGACGATTTTGAAGGACGGACAGGCTGTATTTACAAATCTTGAAAAGGTGTACCTGTACCGCTATGTTTTTACAAAGGGACAGCCGTCC
>CADBXH010000041.1 GCA_902798605.1 uncultured Ruminococcus sp. | reverse complement strand
AACATCGGGGTCGAGAGGTAACGCTCGCCTGTGTCGGGCAGCAGGGCTACGATTATCTTGCCCTTGTTCTCGGGGCGTTTTGCAAGCTGAGAAGCCGCAAAGACAGCCGCTCCCGATGAAATTCCGACAAGCACGCCTTCCTTTTTGGCGAGTGTTCTGCCGGCTTCAAAGGCGTCCTCGTTTTCTACTGCGATGATCTCGTCATAGATCTCGGTGTCGAGGATGTCGGGTACAAAGCCCGCGCCGATTCCCTGGATCTTGTGCGGTCCGGGAGTTCCCTTTGAGAGCACCGGAGAGCCCGCGGGTTCTACCGCGACTACCTTGACGTTGGGATTTTGGCTCTTGAGGTACTTGCCTACGCCCGAAAGCGTTCCGCCTGTGCCGACTCCGGCTACGAAGATATCGACCTTGCCGTCGGTGTCCTCCCAGATCTCGGGGCCTGTTGTCCTGACGTGTATCTGGGGATTGGCGGGGTTCTTGAACTGGCTGGGGATAAAGCTGTTCGGGGTGTTAGCGGCAAGCTCGTTCGCCTTTTCAATAGCGCCCTTCATTCCCTTTGCTCCGTCCGTCAGGACAAGCTCCGCACCGTATGCTTTAAGCAGATTGCGGCGCTCAACGCTCATCGTCTCGGGCATTGTGAGGATTATCTTGTATCCGCGAGAAGCGGCTACCGAAGCGAGTCCGATACCGGTATTGCCGCTGGTGGGCTCGATAATAACCGCGCCCTGCTTGATGATACCCTTTGCCTCTGCCTCGTCAATCATCGCCTTTGCGATCCTGTCCTTGACGCTGCCCGCGGGGTTGAAATACTCGAGCTTTGCGAAGATATCAGCCTCTAACTTGTTTTCTTCAATAAAGTTGCTGAGCTTTAAGAGCGGTGTTGAACCGATGATGTCTGTGATCTTATTATAAACTTTTGATGATAAAAGCCAAGATCAACATCGTTTTGTACCTAACATAACAACATACCTTTCTTTAATGTTTACTATTCCTACGTGTTTGGTAGGTTTATTATAGCACCTCATATTTGATTTGTCAACACTAAATTTCAAAAAATATTTACAAGCGTTATTTTCTGTAGTAAAATATATGCAGGACGCCCCGCAGGCAAACCGCCTTTGGAAATGTTTTGCTTTTCATTTACGTTTCTGCAACGGCGGGTCAAAATATCTGTGAATGACATTATTTTTTTAAGAAGGAATTAATATGATTATTTTAGCTTCCGCTTCTCCGCGCCGCAAGGAGCTTTTGAGCCTGATTTGCGACAATTTTAAAATCATCCCCGCAGATATTGACGAAAGCCTTGACGGAAATGTCAGTTTATACGACATTCCCGAATACCTCGCTATTCAAAAAGCTGCTGCGGTACATAGAAACCACCCGGACGATATAGTTATCGGCTGCGACACGGGAGTATTTGTCGACAACCAGATGATCGGCAAGCCCAAGTCCGAAAAGGCGGCGGTCGAGATATTAAAGCTACTCTCGGGCAAGACCCACAGGGTCATCACGGGCTGCGCGATTTTGAGCAAGGGCGAGCCGATAAGCTTTTCCAAGGTGACCGAGGTCGAATTTTACAAGCTAAGCGATCAGGAGATACTTGAATATGTAAAGACCGGCGAGCCGATGGACAAAGCCGGAGCATACGGAATCCAAGGCAAGGGTGGCGTGCTGATAAAGAAGATAAAGGGCGATTACTTTAATGTAGTCGGTCTGCCGGTAGCGGAGCTTAAAAGAAAACTATACGATTAAAAATGGCAGCCGTTATGGCTGCCAAAACTTTTATATTATTAAACTCTTAACTCATAACTATTCTATGACTTCCGCTTTGCCCATAATCACGCTGCCCCATGATTTTTTCCATTTTTGGTCGCCGACTTCACGTTTTGCCTTTCTGAACACAAGACCTGCGGCGGCTTCTACGGTTTCGGGCTCACCGTCCGGGTTAAGCTTTTGGGTAAAGATATACCGCGTATAATAAACGCCCTGAGCGAGCTGATCCACGTCGATACTGAGGCGCAGATTCCCGCTCTCCCCTGCTTTGCCGCTGTAAACGTTCTCTGCCAAGAATGAAGTGATCGGGTATCTTCTGTAATCGTAGACCTCGACTCTGAGGTTAAGTCCGTCTATATCCTCCAAGTTAGTCCAATCGAGCTCAAGGAGCATTTTTTCTCCCTGATAGAAGATATTGTTCGTTCTGCCGTTATATTTTACCTGTTCAAGGCAAAGCGTGTTTCTTCTGACCTTATCCTTGAACTTATTGTCCTCATACTTGACCGAGAAGAAGTCGTCGTTCTCTCCGCCGAGGTAGCATTTTATAGCCTCATCAACATCGCCGTCAAAGATGACCCTGCCCTTTTCAATAACGATGCACCTGTTGCAAAGCTCTTGGATGGTTCCCATATTGTGAGAAACATAGAGCACGGTTCTGTCCTCCTGCTCTGCGAGCTCGCGCATTTTGCGAAGGCACTTTTTCTGAAAGCGCATATCACCTACCGCGAGCACCTCGTCCATTATCATTATTTCGGCGTTGAGGTGAGCGGCGACCGAGAAGGCAAGCTTTACAAACATACCGCTTGAATAGCGCTTAACGGGCGTGTCAATAAACTTTTCGCACTCGGAAAACTCGATGATCTGATCGATTTTTCCGCTTACCTCCGCCCTGTTCATACCGAGTATAGCGCCGTTGAGGTAGATGTTCTCTCTGCCTGTTAGTTCTGGGTGGAAGCCTGTGCCGACCTCGAGCATACTGGCGATCCTGCCGCGATAGGCAAAGTCGCCCGCGCTCGGTGAAGTAACGCGCGAAAGGAGCTTTAGCAGGGTGGATTTGCCCGCGCCGTTGGCTCCGATTATACCGACGCGCTCGCCTCTGTGCACTTCAATATTGATATCGTCGAGCGCCAAAATCGAATCGCCCTCTATTTCGGCTTCCGGTCTGCCGATTATAGAGTTAGGGTCTTCTCTGCCCCTGCGCTTTGCGTACCAGCTTTGAAGATCGCGCCTGAGCGTGCCCGTACCGATAGTGCCGAGCCTGTATTCTTTTGAAAGATGTTCTGTTTTTATTACGCAGTTTTCTTCCAGTTTGATCATAAATTACACCGTATCAATAAAGTTCTTTTCTACCTTGTTAAACACCAGCACTCCCCAGATAAGCAAAATGATAGTAACCGCCAAGCTGATGAGCAAATACGGCCAAGGAAAGCTGCCGCAGCCCAAAAACGCGTAACGGTAGGACTCTACGATGGGAGCTACCGGGTTGAGCAGCATAAGCCAGCGGAAATTTTCCGGGACCTTTGAAACGGGATAAACCACCGGGGTGATGTACATCAAAAGCGATACGCCGAAGCTTACCAACACATTCAGATCCCTGTATTTTGTAGTGATCGAGGAGATTATAAGCCCGATAGCCGTGCCGAGCAGAGCGGTGTGCAAAACCAAAAGCGGCGTGAACAATATAAATATGTTCGGGTGGACGTTCGCGCCGATCAATGAATAAACAATGACTAAAATCACAAAAACTACGGTTTGCAGCAAAAAATTTATCAGGTTGTAAATTATCCCCGATATCGGCATTACAAGCCGCGGAAAATACACCTTGCCAAACAGCCGCGCGTTGCCCAAAAAGGTGCCGGAGCCCCTGTTAAGGCAGCTTGAAAAAAAGCCCCACAGGATATTGCCCGATAAATAAAACAAAAACTGCGGAACGCCGTCGGTCGGGATATCTGCGATAACGCCGAAAATAACCGTGAAAACCACGGTTGAAAGCAGCGGATTTATTACGATCCAGACAGGGCCGAGAATAGTCTGCTTGTAGGCGGTGGTGATGTCACGCTTTACAAACAGGATTATCAGGTCGCGGTATTTCCAGATCTCTTTAAGATTTACACTGAAAAGTTTGTTTTTGGAGCTTACATATGTTATATCATTATTCACAAGCTTCACTTCCGAAAATATATTCTATTAAATTTTATCATAATAACATTTTTGTGTCAAATAAGGTTGATTTGTTTTTAAAAAAATGATAAAATAAAAAAGTTGGAAAAACTAAAAACAGAAAGGAAGTTTTTATTATGATAAAATCTTTTGCAATCAAATCTACCGGTATCTTGCTTGCTTTACTGCTTGCGATCTCAGCTGTTGCTCTCGCGGGCTGCGGAGAGGACTCTAAAAAAGAAAGCAGTGGAAGCAGCGGTAAATCTTCGGCGATTTCGGCTTCTCCCAAGGCTTCAAAGGACGACGCTTACGCAGGCGATTATAAGGTACCCGACAATGCAGTAAAGGGTACTATCACAGTTAAGGATTACGGCGATATCGAGTTTGCTCTTATTCCCGACGTTGCGCCATTAACCGTAGAAAACTTCAAAACCCTTGTAAAAAGCCAGTTCTATGACGGTCTTACCTTCCACAGAATCATCGAAGGCTTTATGATCCAGGGCGGCGACCCCAAGGGTGACGGCACAGGCGGAAACGATAAAAAGATCAAGGGCGAATTCAAAGAAAACGGCGTCAATAACCCGCTTACACATCAGAGAGGCGTTATGTCTATGGCGCGTTCTCAGGACTTTAACAGCGCAAGCTGTCAGTTCTTTATCGTTCATCAGGACAGCAGTCATCTTGACGGTCAGTACGCTGCTTTCGGCGTTGTAACAAAGGGTATGTCAGTTGTTGACAAGATCTGTGAGGACGCTCAGCCCACAGATAACAACGGCACTATTCCCAAGGACAAGCAGCCGGTGATCGAAAAAATCACTATCAACGAATAATTCACAATTAATTAATGAATAATCATAAGGTTGGCTCTACACTCAAGCCGAGACAGAGTCAACCTTTATTACTTTTTACGGATGTGATAATATGAAAAAAACAAAATGCTTAGCGTTTGTACTCGCCGCTGTAATTCTTTTTGCGCTTGCGGCCTGCTCAAACAATTCCGGAAGCAAGATTTCCGAAACAATGGTGTTTACCGAAGAACCTCGCTCAACGGGCGATCAGGCCGGCGGAAAAACCGAGCCCGCCGAGCCGAATTCAGATTATATTCAGAATTTGGTGGCAAATATGAGCCTTGAGGAAAAGGTCGGTCAGATGTTTTTTGCCCAAGTCCCCTATGAGAACGCCGCTGAGGTCGCTCAAAAGTACCACCTCGGTGGATATGTGCTGTTTGCAAAGGACATCGAAAACAAAACTTCCGATGATTTGAAAAACGACATCAAAAACATTCAGGACCCGCAAAAGATAAAGATGTTTATCGCCACCGATGAAGAAGGCGGTACGGTAGTTCGTGTAAGCTCGAACCCCGAGCTTGCGCCTGAACCGTTCAAATCCCCGAAAGAACTATATAAATCCGGAGGAATGGACGCGGTCATCAAAACGGAAAACGACAAAGCGGACCTGCTGTTATCGCTCGGCATCAACGTAAACTTCGGCCCTGTCTGCGATATTACAAAGGACGAAAACGCGTTTATGTACGACCGTTCGTTCTCTGATGACAAGGATGAAGTAAGCAAATTTGTCAGCACGACCGTTGAAATATACAAAAACAAACACCTCGGAAGCGTGCTTAAGCACTACCCCGGCTACGGCGATAACGAAGATACCCATATCGGAGGAGCGGTCGATTCGCGCAGCTATACCGAGTTTTCAAACAATGACTTTATCCCCTTTGAAGCGGGTATAAAGGCAGGAGCCGACGCGATAATGGTTTCTCACAACTGCGTCAGCGCGCTCGACGAGGATAACCCCAACACTCCCGCGTCGCTGTCAGACAAGGCTCATCAAAAAATCAGGGATGACCTTAACTTCAAGGGCGTTATTATTACCGACGACCTTACTATGGACGCTATAACCGAGTTTGCAGGCGACCAAAACCCCGCCGTGCTCGCCGTTAAGGCAGGCAATGATATGATCTGCTGCTCAGAGCTCGACAGCGGATATAACGCTGTGATCAACGCTGTAAACAACGGTGAGATCAACACCGCGCAGATAGACCAGTCGGTCACAAGAATTTTGGAATGGAAGCAAAGACTCGGAATACTCGGATTTTAAGGAGAAATAATGGAATATTCAAGCACTTTATCACAGTTGTTCAACATCAAAGAGGAGTACGCGCAAAACATCATAAACCTGCTTGACGACGGCAACACTATCCCGTTTATCGCCCGTTACCGCAAGGAAATGCACGGCTCAATGGACGATCAGCTCATCCGTGAATTCAGCGACAAGCTCGATTATCTGCGCGGACTCGACAAGCGCAGAGAGGAGATCCGCGAGCTTATCAACGGTCAGGAAAAACTGACGGACGAGATAAACACAGCACTCGACAAAGCACAGACCCTGAGCGAGCTCGAGGACATTTACCGTCCGTTCAAGCCCAAGAGAAAAACAAGGGCGTCGGTAGCTAAAGCGCGCGGACTTGAACCGCTCGCGCTCGAGATAATCAAGCAGGAAAAGGGCTTTGACCCCAACAAATACGCCGAGAACTTTGTGGACGAGGAAAAGGAAGTCCCAACCGCTCAGGACGCTATAAACGGCGCGATGGATATTATAGCCGAACAGCTCTCGGACAGCGCGGAAATCAGAAAAAGACTGCGCGATATTTTCAGGAAGAATGCTTCGCTCAAATCTGTAGCTTCCGACGAGGAGCAGGACAGCGTTTATACGAACTACTACGACTACTGCGAATCGGTCAAAAAGATAGCGGGTCACCGTGTTTTAGCTGTTAACAGAGGCGAAAAAGAGGGATTTTTGAAGGTTGGTATCGAGCTTGATAAAGAACTGCCACTCGGGATTATCAACCGCGCGCTCGACAAGGGCACAAATCCGCTTTGCTCGGATATTTTGAAGGCCGCCGGCGATGACGCATACACAAGGCTCATCTTCCCCTCCATTGAGCGCGAGATACGCTCGGAACTAACGGAGACCGCCGACGAAAACGCTATGAAGGTGTTCGCGGTCAACCTAAAACAGCTCCTTATGCAGCCGCCCGTTAAAGGCAAGACCGTACTCGGACTCGACCCGGGCTACAGAACGGGCTGCAAGGTCGCGGTAGTTGACGACACGGGCAAGGTGCTCGACACCGCGGTCATCTACCCCACTCACTCGGAGCTGAAGATCGCTCAGTCAAAAAGAAAGCTGCTTGAGCTTATCAAGAAGCACAACGTTGATATTATTTCTATCGGTAACGGCACGGCGAGCAAGGAGACAGAGATGTTTGCCGCCGATGCGATAAAGGAAGCCGACCACACGGTCTATTATATGGTCGTCAGCGAGGCGGGAGCTTCGGTCTACTCTGCCTCTAAATTGGCCGCTACCGAGCTGCCGGAGCTTGATCTGACGCTCAGGAGCGCGGTGTCTATCGCGAGAAGATTGCAGGACCCGCTCGCGGAGCTCGTAAAGATCGAGCCAAAGGCGATCGGCGTCGGTCAATACCAGCACGATATGCCGCAGAAAAAGCTCGGAGAAACGCTTGACGGTGTTGTTGAGGACTGCGTAAACTCGGTCGGCGCCGACCTGAACACAGCCTCCCCCGCCCTGCTTATCAGGGTGTCGGGACTCAACTCGACAGTGTGCAAAAACATTGTGGCTTACAGAGAGGAAAACGGCGCTTTTAATTCTCGTGCAGAATTAAAGAAAGTACCGAAGCTCGGCCCCAAGGCGTTTGAACAGTGCGCGGGTTTTTTAAGAGTACCCGAAAGTCGCAATCCGCTCGACAATACGGGCGTTCACCCCGAAAGCTACACTACCGCGAAAGAGCTGTTAAAGCTCGTGGATTATTCTGATAAAGAAATAAAGACCGCCAAGTTCGGCGATCTTCCGCAGAGAGTTAAGCAGTACGGCACAAAGACAATGGCGGAAAAGCTCGAGATCGGACTGCCTACGCTCGATGATATAGTCAAGGAATTGTCCAAGCCCGGGCGCGACCCGCGTGACGAGATGCCCAAGCCCATGCTCCGCTCCGACGTGCTCGATATCAAGGATTTAAAAGAAGGTATGGAGCTAAAGGGCACGGTGCGAAATGTTATCGACTTCGGCGCGTTTGTGGACATCGGCGTTCACCAGGACGGACTTGTACACATATCCCAGATCTGCGACAAATACATAAAGCACCCCTCGGAGGTGCTGAAGGTCGGCGATATCGTGAATGTAAAGATACTTTCGGTTGACGTTAAGAAAAACAGGATATCGTTAACTATGAAGGGTTAAAAAAACGGGACGGTCACTGACCGTCCCATAATTTTATTTCAATATAAGTTCAATAGCTGTATCCTTATCCACATTGAGGACGAGGGATACTTCCTCTGAAACCATTTTTTCGGCTTCCTTCAAGAAGCGTTCGTCGGACATATGCAGGTGACGTCCGATCTCGGCGAGTTCATCGGAATGAGACTGGATGAGCCTTATCATCCTGATAAGCTCAACACAGTCGCCGCCTGTAACAATGCTTTTGAAATCATCCGAGCGCTCCTGCTTGTTCTCATTCCATTCGCCTATATCGGGAAGGTCGGAGAGGATACTGTCGATATCATCTTTATTAAGAACCCCGCGGATACGTTTTACGAGCTCTTCGTTATGAGTGGGAACAAACAGAGTCGAAGAATCGGTCGCAAGGGGCTTGAGGACATAGTACTCCATAGAAACTTTTCCGATCTTCTTTTCCGTAATATCATTTACAACGCAAACACCGTTTGTACCGTAAAGTACATTTTGCCCTACGCTGAACATCATTAATCCCCCAAACATAAGATATTCACTGCATTTTTTACATTTTTATTATATCACAATAATATCAAAAATGACATAGGCAAAATCACTAAACATACATAAAAAAATGACTGCTGTTACAATAAAAATTTTAGCAGTCACAAAAAGTTATTAAGTTTTTGTTGATAATAAACTAAAAAAAGGGCGGTATTGACCGACCCCTACAAAAGCAGACGTTCGCTGTCGGGAATCCAAGCTTTCCGTTACCGCTGAACTTTCTTCTCGAATTGGATGCAACGTCACGTTGCCGCCGAACTATCTTCTCAAATTGGATGCAACGTAACGTTGCCGCCGCTAAAAGAAAAACAACCGAGATGAACTCGGTTGTTTTAGGGGGTATATTGGGTTATAGAAGGAATAGCATTATTGTCGATAAGTCATTGCCTTACCTTTTTGATATTATACCTCATATAGCTATTAATTTCAGTTGCAAATGCAACATTTGATACTGAAAATAAAGAGAATTATTAATAAAGACAAAGAAAAAGCTAACTCCGTAAATCCGAAGTTAGCTTTATGTTTTTGTTGATCAATCGCTGTTACTGCTGTCTTTGGGCTCGGGACCTTTGCTGACTATTACAGTTACGTTTGTACCGAACTCAACGGTATCGCCCTTTTGCTGGTTTTTATAACCGATGACTCTGTTGTTAGCGTATTTGTCGCTGTACTGGTATTCGGGAGTCGCGAGGAGCCCCTGTTTACCGATTGCCGCGGACGCCTCGTCAAGAGTCAATCCCTCAATAGCGGGAAGTTCACGCATTTTCGGACCCTTGCTGATGGTAACGCTTACATTAACGTCCTCTTCCTGAGCGATCTTTGAACCCGCCTCGGGGTTTTGAGCCATTACAACGCCCTCTTTATACTCGTCGCTGTATTCGTCGGTATAGTTGCGATAGAGCTTGATTTTTTCCTGACCCTCAACCTCTTTGGCGACCTGATCGTAGGTTTTGCCTACATAGTTGGGAACCGTGGGACCTGTCCACTCCGTATTTGCGGTCGACTCTACCGTAGGAGTTTTATCGCCGCCGAACAGGCTCATAAACGGATTGATATTATTCATAAACAGTATCGCGATGACTATACCGAGCAAAACCGCGGTTATTGCCCCGGAAATAATCGCTATTGTCACGGGCGACATACTGTTTTTATATCTTTTTTCGTCACCGTTTTTAGAGATATTCATACTCGCGGTACGCGAGATCTCGTCCTGTATAGCCTTTGCGGTATGCGCGACAGAAAGCTGAGAACGGAGCTCGTCAAAATCGGTGATACGGTTTTCTCTCTCGACCTGAAGCCCGTTTGCGAGCGCCGATACAACGTGAGGAGGAAGCCTCTTTACTGTGTTTGTGCTCATAAGCAGGCGGCTGTCTTTAAGTCTTTCGGGAGCGCTCTTGGGCATATTGCCTGTCAGCGCAAAGAACAGCGTCGCGCAGAAGCCGTATATATCGGTTATATCGTCAAGCGGGAAGTTCTTTTCGTACTGCTCGGGAGCCGCCGCGCCCGAGAAAAGCTGAGACTTGAGCGCAGTACCGCGCTTGCGTTCGTTTTCGGTAGCAAAGCCGCTGATCTTTATCTTGCCCGATGCAGTGATGAACATATTCTTGGGAGAAATAGCGTAGTGGCCGACTCCTCTTTTGTGGAGAGCCTCAAGCGCCGAGATGACCGGCATAAAGAGAGGTCTTGCGATATCCCACTCGAGATTGCCGTTGCTGCGCTGAACATACTCCTCAAAGGGAATAAGATCCTCGTTTTCTTCAATGACATACGCCGTGTTGTTCTCTTCAAAAATATTATGTACTTTAAGCAGAGCGGAAAGCTCTCTTAACTCTAAAAGCGTCTTATAGTAATTTACAAAATCGTCCTTGAGCTTGTTGTAAGTGTTACGGTTTTCGTAATTGACCTTAACATTCTTTTCGCCCTCGTTTCTGCTGAACAGACCGATCGGCAAAAACTCGCAGACGATAAGTACTTCGTCAGTCTGCTTATCATAGCAGAGATAACGTGTGCTCTCGCCGTTATTATCAATACCGGCGCCTATGATATATCGATTCATTAAAACAGTACCGTACGGTAAAAACGGCGCCTGTTGTTTTTCGGAATTGTCAAAACCGCAGTGAGGACAAATTCTGTTGCTGCCCCTATCCTGCATACATCCCATACATAATGACATACTATGCTCACTCCAAATAATATCTTCCGTTATTCAAACTTCGTTATTTTCAGATTACTTCCTATTTTTTCTATAAAGAATTATAACACACACTTATTATTCTTTTCAAGATTATTAAGTGTCATTTTAATTACAGTTTTGTTATTGACAGCACACCGCCGTCAGTCAACACTAACATAATTCAAGGTAACATTTTGAGGATTATTCATAAAAAATCGGTTTTTCCACAATATACTGTGGTACCCGAAAAGTATTCATTTTGTTACCTTTTTTATTTGAGTTTTATATTATGTTATAAAAATTCATTATTCCGGTTGATTATAACAAGCGCCCTGCCATCGGTGATTTCGATCTCACAATCGTCTGAGTCAAATAAATTAGAAACGCCGATCGGAACGTTGCTTTTCATAATATAATCATCAAGCTCGTATTTTGCCCCCTTGATAGAGAGGGTCACACGATCGCACCCAAAAGGAAAAACCGAAAAAGTCAGGGAACCCATTCCGCTGAAAACGGTCTTTCCCTTTGTTAAGAGCTCTATCCTCTCTTTTTTTGAGAGCAGCACTCCCCTGCCGCCTTTGTCCGCTATGTAACCAAGCAGATAGAGATTCGCAAGCGTATGATCAAGCCTGCCGCCTACGGCGGAAAGGATAGTTATTTCCTTACAGCCCGTTTCAAGAGCCTTGTCAACACAGATATGCGTGTCGGTGAAATCCTTGTCGGTATTGAGCTTTACTGTCTCAAAATCACCGCTGACTTCATCGGTACAAGAGTCAAAATCACCTATAACTATGTCTGGCTTTACACCCGCGATTTTAGCGTAGGTATAGCCTTTGTCGGCGCATATGATCAAATCGCTTTTTTGGGACTGCTCCTTTATCAGATCAATATCATATTCGGGAGCGCCCGCAATAATCAAACAATTCATATATCACTTTATCTGCCAGTGCTTTATATCCTTTACCTCGTTATACATCTGCACGTAGCTTTTGTGGCGCGATTCGCTGATCTCTCCGTTATTGAGAGCTTCGATGATCGCGCAGCCCTTTTCGCAGGTGTGCGAGCAAGAGGTGAATTGGCACTGACCAAGGTATTTTTCAAATTCGGGGAAGCAGTACTGAAGCTGCTCCTTGTCTATCATTTCGTACCGCTGTAGGTCTACCGTGGAAAATCCCGGGGTATCGGCGACATAACATCCGTCAAGCTCAAACAGCTCGACCACCCTTGTGGTGTGTCTGCCTCTGCCTAACTTTTCGCTGATTTGTCCCGTTTCAAGCTCGAGCGACGGGAACAGCATATTAAGGAGCGTAGACTTGCCCACTCCGCTGTTACCGGTAAACGCCGAAACTTTGCCCCTGAGAAAATCTCTTAGAGAGTCGACCTCGCTTTGGTCTTCGGGCGAGCACTGAAAAACCTTTATCCCGCTTTTGCGGTAGATCTCACAGACCTCGTCACCGTTTTTTATATCATTTTTTGACACCGCCAAAACCGGCGTCATATCGTTATTCACCGCCGCCGCGGTCATCTTGTCAATCACGGTAAAATTAGGCAGCGGGTCGACCGTTGAACAAACGATAACAAGCGCGTCGATGTTAGCAAGCGCAGGACGCTTTAGCTTGTTTTTGCGTTCAAGGATCTTTTCTATAGCACAAAAGCCGTCATCGGGAACGGATATCTCTACCCTGTCACCCGCAACGGGGGAGCTTCCCTTTTTGCGGAAGCTTCCCCTTGCTTTGCATTCATACTCTTTATCGCCGCAGCGGACATAGTAAAATCCGCCGACCGACTTCATTAATATACCCTGTTTTTTTTGCATAAAGCTCTTTAATATGGCATAACTTGATTTGGATCGGCTGTAGGCTGTTCGGGAGTCTCGGTTGCCTGAGTCACAGGCGGAACATCAGTCTGAGGCTCCGTGGGCGGCTCCGTGGGCGGCTCGGTCTCGGGAACATAGTCGTGCGCTACGGTGTTAGTTATCGAGCCCGTTGTAAAGTCGATCGTGTACTCTCGGTAAACCTGACCGTCAAGCTCAACGACTACAGTCTTTTTGCCTGTACCCTCAAAGCTCAGCGTTACGCTGCCGCTGCCGGGATCTACCGTCTGTGACAGTGAGCTGTCGACCTCACCATCGACTGTAACGGTCATCTCAAGTGATTTAGTGGCATTCGGCGGAAGGTCAACTATGACCTCTACCGTCTTTTTGTCACCCTTACCCGAGCTTACCGTCAGGGTAACAACAGTGCCCTTCTCTACCTTTCCGTAAGGAAGCGGAGATGAACTGATTACGGAATCCTTTGCCTCTTTGCTCTCGTCATCATAAACGGTTTCTACCGTAAGTCCGAGCTCTTCAAGGGCTGATTTTGCTTCGGATTCATTCATACCGAGCACCGCGGGGATCTCAACCACACCCGCGCGTTCACCGTTGGCAACATATACACAGACCGTAGAACCGATCGTTGTCTTTGCTCCGGCGGACGGGAACGAATCTATTGTATAACCCTTAGGTGTTTTTGAGTCTTCAACATAAACTATCTTTGGAATAAGACTCTTTTCCTTGAGTGTTTTTATAGCGTCGTTTTCGCTTAAATTCTGAATAAAGGGAACCGGAATCTCGGTGTCGGTTCCGTTGACCGTCAGCTTGATAGTTGATCCGGACTTGACCTTCATTGAGCCCGCCTCGGGTTCCTGATCTATAATAACTCCGAGCTCCTGTCCTTCTACAAATTTACTTTTTATGTCAAACTGGAACTCTTCGGGATTGTCCTCTTTTGCCTCAACAATAGTCTTGCCGACGTAATTGGGAACATCAACATCCTTTGCCTGACCGGAATTCATCGCCTGGAAAATACCTATTCCGGAAAAGATAAGAAGCATAATGATAGCCGCGATCAAAACGCCCTTTAAAATGTGGAAAATGGGCTTATGCTCCTTTATGGGCTCGTCCTCATACGCATATTCGGGCTCTGGCATATCAACGTCCTTTTTGTCTACCTTGTTGCCCTCGTCCTTTTCATCCTTTCCGCCGACGTGCTTTGTGGGCTGGCGGTCGATAAAGTTTGTGCCGTAATCGAACACTATCGAGGGGTTGAGCCTGAAACGCTCGAGATCGCTGAGCATCTCGGCAGCTGAGGCGTAGCGGTCCTCGGGCTGCTTTTGCATTGCGCGGATAGTGATCTGTTCAAGTCCGATAGGTATGCCGGGGTTGACCTCGCGCGGGCGCTTGGGGGTCGACTGCAGCTGCATAAGCGCGACTGTTACCGCGCTGTCGCCGTCAAAGGGAAGTCTGCCCGTGAGCATCTCATAGAGCATTACGCCGACCGAGTAGATGTCGGTTTTTCCATCGGTAACGGAGCCCTTTGCCTGCTCGGGCGCGATATAATGAACGGAACCGATAGCCTGGTCGGTCATCGTGCGGGTCGCCTTGTCTGAGAATCTGGCAATACCGAAGTCCGTCACCTTGATAGTGCCGTCCTGAAGAAGCATAATGTTCTGCGGCTTGATGTCGCGGTGAACGATACCGCTCTCGTGCGCGTGCTGCAGCGCCTTGAGCACCTGGGTCATAAGGTGGATAACGTCCTTCCACTCGATTATACCCTGGCTCTCGATATATTCTTTAAGGGTGATACCGTCAATGTATTCCATTACGATATACTGGATCATATCGCCGAAGCTTACGTCGTACACCTTTACGATGTTGGGGTGTGAAAGCATGGCGATAGCCTTTGATTCATTTTTGAAGCGGCGAATAAACTCCTCGTTGTTGAGGTATTCGTCCTTTAATATTTTGATCGCGACTTCTCTGTCGTCTACGGTGTCGTTACAGCGGTATACGGTAACGTCCGTCAAGTCGCTTGCCGATATATTTATCCATAACCTAAGCCTCCCTTTCTCAGTAAATCACGGTGGCGGTGATGTTGTCCTGTCCGCCGCCTTCTTTAGCGCACTCTACAAGCTTATTGATAAGGCTGTCGCCGCGGTTTTCGTGGCAAATTTTGACCATATCGCCTGTGGATACGCAGTTGGAAAGACCGTCTGTGCAAATCAAAAGCACGTCTCCGTAAATAAAGTTCGCCTCTATATAATCGAGCCTTACGGAGGGCTTGATGCCCAGCGCTCTGGTGATGAAATTCTTATTAGGATGATTTTGAGCCTGATCATAGGTCAGCTCGCCGCGGCGAACCATTTCCTGAACGACAGAGTGATCCTCGGTAAGCTGCTTTATCTTG
Organism: uncultured Ruminococcus sp.; assembly: GCA_902798605.1. Next base: position 7,507 of record CADBXH010000041.1, on the reverse strand, counting down.
CCTCCGCGGATAGCGTATGTCCGGCTGTCGCCTACGTGAACTACGTGAACGGTGGTGTCCTTAACAAAGACAAATTCGCAGGTCGTTCCCATTCCGGTAAGCTCGGGATCCTTTGAGGCGAGCTCAAAGACCTGCAGATTCGCGTTCATAACGATCTCCGCCATCAGTTCGCCGATTTGCTCCTTTGTCATATCGTCCTTATATAAGTCGGTAATTTTTGTGCTGATGTACTCCGCCGCGGTAGCGCTGGCTATGTTGCCGCCGTTGGCGCCGCCCATACCGTCGCATACCACTGCCCATACACAGCTTGGAGAAATAACTCCGAAGCGAAAATCGTCTTGGTTTTGGGTTCGGACGAGTCCGATATCGCTCTTGCTGAATACTTCCAAAGTTATTTATCCTCCTTACTTAATTGATTTCTTTTTAGTTGACCGCAGGAAGCGTTTATGTCACTGCCCAGCGTTCTTCTTACTGTTGCGGCTGTGCCGTTTTCGGTGAGTATATTTACAAAAGACTGCTGTCTTTTAATATCGCTTTTGGTGTAGCCCGTGCCCTCGACCGAGTTTACGGGGATAAGATTGACGTGGCAGTTGAGCCCTTTAAGCTTTTGTGCAAGCTCGTCAGCGCAAATATCGCTGTCGTTCACTCCGCTGATAAGCGCGTATTCAAAGGTGACGCGTCTGCCTGTCATATCAAAATAGTCTTTGCACGCCTTTAGCAGCGTATCCATCGGGTACGCCTTAGCAACCGGCATTGTCTGCCGTCTGATCTCATCATTAGGAGCGTGAAGCGACACCGCAAGGTTGATTTGCAGCTTTAGCTTCGCGAGCTCGTATATCTTCGGCACGATACCGCAGGTTGAAAGGGTTATGTGACGCGCGCCGATGTTGAGGCTCTGCTCCGAGGTCACGATCGTAAGGAACCGTACCACGTTGTCAAAGTTATCGAGCGGCTCGCCCATACCCATCAGGACTACGTTTGATATTCTGATGTTCAAGTCCTTCTGCGCGACTTCGATCTGAGCGAGCATTTCGGACGCTGTTAAATCGCGCGAAAAACCGCTTTTTCCCGTGGCGCAAAAGGTACAGCCCATCTTGCATCCGACCTGCGTGGATATACACATTGACCAGCCGTGTTTATAGCTCATAACCACGCTTTCAACGTATTCACCGTCGCAGAGCGCAAAAAGGTACTTTACTGTTTTATCATACCTTGATTTGAGTTTTTTTTCAATATATGCAACAGAAATGTAACATCTTGTTTTTAAAAAATCTCTCAGCTCGGACGGGATGTTTTTCATCTCATCAAAGGACGTCACACCCTTTTTGAGCCAGTCTGTGACCTGCTTTTCCCTAAAAGGCTTAAAACCGTTTTCGGTTAGGAAGGCTTTGAGCTCTTCGGGGATAAGGGACTTTATATCTTTTAAGGAGTTCATTTTACGCCCTCCTTGTAAACGCGGCTATGTAAAAACCGTCGGTGTTCGCCTTATGCGGCGAAAGCGTGATCTCGTACTCCTGCTCATCGGTCATACGCTCAACGCCGTTTGGCAGGCTGAGCTTTACTCCCTCAAAATTCGGGTGCTCGCGCAGAAAACGCGCGGCGTTTTGGTTGTTTTCGGTGGGATTAAGAGTACAGGTGGAATACACAAGCCTGCCGCCCACCGCTAAATTCTCAGCGCTGCGGCAGAGTATCTTGTATTGTAGCTCGGACAGGTCGTTGTCGATAATATCGTCCTTGTACCTGATCTCGGGCTTGCGGGATAGGATTCCCAAGCCGCTGCACGGAACGTCGCAAAGTATCTTGTCTGCAAGCGGAAGTGATGCTCCGCAGGCGCCGTCGCGGATAGAGGTGTGGATAATACTTATTCCGAGCCTTTTTGCGCCGCTGTTGATGAGATTCAGCTTATGGTCATAGAGGTCGCAGGCAAATATCTTGCCGCGGTTTTCCATATACTGAGCCGCCGTGAAGCTCTTGCCGCCGGGAGCCGCGCAAATATCGAGCATTATATCCCTCGGCTTTGGCGACAGCATATCGACACAGAGCTGCGAGGACAAATCTTGGATATGGAACAATCCGCTTTTGTACGCGCCGAGCCTTTCTATCGCGCCCGTGTTTTTGAGGTACAGGGCGTTTTTTAATATATCTGATTTTTCAGCCGATACTCCCGATTCTTTAAGCGTTACAATAAGAGTGTCAGGGTCGGTTTTAAGCGTGTTTACCCTTGCGCAGATCTTAGGTCTGCCGCTGAGGTTTTTGAATAGCTCTTCGGCGTTTAATTCTCCATAAGAATTAAGCCACAATCTTACAAGTTCCTGCGGAACGGAGTATTTTATGCTGTAAAAGTACGCCAAATCGCTTTTGTCGGGCAATTCGTACTTTACCTCAGCGCGGGTGATGCTGCGCAGGATTCCGTTTATAAATCCCGCGGATTTTTGGAGCTTATGCTTTTTCGCGAGCTTTACGCTCTCGTTGACCGCGGCGCTCTCGGGGATCTTGTCCATAAACAAAAGCTGTAGTATCCCGAGGCGTAAAATCAGCTTTGTTTTTAATTCAATTTTCCTTAAAGGAATTTTAGAATACTGTTTTATAATGTAGTCGAGCGTGAGCTTTCGCTCCAAAACGCCGTATACAAGCGCAGAGACAAACGAGCTGTCCGTTTTATTCAGCTTTTGCTCCTTGACCGCGTTGTTGAGCGCGATGTTGGAGTACGCCTTGTCCTGTTCGATTTTAAGCAGTACCGCAAGGGCAGTGTTTCTGGGATCAGCCATTTATCTCTCCGTTATTCTTTAATTCCTGCGCCGCGCTATAAACAGCAATCTTAACAGCTGCATGATCGCTGTCAAAGCGGAAGCTACATATGTCATAGCTGCCGCGCGCAGAACGCTTCTTGCGCCGTTGTATTCCTCGGGCAGCAAAAGATTTGTATCTCTGAATGTTTTCAGCGCGCGCCTTGAGGCGTCGAACTCAACAGGAAGGGTCGCCAGTGTAAAGAGCACCGAAGCCGAAAACAGGATAATGCCGATATACAGGAACAACGCGCCGACTTTGTAGTAAAAAACAAAGCCGATAAGGATAAAAATCCAGCTCAGTGACGAGCCCACTCTCGCGGCGGGGAGTATCGCTCCCCTGATTTTATTCGGCAGGTAGTTTTTCGCGTGCTGTACGGCGTGACCGGCCTCGTGAGCTGCTACTCCTACCGCTGCGACAGACTCGACTCCGTAAACCGTATCGGAAAGCCTGATAGTGTTTGAGCGCGGGTCGAAGTGATCGGACAATGAGCCCGCGACGTGCTCGATCCGCACGCCCGTGACTCCGTTCTGCCTGAGCACATATTCCGCCGCCTGAGCGCCTGTCATATTGCGCGAATTGGGGATGTTTGAATACTTTGAAAATGCCGACTTAACACGGATCTGGCAAATCAGCGTAATGATTATGCAAGGCACGATGAATATTAAATATGTGTAGTCAAAGCCGTATAAAAAACGCATATTAACCTCCGGTAAACATATAAATATTTTCGTAGGGGCGGACCCGCGTGTCCGCCCGCCAAAAATCAAACATTTGCGGGTCAACGGGCGGACACATGGGTCCGCCCCTACATTATTACAGATGTTTTCCGATTTGCAGCTTATGCCCGGCGAGGAACGCTTCGGCGGTCATTCGCTTTTTGCCCTCGGGCTGGATTTCTAATATCTCGACCGAATTCTCGGCGCAGGCTACGACAAAGGGCTTTAGGCTGAGTACAGTCCCCGCCTCTCCCGTCATTTCGGAAAGCCTTGTTGAGTAGACCTTTACGCGCTTGCCGGATACCGTTGTTGTGGCGATCGGCCAGGGGTTGAGACCTCTTACCTTATTGTGGACTTCCGATGCCGTTTTATTAAAATCTATCGGGCACAGGGATTTGTCGATTTTTGTGGTGTGTGTGCTCAAAGCTTCATTCTGCTTTTGCGCGGTGGCCGTGCCGTTTTGCAGCGCTTCGAGCGTTTCTATAATAAGCTCTCCGCCGAGGATGGCAAGGCGGTCAAAAAGCTCTCCCGCGGTCTCGTTTTCGCCGATCTCGGTCTCAGCCGTTTGCAGAATGTCGCCGGTATCGAGCCCGACGTCCATAAGCATCGTTGTGACGCCCGTGATCTTTTCGCCGTCAAGCACGCTCTGCTGTATCGGCGCGGCTCCGCGGTACTTTGGCAGAAGCGAGCCGTGGATATTTACGCAGCCGTATTTTGGCAGATCAAGCACCGGTTTAGGCAATATTTGACCGTAAGCGGCGACGACTATCACGTCAGGATTTAATTCTTTTAATGAATTATACGCTTCTTCCGATCTCATTGTGGCGGGCTGATACACGGGGATACCGAGCTCGTTGGCGCAGACCTTAACGTCCGGAGGGGTCAATATCATTTTTCTGCCCCTCGGCTTGTCCGGCTGGGTGAACACCGCGACCACAGTATGCGATTCGCACGCCGCCAGTTTTTTGAGCGCGGGCACGGCAAAGTCGGGCGTGCCCATATATACTATCTTCATTTGTTTTTCTTTTCCATTTCTTCGATTTCGGCTGCCGACAACATCCTGTCAGCTACATCCTTAAACACAACGCCGTTGAGGTGGTCTATCTCGTGGCAGAAAGCCCTTGCGAGCAGCTCTTCGCCGTCGATTTCAAATTCGTCGCCGTTTCTGTCCTGAGCTTTGACCTTGACGTAGTTGGGTCGCTTTGCCAAGCCCCACTCGCCGGGGAACGAAAGACAGCCCTCTATCCCCTCCTGCTCGCCGCTGTAAGCGATGATCTTTGGGTTGACGAGCTCGATCACGCCCTCGCCGATGTCGATCACAACAACTCTTCTGAGCATTCCTACCTGCGGTGCGGCAAGACCTACTCCGTTCGCCTGGTGCATTGTCTCTGCCATATCATCGAGCAGGATCGCAAGCTTTTTGTCAAATTTTTCTACAGGGCGGCATTTCTTTTTCAGGATCGGGTCGCCGTCCTTAACAATGTTTCTGATTGCCATTTTTCATCTTCCTTATAATAATGCCTTAGCATACGAGCGCGTTCATATCCGCATAGGCGGTGACGTCAGCGTAGTCGCGGCTTGTGCCGAAGCTGACGAGCACGCGGGAGAGAAGCTCCCTGAACGCGCGGTTATTTTTGCATTTTATGATAAGTTTATATCTGTATTTATTGCTGACCTTGATAACAAGCGCGGGCGATGGCCCGAGGACGCGTATAGGCAGTTCGCTGTACTCCGCTTTTGCGAGCTTTGCGAATTCTGCAAGGAACCCCTTTGCCGCCTTGAGCGTTTTTGTTTGGTCAGCGCCGACAAAGCCTATCAGGCAAATATCGGCAAACGGCGGATAGAGCATAGCCTCTCTGATTTTGATCTCGGTGTCAAAGAAGGCGTCGTAATCCTGCCTTGCCGCCATTGAGATTATCAGGTTATCGGGGGTATACGACTGGATTACCGCGATACCCTTGCGCTCTCCCCTGCCGCTTCTGCCCACCACTTGGGTCAGCAGAGAAAACGCACGCTCATAGCTGCGGTAATCGTCCGCGTAGAGCGCGTGGTCGGTGTTGAGCACGCCCACGAGCGTTACGTTCGGAAAATCAAGTCCCTTGGCTACCATCTGGGTGCCTACCAAAATATCGTACTCTCCGTTTGAAAAAGAGGTTATCATCTTTTCGTAGGCGGTTTTTGATGACGCCGCGTCGGTGTCCATTCTGAGGATCCTCGCCTCGGGGAAAATCTCGGCGATGTCCTTCTCAGCCTTTTGAGTGCCTGTTCCGCCCATTCTTAAAGTGTGACCGTGGCAGGTAGCGCACTCGCCGGTGAATGGTATCGAATAGCCGCAGTAGTGGCACATAAGCCGGTTGTTGCGGCTGTGATATGTAAGTGAGATCGAGCAGTTTGGGCAGGTCATGGCGTCGCCGCATTTTGTGCAGGTGACAAACGAATTGTGACCCCTGCGGTTGAGCAGCAGAATGCTCTGATTGCCGTGCTCGAGGTTGTATTCTATGTTTTGCAGAAGAACATCGGAAAATCCCGTGGCGTTGCCGCTTTGGAGCTCCGCGTTCATATCCGCCGTTATGACCTCCGGCAGTACGGCTTTGCCGTAGCGCTTTGTCAAAACGTTGAGCGAATATCTGCCTGTTTTTGCGTAGTAGTAGCTCTCTACGCTCGGTGTGGCGGAGCTGAGGACAAGCAGTCCGTTGCTTTGGGCGCAGCGGAACATCGCGATCTCGCGCGCGTGATAACGCGGAGAGCTCTCCGACTTGTAGCTGTACTCCTGCTCCTCGTCCATAATGATAAGCCCGACGCTTTCAAACGGCGCGAACACCGCGCTGCGCGTGCCTATCACTATTTTTGCCAAGCCCTTTTTGACGCGCTTGTATTCGTCAAGTCTTTCGCCGAGTGACAACGCGCTGTGGAAAACGGCGATCTTATCGCCGAAGCGGCTTGAGAACAGCGACACGAACTGAGGCGTCAGCGAGATCTCGGGAACCATTACGATTATGCCCTCGCCGCGGTCGATAACGCGCTCGATCAGCTTCATAAACACGCTCGTCTTGCCCGAGCCGGTCACTCCGTAGAGCAGGCTCACATGGGGCTTTGTGTCGGTGTAATCGTTATAGAGGTCATCGCACGCCCTGCGCTGTTCTTCGGACAGCTCGATTTCGGGGATATCGCTGTCCTCTGCGCGGCTGTCTATCCTGAAAACCTCTTCGTCGTAAAAGTAAATGAGTCCCTTTTTTTGGAGCGCGTCGATAACGGAGGAAGTAACGCCGGTAAAATAGCGTATCTCCTTGACCGAGACTCCGCCCGACATCTTTATAAGCTCAAAGACCTCGCTCTGCTTCGGCGTGAGCTTTGCGGATGCTTCGTCGGCGTTCGGGCTTACCGCCGCCATCTTCATAACCGCGTCGTTTATGCGCCTGAACGCTTCGTCCGACTTATAGAGCAAGCCGTCGTTTACAAGCTTATCCAAAACCGAGCTGTCGGTAAAACCGAAATCGTCGAGGATCTTATCGAGCTTTACCGACTTCTTTTTTTGAAGAAGGTAGTTGTAAAGCCGCTGTTCCTCGTCGCTGAGCTCAAAGCCATCGTCGTTGAGCCTAACGCCGTACACGGTCGTCAGCCTGTAATTGACTCCGGCGGGAAGCATTGTTTTTACCGCCTCGTACAGAGTGCAGAAGTAATGCTCCTTCATAAATCGCGCGGTTTTCAGAAGCTCGGGGCTGAGCACGGGCTCGGGATCGAGCACAGTAATAATGCTTTTGAGCCCGCCCAAGTCCTCGGAATCGGACGACTGCGCGACCTCGGTGATTATCCCCTGCCGCTTGCGGTTGCCCCTGCCGAACGGCACGAGCACGCGCTTGCCCGCCTGACAGTCATTTGCAAGCGAATCCGGCACGGAATAAGAAAACTCCCTGTCAAAGCTGAACGCCGTGTTTTCGATCGCGAGCTTCGCGACCAAACCGGACGTTTTATCCGAGCTCATCTTCGTCGGGCTCATAAAT